>JBKPAC010000058.1:0-18261 GCA_046726175.1 Acidobacteriota bacterium
CCGCGCAAGAATCTGCACCGGTACTTCCCGCTTCGTAACTTCGTCAACAACACTTATGGTTGTAGGTGCCGTCGAACCGAAAACAACGGTAGCTTCCACCAGATCGCGACGTGAAGACGACATCGGGTTGTAAACAACCAGGGGAACACCCGATACCTGGGTATCAAGCAAGTTGGCCACTGCTGAGGTGGAACTAGCTAACACGCCTGCAAATTGGTTTGAGGAGACCAGTTCATCGTTCCAGGAGAACTGGTACGCCTGCGGAATACTTGTACCGGTTAAGTCGTCATGAAACTGATGCCAAAGCACACGCAGCCACGCGCTGCGGAGTCGCTCGCTCGGATATGGAAGGCCCGACAACCACTCGGCCGCGACGGCAGCGCGTTCAGCAGAATCAGCCAAGAGCTCGTTCTTGCGGTTAAACTGCTTCATCGCGGCCTGCGAGGTATAGCAGCCGACGCCATGTGTCTTCATCGTCAGCTCACCATCGTATTCGGGAAGCACTGCAATTTCGTCACCAGTCAGGTCGCGCGCCAGTTGATCAACGGACGTATTTCGCACTTCAACGTTGCCGTTCTTGTTGGCTAAAGATTTTTCAAGCCACTCGACTGACTCGACGTCCGGCGCACCGCCGATATCGCCCGTTCCAAAGAGCCGGTAAATAACTTGTCGGTCATTGCCGAGCGACGTTGGATCATTGGACCATTTAGGATCAACTGAGATGTCGCTGCGAATGCGTGTGACGTAAGCTCCCGGATTTAAGGCCGCCACGACCTCACTTCCATCGACACCTCGCCAGCGGCCCACCGGAAAGGGAATTCCGTAAGAGGATCCCCAGGTCAATTTCTGCGTAGTAAATGCTGATAGTCCGGAATGGGCCGCAATGGAGGGAAGCGCGTAACCAAAGCCAAAACAATCGGGCAGGTAAACGTCGTGACTAACCTTGCCAAACTCATGACGAAAGAATCTTTTGGCATACAGTGCTTGGCGCATTAGCGACTCTGGCGATGGTATGTTCACATCGACCGCGTTGATCCAGTTTCCTGCGACCCGCCAACGACCGTCCCTCACATACTTCTGCACGGTGGGCCAGTACTCCGGGAAGTATTCCTTGAACCACATGTAATGGATTGCGCCTTCGTAAGCAAACGTGTAGTTGGGATACTTCTCGAAGCGTTTGAAGTTTTCGAAGAATGTCGCCGGCACGAACGAACGAATCGAATCCTGAACGGTCCAGTTCCACTGCGAGTCGAGATGAGAAGTGCCAACTACGTACAGCACTGGCTTTTTTGGTCGGCTCTCTTGACCATGAAACGGCAAACCCACCAGCGCGATCATGAGCATAGCCGCGAGCCACTCTTTATTGAGTGCGATGGCAAGAGTCGTCTTCATAAGATCTCAATCAGCGGTGGGTCGTAATTTCGTTGTTTCACTTTGAATAGTCACAGCAGCTGGACTGAGTCCTGCTGACGATGTCTCAACTCGAATCTCACCCGCCTGTCACAGTGACTGTACAATGCCCATGCAAAGGCCGTTGAATACGCTTCGCTTTTCTTCAATGTGAGAGGCAGGCGTGTCGGGTTCATGGCAACTAGGATCGCCATTCCCCAGACCAATAAGCCGTCCCGGTCCATTGATCTTCGGCTACCGCAAGCACACTTCTCCTTGACTTAAGGAAAGTGCGCCGATTCATAGTTGTTAATGCCTTCGACTGAAGTTTAGAGATATCGCCTTACTCTACCGCTCCAGCGTGTCGTATAACGGTTGTGCTGGACGCACCTCTCCATCCTCGTTTGCGACGGTAATCGCAAGGATACGAATTCTTTCGTTGTTCGGGAGCACCAGCGTCCTCGCTCCCCCGGGTACCTCAAGCGAATAAGCAAAGAGATAAGAATAGGCGTAGGGTTCATTGGCGCCATCAGAAGTATGACGATGCGAAGCGAACCAGGCCACCGGCGTGCGTTTTATAAAACCTGGGACGATCCCGGTCATCTCCGCGTAAGGATCTATCCTGGTCCTTGCTCTTTGCATTTGCGCCGCAATGTCAGGCGGAGTTCCGGGCGGCGGCGTCCGCGGCGGTATTTGAACTTCTTTTTGAGTCCACCTGCGGTCATCCCATTGACCGATGAAGCCGCCCCAATCTTGAATGGTCAACGCAAATGATTTCTCGCCGACGTTAAAGGTAGCTTTCTGATCGCCATTGGCCGCGGCGGCCAGCAGATATATCCGATTGTACTTTCCATCTGGAAGCGTAATTGTTTGTCCATGCGGCACGACAGCATTGGGCGTTCCTGCACCCGCAGGCGCCAGGCTAAAACGTATTCCCGCATAAACGATCTCGCGCGGCAGCATTTCGGCTGCTAGTGCTTTGCCCTGTGACGCATTCTGGTTGTTAGGCCACGCATCGAAGCTGCCATCTGCCGGCCTGCCATCACGGGAGGCAACGGACAGATCATATTCCAGTGCGACAGGTTGTGACTGCGAGGGCGGTAAACTGACAGTCGGCGCGGCCAGCTTTACCGCAAAACTGTGCACCTGATAAGGCGTAAAGGAGGTAATCAACTCTCCCTTTGTTACTGTAGCTGAACCCAACGGTTGTTCCTGGCCGTTAACCTCTCGCGCAGAAGAGATAGGACCAGCAAAAGAGACGCGAACTCCGTCGGCTCTTTTACCATCAATCTCCACGAGACGAACAATCCACTCGTCACTGTTTTCAGCCTTTTTTAGAGCGAGTACTCTTACGCGCGGATTGCTGATTCTTAGGAAGGAAAAGTCTTTGCCAAGTGGTCCCTGATGTTTGGAACTTTCAAACGCAATAAGCGGTTGGTTTAGACGGTACGCATGCCAGTCGGTCTGTGCTACCCGCCAATCGCCTGCGTGTCCCGCGAGACCGTAAATGAATTCATGCCGTCCCCAGTCCTGTGAGCCCTGATCGGCATAACCTCCTCGGGTTCCCGGAGTGCGCACCAAAGTTAATCGCAGCGTATGGTCGTCGGGTTTATCGGAACCATATTTACAATCGGTAAGCACAGTCACTCCGTAAGAACCGCTTTGGTCTGTAAGATCGATCCATTGGTGCGAGGCAACTTCAAACTGTCGCTCATGTGCATTTGGTCGTTGAATGGTGCCGATGTCCCAGTTGTACGTCGCCATCTTATTTAGCGCAGTTAGGGGGAACGTGGCTTTCAAGTTGGTTTGCTTGACCTTCCAGTCAATGACGTTGCCGAATTCGACGCGATTTCCTGCGTCTCCGGCAGCCAGGCTGATAGTCTGCAAAAAGCGAGAGTCTTCAGTCTCGCGCTCGACTTCTAAAGACACTCGTACAGGGCCCTTTTCCACCACTCGAATCTTTGCTGGCCCACTGACAAAAACGCGTGGGGCTCGTTGCACGTCCTCGAAATCCATGTTCCAGGCGGGCCATTGACGAGGATTATCGGTAGATAGAGCAAGACGATGTGGTGCTGCCAGCAGTTCGCGATTAATTTTCTTATCAAATATGCTTGACACATCGCCGTTTTGATCTATCTGAACCCTATAACGGGCATTCTCAAGCGACGACTCAGTGACTCTAAGTTCTGTCGAGGATGATGGAGTATCTGACGCCTGCAAGTCGTAAACGGCATAACCTACGGAGGCAACTTTCGCCACAAAAAGGACCTTTCCATTGCTCAACTGGGCTGGTACTTCACGGCCATCCGGCCCAACGACACGGACTCCTTGCGACGCACCGTTGAGCAAGGTCACATTTGCTTCAACTACATCTTCGCGCGCAACGTTCAATGGATTGTAGACTGCGATGGCCGTGCCTTTGACCTGCGTATCAAGACCTGAGGTGACGGCTTGCGTCGCACTCGTTAAGACGCCTGCGAATTGGTTCATCGCGATAACATCATCATTCCAGGCAAACTGGAAGGCCTTAGGTGTGGAGGTGCCCGGTAAGAGATCGTGGAATTGTCCTCCCATAACCAGCGTCCAGGCATTGTTTAGTCTCTCGCGCGGATACGAACGGACGCCCAACCATTCAGCCGCGACCGAAGCCTTCTCAGCGGCATCAGCTAGCAGTTCGTTCTTGCGGTTCCAGCGCTTTTGATAGGCCTGCGAGGTAAGGGATCCGGCTGAGTGGTTGATTAACTCCAGATCACCCTTGTACCGCGGTAACTTATCGGTTTTGCAACAACGCAAAATATCGAGAAACATCTGATCAGCTTTGGACCAGGTAACATTAATTGGACCATCTCCAACCTGAATCATCGAGTCAGCGATCGGTGCGGAGGCAGGCTGCCCAAATTGGCCCGATCCGACTTGAGCCAGCGACGCCTTGCGCTTGGTAGTGATCGCCTCCATCAGCCTTACCGAGTTTTCGTTCGGCGAGCCGCCTACGTCGCCGGTGCCGACGTAGTGATAATCTGTAAAAACTCCCGTCAAGTCACCATTGATCCGGATTCGTTTGACCCAATCTTCCTGTGGTCTGCCACGCGACTGATTTGACATCGGTGCCCCACTCGCAACAACAGGCGTCGGGGTTGGGGCCGGCGGCGATTTGCTGATGTCGTAAGTCACCTGGCTGCCATAGCTAAGCGGGTTCAATGCGGCGATTACCGTTTGTCCGTCTGGTCCTTCCCACAACCCGACGTTAAAGGGAATGCCGACCGGAGTTTGTTGCGGCGAGTCTGGCCCGCCGACATGGGGCGCCGGCTGCCAAGCCGACGATAATTTTTGAGTGGAAAATCCTTTGATGCCGGCATGAGAAAGAATGCTCGGCAGAGATGCGGGAAATCCGAAACAGTCAGGAAGCATATACTCTTCACTTGCTATGCCAAACTCTTTCCGAAACCAATTGTTGCCGTAAAGAATTTGTCGAATAATCGATTCGGCATTCGGAGAGTTAACGTCACCCTCTTCCATCGATGAGCCTGCGGGAAACCAACGCCCGTCGGCGACGTACTTTTTTAATCTTTCAAAATCACCGGGGTAATACTCTTTCATCAGACGATAGCGATTGGCGCCAGTGAAATTGAAGATGTAGTTTGGGTACTTCTCAAAGAACGCGAAGTTATTTCGCATCGTCTTGGGAAGATACTCGCCGATTGTTTGCGGATATTCCCATCGCCATTCAGTATCAAGATGCGCGTAGCCGACGACATAGAGCGTGGGCTCAGTCATCAGATTAGGCCGGGACGGTTCCGAACTTTTTGAAGCGTAGGCGCTTCGTAACGCTCGCCCTGTATTTTTCTTTCGAGAGCGCTCAGATACGTCATTGGTTCCAGCCTTCGCTGACCTTGACTCGACACGAGAACGCACACGGGTTTGTGAAGTTATTGGTTTTTGCAGGAGCAAAACCAACGCTGCAGAAGCAATTAAGAACGCAACGGCGAGCAGATATGAAGTCTTTGTGCGCAGAATCATCCAAGTAGCTCTTCTTTTATTCATGGCAACATCCAAGAGCAGTTAAAAAACGATCCACGAAACCACATGAACAAACACAAAATGTTGTTAGTGATATTCGTGGATCGTTTGTCTGACTAATCAATCCTAGAACAGAAGCTTCAGCGACAGTTGAATCTGACGCGGGAAGTTCAATTGATTGAAACCAATGCACCCATAACCATCGCAGGAACCGGGACTGCCAAGGGGCGCTCTGTCCGGTCGAAGCGTAATCGGAGCATTCGGATTGGCTGTACTGGGCCCGCCGAAAATTGGAGTGTTGGTTACATTAAAAGCCTCAGCCTTGAATTGCAGCCTCGTTCCCTCTCTAATTACGAACTGCTTCGCCAGGGCAAGAGCGAGTTGTGGCCTCCATGGCGCGCGAATGTAACTTACTCTCGGAACGCTTGTGATCGGTGCGTAAGGATTAACCCCCTGGATGCTAGTGAAGCACCCGGGGCTTTCGTTATAGAGCCATTGAGAGTAGGTCTGCTCCCTTGGTAAATAACTGTTACCGTTTTGCGGGCAGTTATACGTAAAGCCGTTGGGAATCGCGATTGGTGTACCAGACTGATGTGTAAAGATCCAGTCGAGTGTCCAGTCGTTGAGGATCTGACCCATTACGCCCTTAGCGTTGTTGCCAACCAAGCCTCCCTTGCCAATGGGTATGCCCCAGATGCCGCTGAAGGCGAAAGTGAACGGACGGTCCGTGCCCGACACTGCGTACACCGGCACGGTGTCCTGACGACCTCCTCCATTACCATTCGGGTTGGGGGCACTGGCATTCAGGAAACCTGTCGAACCCATGTCCCTGGAATACGTGAATGAGGTAAGAAAACTTAAACCTTTTACCAATGCTCCTCCTCCCGAAAGTCTCTTCTCCACCTTCACGGCTAAAGAATCGTAACGTGAGGAACCGACAGGTTCCGTAAACGAGAATAACTGGTTCCAAAAGTGCGGAAAGGCAGTCATGAGTACTTTTACCCGCACGTTTTGCGCACTTCCCAACGGGCTGGCTCTGTAGCTGTTTACAAAGCTCGCCGGTTGTCCGGTCAGGTTAACTCGCTGCCAGAAGAACGGATTCTGCACCAGTTGTTCAAGTAATGGGCAACTTGTGTTACCCGGGTTCTGGTCGACGAATGTCCTGCACGCGTCCAGTTGCTCGTCGCTGAGATGGTTCATGTGTGTACCAACTCGAAGATCCTTCGTCCGGCTTCCTATGTAGGACACATCGATGACGATTCGACCCGGCAGCTCCCTTTGTATGCCGAATGAAAACTGCTGGACCTTAGGTATTCTTCGGGTCCTTTGATCAAAATTCTGATTGTTGCCCACGCCGGATAAAAGTCCCAGAGAATTCCCGACGGGTAACACGACGCCATTGGGATAAGGAATCCCTGAATTGAAAAAGCCGGAAGGAGTGTTGCCACCATCCAGCGAAGTTGTAAACGGTGTGTTCTGGGTCCAGGTTGTATTACCACCGAGTTCGCGCGCGACCGCAGTAAATATGCCCCAACCTCCGCGGAGGACGGTGTTGGAGTTGATGGCCCAGGCGGCACCGAATCTTGGCTGCCAGTGATCCAGCTGCGTGTCGTAAGGCGCAAGATCGTCGCTGGAGAACCTAAAGCCACCGGTTATCGGGTTGGTGATTCGTTGTCCGCCAGTGACGGGAGTGCCCGCCGGCGTGAGCGGAATGTTGTTAGCAGGAAACGTTACCAGGCCCTGGAAGGGAGTTTCGGCAGTATAGTCAAATCCCGCATTGAGTTTGTGATAACGCTCGCGCGGTGACTGCTCCACATCCCAGCGCAGGCCGAGGTTGAGCGTTAAATCGCGCCGAACCTTGAAGTCATCTTGAATGTAACCGGCGTAGTACCCGTAATACTCGTAAACATCAAAAGAGAAGTCCACGCTGCCGCCTGTTGGATAACCCAATACTAACGCCGCGAGGCCGGCGCCATCGTTGTTTGCTCCTGAACCCTGTTGACTCGGCGATCGCCTTGTGAAATCTGGATTGAATGCGAAACTGCCGTTGGGATTTCCTCCAGTAAATCCCGGCACAGCATGAAACCTCAGATATTGCGCGCCATAATGAAGACTGTGCCGGCCTTTCGTTTGACTGATGGACGGGGACACTTCGTAGGTCTCGTACATCAACGCCTCAGTAGACTGGTTTACAGAATTGCCGATGACTCCCGGAAATCCGGCCACTGTAATTTGCGGCGCCCAGTTTCTGGTTACGGTCGTAATGAGTCCCTGACGCACGGGCATCGTCAGGCCGAGGTCTTGATCGGTAAGCTCTTCAAGTTCTGCGGCAACAGCCCCATTCGCCGTTGTTTTCCACGTGCGATTCCACGAGACGCGGATGTCTCCAAACAGATTGGGATTGAAAGTTCGCGTTAAATCCAAAACCACCGTGTGATTCGAGCGGTAATTGATGTCACCAATCATGGCTGGACCATCGTAGCCATTTCCGTTGCGGAACTCTGTCCCGTCCCAGTGTGCGAACATGCCGTAAAAGCGTGTCTTGTCGCTGAAGTTGTGATCGATGCGGATGATTGGCTGATTGTATTCGTAGCGACCAGGATTAGTAGCTGTAAAGTTATTCATCTGCCCGCTGGAGTTTGGCAAGGGATAAAGGGCAAGAATCTTTTTACCAATTTCGCTCACTCGATTAGGAGGGATCACGTCGAGCCTTCCGTTCCATTGAAACCGTGCGCGCGTCTCACATGTCCCATTCGGATTCGTCGTCGCGCAGGTAAGAGGATCGAAAATTCCGTTTCTCGACGCAGGAACGTTTGCCACATATCTGCTGAAATCGACGCTACCATCCGGTTGCAAGCGAACGTCGGCAGAAGGTGTGCTGGTCACGAATCCGTTTGGCAGGACTTCTCGCCACCCTTCAAAACTAAAGAAGAAAAAGGTTTTGCTAAGTTTAGGGATTGGGCCGCCGAAGGTACCGCCGAATTGATGTTGGTTATGACGTTGGCGGCGAGTTCCGGTTGCGTTTAGCTGGAAGGTATTGGCGTCCAGGATATCGTTCCGCCAAAAGTCGAATGCTGTGCCGTGATAATTGGCGGTCCCGCTTTTCAAAATCGTATTGATCGTGCCACCACCCGCGCGCCCGTACTGCGAATCATAGGTGTTGGTCATGATCTTGAATTCCTGGACTGCGTCCACGTTAGGAGAAATCTCCCACTGCCCCGTGTTGGTGCTCGTCTGTTGCGTGATCGGCGCGCCATTTAGAGTGAACTGGTTGTACAAGCCCGACACTCCGTTGATCACGTATTGATTGGTCTCATCCCAGCCGCGCGTACCAGAGAATCCTCCAGGACCAAATGTCGTTTGGGTAAACTTCACACCCGGCGCCAGGTGCAGAAGCGTATAAATTTGACGCCCGTTCAAAGGCAAGTTTTGAACTTTATCCGGATCCATCGTCGTTCCGCCCGAGGCATCTGCCGTGTTGATCAGCTGGTCCTCCGTCTGAACTGCCACCGTTTCACTGACTGCTCCAACCTCCAAAGCCAGGTTCAGATTCAGCTTTCCAGCAATGTCGAGCTTCACCCCCTGACGCAGAGTTCTTTTAAACCCCTGCGCTTCCACTGTGATGGTATAGATTCCCGGTTGCACATAAGGAATCGAAAAGTTTCCGCCACTATTGGTTTGAGCCGTATAGACGTGTTCGGTCCCTTCTTTTGCCGCCGTGACAGTGGCATTCGGCACTGTCGCCCCGTGAGGGTCAGTCACTTGTCCGACAATCAAGCCGCGAAATTCCTGACCGGGCGCCACCAGTACGCACATTAGACTGATGAATCCAATTATAGAGATTCTGGCAATCAGCTTTTTGGTTCTGAGCATGATGTCTCCTTATCGAAGAGTCCGCGGGAACGGAGCAAATGGAGGAAGCGAAATAGTTCAACATCCTCTTTCGAGAATCTTGTTAAGCTGGCGGAAGAGGATTAAGATGTCGCTGCCGCCCGGTGCTTCCGTAAGTCAAGATTAAACGGCAAATGAGTACACATTGAGTGCCCGGAAGTCTCGAGAAAGGCGCTGGCCTGGTTGGACTTTTGCAAGATCGCGCAAACTCGGTTTGGGGTTTCGTTTTGCTTGAGACTGCAATTTGCCCGCGCTCGTTTTGTCTTCCGCTTTTTTGAATATTCCGAATCTGACAGTAGGCGATGTTGACACGAAAAGTCTTTCTAAATTCTTGGGAAAATCTTGGGGAAGTTTTGGGTACGGTTTTCTAGGATTTTTGTAGGAAATTACCGCCTCTCATGAGTCAGCCAGTAAATCACCTCTATGAGTTTGGCCCCTTCCGTCTGGATGCGACCGAGCGTCTGCTGCTCCGCGACGAACACCACATTCACTTACCTCCCAAGGCCCTCGAAACGTTGCTGGTACTGGTCGAGAATGGCGGCCACGTAATCGATAAGGAAGAACTTATCAAGAAGGTCTGGCCAGACACGTTTGTTGAAGAGGTCAATCTTGCGAAAAATGTTTCCTGTTTGCGGAAGATTTTGGGTGACGGGCAATCAGAGCAATACATTGAAACGATTCCCAAAAGAGGCTATCGGTTCGTAGCAGGCGTGAAGGAGGTTTGGAGGGAGAACGTAGCTCAGGCACTGGGTCCTTCCGAAAATGGTCCAAACGGAAGTCTAAAAGTGGCAGTTGGACCCACCTTAGTAGGCCCAATCAACGGCCCCAACATTTTCCTTTCATCCAACGCGAATCGTTTCATCTGGCCCATCGTTTTCGTTGTCTTGGGACTGACGGCTACTGTTGCTGTTTGGTCTATTCTGCGCCGGCCAGCCCGTGCGGTTGCGTTAGACCAGTTGAGAATTGTGCCAGTCACGAGTTTCGCGGGTAATGAAGACCAGGCCGCTTTCTCAGTTGATGGGAACCAGATTGCCTTTGTCTGGAACGGCGAAAAGGAGAACAATGCCGATATCTACGTAAAGATGATTGGGGCGGAGACACCTCTTCGACTGACCACAGATCCGGCCGCCGATAGTAATCCAGCGTGGTCCCCCGATGGCCGTTACATCGCATTCATGCGTCAAACTTCTGCAACCGGCGGCGTGTTTCTAGTGCCTGCGCTCGGGGGACCCGAGCGCAAATTGGCAGATGCATTCCCCTATCGTCCGGTAATCAACGGAAATACGCTGAGCTACTCTCCCGATGGCAAGTCTCTGGTCCTTCCTGACAAGTACACACAAGCTGAGCCTTTTAGTATTTTTTTGCTAACTGTGGAAACCGGCGATCAGCACAAAATTACATCCCCACCTGCCGGAGCGTTTGGTGACCTGTATCCGGCGTTTTCACCCGATCAGAAACTGCTGGCATTCGTGAGGTCTGAGAGCATCGCGGCAGCAGACATCTATCTCATGCCTGCTAACGGTGGAGAGCCCAAGCGCCTCACTTTCGATCATTCCTCTATTCGTGGTTTGAGCTGGACCTCAGATGGCCGCGAAATCATATTTGCCTCCAGGCGTCGCGGAAGCACTTATAACTTGTGGAAAGTCTCGGCCACCGGAGGTGAGGCTGAGCAACTGATGACCAATGAGCGTGACGCGTTCAGCCCGACGATCTCACGCGAGCAGAGCCGTCTCGCTTACACCCAGTCATTAACGGACGGGAACATCTGGCGTTTTGCGATGCCTAAGTTCCGAGGCTCAAACGAACCTCCCGTAAAGCTGGTTTCTTCTACCCAGGAAGACTCGAGCCCTAATTTCTCACCAGATGGTAAGCATATCGCTTTCGCATCTCGACGTTCCGGAAGCTTCGAGATTTGGATATGTGGAGCTGATGGCTCTAATCCCCGCCAATTAACCAACATAGGTGGCCCATTGACAGGTACGCCGCGTTGGTCTCCTGATGGGACCCTGATTGCTTTCGATTCCTGGTCCGAGGGTAATCCAGAGATCTACGTCATCAGCGCCGAAGGCGGGAAACCCCGGCGTCTCACCGACAATCCCTCAGAAGACATCACTCCCAGCTGGTCGCGGGACGGCCAGTGGGTCTACTTTGGTTCAACTCGCGGTGGAAGTATGCAGATCTGGAAAGTTCCTTCTGCGGGTGGCCCAGCTTTGCAAGTCACTAAGTTGGGAGGATTCGAAGGATTCGAATCTGTCGACGGCAAATACTTTTATTATGCTAAGGGTCGCGCCGTGCCAGGCATTTGGAGGGTGCCGGTTGGCGGTGGTGAAGAGACCTTAGTAGTTAATTCCCATCAAGCCGGATTGTGGCGCTATTGGGCCTTGACGGACAAAGGAATTTATTTTGCCACTGCAGAAGTACCGTCTCGTCCGGTGATCGAATTCCTCGACTTCGCAACCAATAAGATTAGTTTCGTCGCAAAGCTCGACACGCCATTATTCAGGACTGATCCAGGCCTTGCAATTGCTCCCGATGGGCAATCGTTTTTGATCGTACAAATGGACCAAAGTGGGAGCGACATCATGCTTGCCGAGAATCTCCGCCAAAGGTTTGATTCTCACACCGCCGTTAAGTAAGCCGTTATCGAAAGACCGCGTCAATATCGCATACCAGGTGGGATGCTAATCTCACCCTTGAATAGACGCGCGCTCGCATTCTGCCCTCCGCGTTACACATAAGTAACCTTAAGAGCGGTCGGTTCTTAATGAACTACAAGAGACCACAGCGACGTCAGACTTATCCTGTGAATCCTTGTTGAAGCCGAACCCTTCTTGCTTCTGAAAGCAAAAGCTTATTTTGCTGTTTTGCTTTCTAGTTTCTTCAGTTGTTCTGGACAGGTGCAGTCATCTACAGCGGGCTCCGGTTCGAGAATGCTCTTAGACATGAAAAGATAGGCAGCTACTCGTACTTCAGGTCGCTGAAGTCTATCGAACATTTCTTTTGTCTTATCAAAGTCGGCTTGGGCTAGTGTTCGTATAGTTCTTGACGAAAATGTACCAAAGCCATAGGGAACGATCGAAGACGATTCGATGACGAATTCATCGTCTTTCATAATCGTCGTCGGCAAACCGCCGAAGTTTGCAATTAGCGCAGTGGCCTTCAGTAATTCATTGATCTGATCAAATGCCGAACTAAAGAGTGCGAAACTCCGATCCACATCTATCGTGGAATAAGCTTCTGCTACTCTCATTTGTGCGTCCAACTCGTACCGGTTCCTCGCTTTACTGGTGATAAGATCTTGAACTTCCTGTAGAACTTCAAGAACAGCCTTTTTGTCGCCCTTCTCGGTTACGGCCGCCGCAAGTTCAATCAATTGCCCGACCCGCCGTTCACGCGAGCGGATTTGAGCAATTAACTGTCGCGCTTCGCCAAACTCCCCTCTTCGAATTAAGTCCGCTATTGTTTGATCTTGAAAGCTCTCTAATAACCGCCGCCGTTCAATTGGACTGGAGATTTTGGTGGTGATGATCTCATTTGCTTTTACCATATCACCCTGTTGCCAGGTTAGAACTGCGGCTTGGGAATACATACCTTCGCGAATTTCTTTTGGCATCTTTTGCGCAAACTCCAACATCGCCTTGCTATCGTTGGTCTGCGATAGTTGCTGAAAGCGTTGGAAAGGATCGGCGTCGGCGCCGCTTGCTTTGTCGATCTCCTCGAACCTCTGCCTTAGTAGAGAGGCTTGCTCAGGAGCAAATGCTTCCAGCTCACCGATTATTGACCGCAAATTCATTAGCAGTGACATTCCACGAGGTCCGGAATCTTTCTTCAAAGCAGCGGCGACGAGAAACTCGATGAATTCCCTAGAGGTCTGAGGATCCAACAAAGCCTTTCGTTCGTTCGCTGACCCTTCTTCCTTGACCTTTGTGGAGGAGATGGCTTCCTGAACTAGCGCCACTGCTAAACTCGTAGCTTCATAGTTTGAAACAAAATCCTCTTTGCGCAGTTTGCTGATAATCTCCTCTGCAAGTGCTCTGGCTGCTTTCGGTTCGTTTTGCTCAAGCTTGGACAACAAAGAAATGAGTCCTTGAGGATAGCCCTCGTTTAATGCCTCTTTGGCGACCCGCAGCGCTTCCGTTGGGTCCTTATCCACCGTCTCGGTTGCAAACAACAATTCCAGCCGAGTATCTGAGTCACCCGCAGTTGAATTATTCGGTTTGTCAGAAGCAGCGGAATTCGATGGAAGGGGAACACTGCTTAGACGAAGCAGGTTGCGGGCCATCAAAGGGTCATGTTGACCTAGAGATTCCAGGACTCGATCCCTCAATTGGAATAGGTCACGCTCATTGACGTCATCCGCTTCTGGCTCAACATCATTGGCCAGAGTTAGCGCCTGACGAAGATTATCAAAAGCCTCCTGATAAAGAGCGCGGGCGGTCCTTTCATGGTCTTTCCATAACAACTCGGCTACCGCAACCCGGATGAGAATTTGGTTCTCTTTGTTTTTAAGTCCCTGTGCGTTTCGCGTTATTTCGGTAAGCAGAGCTTCAGCTTTCGTAATTAACTCCCTCTCGGTCTTGGAATCCGCGCTCGTTTTCGTTTTTGAAGCCAACTCCTGGCCAGAAGCGGAAGAGAGGAGAATTAAGACGGCGAAAATTGAAAAGATACTCTTAGACATGAGAATTAGCCTTCTTGTTTGCACAGATTAGACGTAAGTGTCAGGAAATAAGTATTGAGAGGTTTTTGGGGCCGGGCCGTAATGGTCGTTTCCAACCATAGCTCATCTGTTGATGTGGTTGTCAAGACCTTTCGCAGCAACTCGCTCTACTGAATGGGGAGATCGCATTCGCGAAGCTTGAAATCCATGACACCAAGCTTGAGAGTTGGACATTGAAACCGCGCTAGACTTTGCCAAGAGGCGCACTCGCAACGGCTTCGTTTGGACTGAGGGCTCTCCCGATCAAAACAGAGATTTTAAATAGTGCAGTTTGCCTGATGCTCTGAATTCGATGGTAACAGTTATCGAACCGCTCCAACTTGTTTAGCTTCAGTTTCGGTGCGGGATATTGTGGAGGGGAATTCAAGTTTGGCGTCCCAAAGCATTCCGAGTTGGAACCAGATTATTTCTTGGCTAAAAGAAATGGACACGCTTCGGCTTTGACCGTGGTTACTTTGAAAATGAGCCTGAAGCTCTTGCTGAGACGGTTACATGTGCTTCGTTTCTGGGTCGAGCAAGGGTTGTCGCACATTTACTGCATAAGCGAGATCTCCTGTGCGGTGAGAAAATGAATTTCTCGAGTGATGCTGAATCAGCCGGTGCAATCTTGGCGAAAAAGAGAGCTACTCCGCGCGCAGCGCGACGATCGGGTCCACACGTGTGGCGCGCCGAGCCGGCATGTAGCTCGCCAGCAAGGCCGAGATCACCAGCATCCCAACGACAGCGATGTACGTCACTGGATCGGTGCTCGAGACCCCGGACAGCATTCCACGCATCAGCCGCGTCAATGCCAGCGCCAGGGGAACGCCGACAGCAGCGCCCATCAGGGTGAGTCGCATGCCATTACCGATTATCAAACGGAAGATCTCGCGTTTGTTTGCGCCGAGCGCGACGCGGACGCCTATCTCGCGAACTCGTTGCTCGACACTGTACGCGAGGATTCCGTAGAGTCCGAGAGCGGCGAGGAAAAACGCGATACTCGCAAAGAACGACATCACGAGAGTAGTGAACCGCGGCTGGCCGGAGGCTTCCGACACGATCTCAGACATCGGCTGGACGTCCGCCAGCGGCACTCCAGCATCGATGGCTGCCACCGCCGCACGCGCCGATGCGGTGATGGCAGTCGGATTCCCTAGCACACGGACGATGAATGTCATCGAACGTCCCTCGTATGGAGGCCGCGGCGCCTGGGCGAGCGGGACGTAAACGACGGGCGGAGCCGGCTCGCTGACGCCAATCGACCGGACATCACCCACGATGCCGACGATTTCAATGGGATGGCTCGTTTCCTGCGGGTAGTAACGAATCGTTTTTCCGATCGGATCGTCGCCGGACCAGTAGAGACGCGCGGTGGTCTCGTTGATGACTGCGACGAATGGACGCCCGACGACGTCGCCTTCGGCGAGAAGTCTTCCGCGCTTCAACGAAATGCCGAGGGCGCGAAACATTCGCGGCGTAGCCATCAAGTAGCGCGCGTTCCACGCCGGCGCCCCAGGCATGGGTGCGGGCCGACCTTCAATAACGAAGTCGTCAGGCGGTCCTGCCCACACCAGCGGAAGGGCTGAAATGGCGCCCGCAACCACGACGCCGGGAGTTGCAGCGAGTTGGTCTTCGATCGCAGCCAATCTCCGCCGCACAGCGGCGGGGTCGCGCTCGCGACCGGGCGGAATGAACACGCTAAATGTCAGCGCGTGATCCGGTTCAATGCCCAGGTCGACTTGCTGCAGCCGCTGATAGGACCGAATCAGGAGAAGCGCGCCGACCAGCAGGATCACGCTCAATGCAAGCTGGCTGATCACGAGCGCGGAACGGGCGACTACAGCGCGGCGGGACGATGTCGCTGTGCGGGAATCCGTTCTCAGGATTTCCTGCATCCGCGCTCCGGTCGCGTGCAGCGCGGGGACAAAGCCGACCAGGAACCCGGCCAGGATGACCAGGGAACACGTGTACAGCAGAGTGGAGTAGTCGATCGTGATGGCCTGTGAGACCGGCAGCCGCTGCGGATAGAGCGCAAGGAGTCCTGCAAGCAGCGCGTTCGCGAGCATGACACCAATGATGCCTCCGATGACGGCAAGAAGCATCGCCTCGACTACCATCTGCCGAATGAGGCGGCGGCGGTTAGCTCCAAGCGCATGGCGCACGGCAAACTCTCGCCGCCGCGCTTCTCCATTCGAAACCAGCAGCGCAGCCAGATTAACGCAGACAATCAGCAGCACGAAGAGGACCGCGCCGGCGAGAAGGACCAACGCGTCGCGCTGATCGCCGACGATGTCCTCGTGCAGCGGGCGAATGACGGCAAAATGTCCCTTCGCGTAATGATTGGGATACTCCTCCGACCAGTACCCTCGCAGAGACTGCAGCTGCGCATCAGCTTGCTCAGCGCTGACGCCATCGCGCAGCCGCGCGATGGCGGCCATCGCATGACTCTGTCGATTGCTTTCCTCAGTATTGACGTGTAGCGCCGTCCACGCCTTCACGCGGTCATCACGAAACCCGAAGCCCTCCGGCATTACGCCAATCACCTGGCATGGCGCATCGTCGAGTCTGATCGTCGAGCCGATAGCGCTTGCGTCGTCATCTAATGCGCTGTGACTCAAAAGAGCTAGGCATGCTTCCCCGCGCTGTGCTTCGTCTTCGGTGAATGTACGCCCGCGGGCGGGCCTGACGCCGAGCACGTCGAAGAATTCTGAGGTCACGCGCATGGTGAGGACGCGCTCGGCTTCGCCATTGCCACGCGTCAGATTACTGCTGTTGAAGCTGTAGGCGGCGACGCCGGCAAACGCATTGACGCGGCCTCGGACATCGGCGAATTCCGGCCCCGACAGGGCGAAATACGGAAAGTCATAGCCGGTAGGGGACAGAAACCGTGTGTACAGGCTCACGAGCTGTTCGCTGTGCGGGAATGGCAGGGGCCGAAGCAGTACCGCATTGATAACCGTGAAGATGGTTGCATTCGACCCGATGCCGATCGCGAGCGTGAGAGCAGCAGCGACTGTGAAGCCGGGCCGCTTCCATAGCGTGCGCGCGGCGTACCGCAGGTCTTGCCAGAGATCGCTGAGCAATTTGCCGCCGGGTGCTCCCGGCGTGATCGTTGAAGGCGGATGTGCCTGCCGGAGAGGCGCCAGGTACTCCGCGAGGACATTGCCTTCCCTGAAATCGGCGAGCGCTAACCGTGTGGCCTCGTCAGGGGACATACCACCCGCAATCAACTCTCGATAGCGGTCATCGAGATGTTGCGACAGCTCTTCGACGATCTCGGCCTCGCGAGTGGGCGAGAGGCGCAGGGCTGATAAACGCGAGCGCACGTGTTGTGTCCAGTCAGGCATGTTCGTCTCCCGTGATGCGTTGCACAGCGTTTACGAATGCTGCCCAAGTCTTGCGTTGCTGAGCTAGCACGCGCCGGCCCTTAGGCGTGACTTTGTAGAAGCGGCGGCGTCTCTCGTTGGGCCTTTCGACCCAGGTACCCTTGATCCATCCACGCTCCTCGAGGCGATACAGCAAGGGATAGAGGGAATCGATGTGAAACGTGAGCTGGCCGCCGGAGCGCGTGTGAATCAGTTTACTCAGGTCATAGCCGTGGCGGGGTCGCGCGTCGAGCAGTGAAAGGATGAGTAGCTCCGCGGCCCCACGCTTCAGCTCGCGATCGAGCGCGCGGGTGTTTATATCTGTCATGAACAGATAGTATATAGACAGACATCGAGACGTCAATCCATTTCGTTTAGATTTTTGCGGTGTGAGTAGCCAAGTACTGGTATTCGCCAACTTATCCACTAGTAGCTGACGCTTCGCACTACTTGAACGGAAAGTCGGTGAGCAACGCCGTCATGTCAGGGAACCTTTCAATTCCGGTTAGGTACGTCGTGCAGGATGTGCAGGGTTCGGCGCGCGCGGTAATGAGCGGATGATTGAAAACGTTGGCGTCCCAAAGCATTCCGAGTTGGAACCAGATTATTAGTTGGTTAAAGGAAATGGAAACTCTGCGGCAAACCGCTGCCTGACTATCTTTAGAGACTTGTAGGAAGGGTCTTTCGCTAAATCGCTTTCACTCCCTAACTGTATTGGAACTCAAGATGAAGTACCTTTGGGTGATTGTTCCTAGGTATTGTAGAAAAGCGGGGCACGAATCAGTTTGTATCACTCGATTGCGTAGCGCTCGCTTATGCCGCCTGCGGTGGTCGCGTGGGCCGTGCACCTGGGTTGGCTCAAACTTGCGCGGCCACTGTCTCTCATTGGCTCGCTTCCTGCAG
>JBKPAC010000059.1:0-4779 GCA_046726175.1 Acidobacteriota bacterium
TGCTGCTTGCCGGCATCGGGCAACCCGGGCGCAGCGCGCTCCACTTCCAGCTCAAGAACCAAATTGAGCACAACACCAAGCTCACTCCCGAAATGCGCGACTCGCAAATAGCCGAGCTCCCCAAGAGGATCGACGCCATGAGTGCCGCTGACCCGTGGATGAAATTCTTCCTCACTTACGATCCTGCTCCCACCATGCGCCGCGTGAAGACGCCGGTGCTGATCCTCACCGGCTCACGCGACCAGCAGGCGGTGCCCGAGCAGGTGGCGCTACAGGAGGCCGCGTTCAAGGAGGGGGGAAACAAGGACGTGACTGCGCGCGTGCTGGCGGACCTCAACCATCTCTTCGTGCAGGACACTGACGGCTTCCCGGGCAACTATGCGAAGCTTCCGCCGCCGGTGATGATGCGGGCCGACGCGGTGGGGATGATCACCGACTGGCTCGCGCGGCGGCTCCGGTGATGCCTGGCGCGCGAGCGACCGCCAGCCATTCGTTGCAAGTCTTAAGACAAGTTGGCCTTGGACACTTGTTCTCGTTAGGGTTGTTGCGTTTGAAATGAATCCAACCACCATTTCAACGTGGGATCACACTTGAGATTCGGAACATATGAGAATTTTCTAGCGAACTACGACATAATCTTCTCGGAGAGTAATAGGAGTCGTTTCTTGGGAAATGATCCTGGCCCAAGCACCGAATGTGAGTATGCAATTAGTTGTCGCGAAAAGGTATTGAGTCATCTTTGTTTCGAAAAGGCCGGCGCGAGAGGCTTTAAGTTTTCGGGTCTCAAGTTCGAACCATGAAAAATCACCCGCCGCCGAACAAGCGCTTGCAGCGGACTCGCCATGAGGGGGCTTCCTTGTTAAGTTGCGTGGGCGAGCCGCTGACGCGCAGCGTTCGATGCTCGCTGGATTTGGAGAGGGTTACGAAATGAAATCGCTTTCAAGACACGCACTCGCCTACGTTGCTGCTCTATGTTGTTCCATGTGCTTTATTGTTTTGGATTGCGAAGCACAAACGGTATCTGTCAAAACTTCGACTGATCACGTTATGCGCGAGAGGATTGCCACGATCTTCCGCGAAACATTAAAGCAAGGTGCGCGTACAGTTGAGCTCAATGGTCGTCAGGTAACGTCACAAACGTTTTCTCCTCCCTTTCCCTGGTATGTCGATGAAATTCGGCGTTATGGTGATGATGCTATTCCGATTCTTGCTGGATACCTAAGTTCCGGCAGCGGCTTCGAGAAGTATTTGGCGATGCGGTTTTTGGGTCTGATAGGAGGCAGAGGCGCTGTCGAGCCTTTGCGTAAAGTCGCTTTAGACGATGCTTCGTCAAGTTTCCGTCTGACTGCTCTGCTTTGGCTTTCAGTCGCTCCTTGGGATTTGGCATATCCAACCGTGAAGCATGTTGCAAACAACGACTCCTCACTGGAGGTGCGCGAGAGGGCTAAAGAAATTCTCCTCCAGCATGTGCCGAATAAATGAACCGCATCGAACAAGCGCTTGCAGCGGACTCGCCGGTGAGTGGCCTTTATTCGTAGTTGCGTGGCCGAGCTGCTCAAGCGCAACGTTCGGCGCTACTATATTTTCCAATGCCTGAAGAACCAAAAGTCTCATTCGGCCCGTGTTGTTTTTGCGGCAGCGAAATTACGCTGACAGAAATCGACCCTTGTCGGCTAACCGTCGAAACGCAGCAACAGAAATGGCAAGTTTGGTTTTGCCACGGTAAATGTTTTAGGGACAATCTGTTTCACGATTCTATGCTGGAGCCCGCTCATTTTTGAATTGCAAATAATCTTGTCCTTCGAGCGTCGCGCCGAACAAGGGCTTGGAGCGGACTCGCCGGTGAGTAGCCTTTATTCCTAGTTGAGTGGGCGAGCCGCTGAAGCGCAGCGTGATCCCGATTAGTAGGGGCCAAATGCCGAACGCAAACATAACCGTCAAAGATGCGCTCAAGCAGCTCGAAGCGCTCGGCAACGAGAAGGTGCGTGCGCACAACACCAAGTACGGTGCGGGGAGACAATCAGTTTGGCGTCAAACTCGGCGACATTCGCGCGCTGGCGAAGAAGATCAAGAGCAACCACGAGTTGGGGAAGGCGCTCTGGAAGACCGGGAACGTCGACGCCCAGTTCTTGGCGACCCTCATCATTAAGCCGAAAGACCTGTCAGCCGACGAGATGGATCGGATGGTGCGGTCCGCCAAATTCGCGCAAACATCTAGATGGATCTGACGTAGCTCATCATACCGCCGAAGATTTTGATTTACTCCCTCCACCATCATGTCTCGTTGAGATTCTGAAAAGTGAAGACCCGCGATCTTTTCAGCTTCCTTCAACATTTCTTTACTAATTCTCAGTGCCTTCCGTTGATGTACTTTCGCCCACAAAACTCCGGGAAGAAGTGTGGATGACAAGCCGATACTGGTGAAGTACCCAATGAATTGGCGCCGATTGGCGAGAAGATCATGGCGATCTTGGTTCGACATCTATTTTTTCTCCGCATCCTGACAGACAAACCTTACGTTTCACCCCTGCCTTCAGCGCGTAACGGTTGTTGTTTCGGTTGAGCAAACAGCAGAATCAGCAGCAGAAGGCTCAGAAGCGATTGCCGTATTATTCCCATCAAGATTCCTAAGAAGAAGATGCCTAACGCTGGTGTGTTTAAGTTAGACAGCGTGAGGCCGTCTCGTGTGCCAGTCTGTTGCTTGCTCGTAAGCATGCGCAAGTGCCAGCACCTTCCCCTCGCCAAAGCGCGGACCGGTGATCTGCATACCGATAGGCAGCCCGGAACTTGTGAATCCGCACGGGATCGAGATGGTCGGCAGACCGTAAACGTTAAATTGTGCCGTGTTGCGGTTCAGCTCCAGTTCAATCCCGAGACGCACTGCCTCTTCGATCGTGAACGGCGGCATCGCCGTCGTGGGCGTGACCAGTAAGTCCACGTTTGAAAATACAGTCACGATCGCCCGGCGCGCCGCGTCAAGTTCACGACGCGACTGAATGTAAGCCGCGGTAGTCACTTTCGATCCCTGCTGCAGATTCCGGCGGATGGCAGCGTTATAAAGCTCTGGTGTCTTCAGGAAGTAAGGAGCGTGGAAAGCGTAAGTCTCGGCGAGGACGATGTTCGGCACAATCGTGTCTGAGATCGGCTGCAAGTTGAGTTCTCGGAGGCCGGCCGTCAGGCGACGAAGCACTTCCAGAGCTTTTGTCATAGCCGCTTCGATCTCAGAGTCGAGTTTGTCGTAGAAGACCTCGCGAGGTATACCGAGCCGCAGCGTCGAGACCTTGGCCCGCAGCGCCGCCGTGTAATTTAATGGTTTCTCCGCGCTGGTGCTATCGCGCACATCATGGCCAGCTATCGCGGAAAGGAGGATCGCTGTGTCCCCGACACTGCCGCACATCGGCCCAACGTGGTTCATGGACCACCAGCCCTCGTCCCCAGCGCCGCTCATACTTACGAGCCAAAAAGTCGGCTTTAAGCCCACGATTCCGCAATAAGCGGAGGGCACGCGTATCGACCCGCCTGCGTCGGTGCCGACTGAACCAAAACACAAGTCAGCGGCGACGGCGGCAGCCGATCCTCCAGAAGAGCCGCCCGTTATTCGATCGAGTTGCCAGGGGTTATGGACGGCGCCGAAGTAGCTCACGGCCGAAGTGGTGCCGAAGGCAACTTCGTGCAAATTCTGCTTACCAACTAGCACTGCGCCTGCAGCCTTCAGCCGCCGGACCACTTCAGCGTCCGCAGTAGGAATGCGGTCTTTAAAGACTGCGCTGGCAAGTGTAGTCCTTACGCCCGCAGTATCTATGTTGTCCTTGAGTCCGATGGGGATGCCGTGGAGCGGTCCGCGCCACCTGCCACGTCGCACCTCAGCTTCGGCTTCACGCGCCTGCGCCATTGCCTGCTCGGCGGTCACGGTGATGAAGGCGTTGAGAGCGGGGTTCAGCCGCTCGATCCGCTCCAGGCATGCACGCGTCAACTCGACCGGCGAGACTACTTTTCGGCGGACTAGCTCACCCGCCTCGCGGATGCTCAACTTACTATGGTTAGTGCTTTGTTTCCTGACGAACAAGTTCTGCCGAGCGGCCATCAGCTCTTCGGTTAAGTTGCAGTTCACGATCAGGATGCCACTGCAGACGCCAGCCTTAATAAAGGACCGCCGTGACCACGCGTCTTGCGCAGAGATGAAGTCGCAACGTGCATCACTCATCTGTTGCTTTTTATCCAACTCGCTCCAGATGTCTGTGCGTGCGTCTACCTTCTGCCCTTGTGCTTGCTTCGGCGACATGTAATTCGCGGTAACCATAACTGCTTTTACTTGACCATCTCAGGACCGAGGTTCAGGCGCCGCAGAAGGTCCATGTTAACGGGGATCGGAGCGAAGCGGATCCTAAAAGGGAGATACCTTCAGATCCATGACGGACTCACCCAATCGCTGTTGGTCCGTAGCTAGAGCTAACGGAAGAATTTTGATTGCAACGGTCCGATCGAGTTCTGTATCAACAGCCAAATAGACTTCACCCATGCCGCCTGCGCCGAGTTGGGAACGGATTTCATAACGACCGAGTAATGTCCCGGCGACAAGCGTCATAGTTTTACTTGACCATCTCAGGACCGAGGTTCATGCGCCGCAGAAGGTCCATGTAACGGGGATCGGAGCGGACTCGGTCCCAGAAGGGAGCCGCCTTGAGATCCAGGACGGATGCACCGAAGGACCGTTCTCTGTATCCCTTTTCGAGCCACTCGAACGCCCGATCTCTATCTCCGAGAGCAATGTAGATCTGC
>JBKPAC010000060.1:0-22081 GCA_046726175.1 Acidobacteriota bacterium
ATCCCGAGTGCGAGCGATAACACGGTTACTACACTGAAAACAGGACTATGGACCAGCGCTCGCACACCAAATCGAACGTCTCGCCACGCGGTTTCTATGAATTGACCCATTCTAATCTCCCTTACTTTTTCGTGAACTTGGTCGATGCCCCCCAGCTCAACGAGAGCATCACGTCGAGCTTCTCCAGGTGTGAGTCCTTGCCTGATTTTCTTCTCCGTTAACATGTCCAGGTACGCCTGGAGCTCTTCAATGAACTCCTGGTCCACACGGTCCTTGTGGAACAGGTTGCGGAAGAGGCTGGTCAGGCGAGGAATCAACGGCACGATTGCTTCTCCTCAGGTAGCCTTTAAAGCGCTGGTGATCGCGAGGGAAATCCGTTGCCAGTCCTGCGTCTCCGTGTCGAGCTGGCGCCGGCCGGCTGCGGTAAGGCGATAATATTTTGCGCGGCGATTGTTCTCTGACTCACCCCACGACGACTGGAGCCAGCCCGCCTCCTCCATCCGGTGTAACGCGGGGAAAAGTGAGCCGGGTTTGACCTTGAAGGTTCCCTTCGTGATCTGTTCGATCCGATGTGAAACGCCTAGTCCGTGTAGCGGAGCCAGAGCCAGCGATTTCAGCACCAGCAGATCGAGCGTGCCTTGCAACAGGTCAACTTGCTTTCGCGCCATCTCTTTCTCCTATAGACATTCTGTAGATGGTAGATAAACGTTTTCATATAGAATGTCAATATGAGCGGCGCTCGGACTTTGTCATACGAAAAAATGTATGCGAAAGCTGCCTTGGTCTTGAATGAAAGACGTAGCAGGCGACGTAACCGGATGTAATATCGAAAGGTTCTCGATACTTTATCTTATCGTCTTATGTTGCTGCTGAACTCCTGGCGTGGCAGCAACAAAGCACCAGAGGGCTGACCATTGGGTATTTGCAAGTCCTCAAGCACACGGACGGTTTCCATACTGGCCACCCATGTTACTAACCAGGACCGTTAGACCAGCAGCGACCCGAGCCGGAATTCAAAAACGCCTTGGTGGGCATACCTTTCGTCAAACGTATTCGACCCCGCTCGTTCCAATGGTGAGAACGTGAAAGTGATACAGGAACTGATGCGCCATGCGAGCAGTCGGTCCACACTTGAGATTTACTCCCAGGCACGAAATGCGGATAAGCGGGCGGCGCAACAACGCATCATGCAGATGATTTGTCCCGAGATCTCAATGGCAATGAATGGGCGACCGAACATCAGCGGTTCAAGCAGATGGTTTTGAATGGATCAACTAGGAGTTTTTCAGGCGTGGATTGGAGCGTTCGGAAGCAGCGGAATACCTCGGCGTCAGAGCTAAGTTGTTGAAAGGATTGGTAGGCGCGTGGGGATTTGAACCCCAGACCCCTACCGTGTCAAGGTAGTGCTCTACCCCTGAGCTACGCGCCTACAGTGATTGTCAAAACGTTGGTCAACTAACGTAAGGAGCCCGAAAGTAACAAAGCGCCTTAAGACCTGTCAAGCACGGTCCCTTTACACCCCAACCATCTGACATTCCTCATTTGACGCTTCTCATTTTTCATTCTTCGTAGCCAAATTTGACTACAAATACCCGTTTTGGACACATGAAACTTTCCCGTAGCTGCCTCGGTGACTTCTATAATCCAGTGGTTAACTCAACCTCACCAGGGAGCCTCACTTATGGAAGGAAACTTCGGAGATGCATTCGGAGGCGTTAACTCTTTGTCGGAATTCCGATAAGTTCCGCGGACACCAAAGAAGAGCAGACGAGCGAACATTACTTGAAATCGCTCGATCAATGTACTTGCTTGACCATCCCGCGAATTGCTTCGACTACCATCGCAGGTTGCTCTGCCTGAACGAAGTGACCGCTCTTATCCGTGATGATGTGCTTGCTGCCCGGAACTGTTGCTAGCCATTCCTTCTGCTTCTCGACCCACATTTTTTTTGCTTCGGGTGGCATCGGGCCTTCATCACGCGTCGCACTTATCAATGTAACCGGAATTCCTTTTGGCACCTTCGACGCGCGCGCCTCCGCGTAGGTGGCATCCAACTCCTGCCACTCGGCGCGAACACCTTCGGGCGCCTGTGCGATCCGACCTTCTTGCTCCTTGCGCTGATCCGCCGCATTCTTTTTGATCCACTCATCAAAAGCTTCCTGCGACGGATCAATCAGCACCAGGCCCGCAGCTTCCTTGGGATACAAATCAGCAAACACTCGTACATAAACGCCGCCAAGCGAATGGCCCACTAACACATAGGGTGGCTTCACGCCAGCCTTCTCCAACGCTGTGTGCAGCTCCAGCGCAATCTGCTTTGCCGATCGCGGTTTCGGGCCTACTTCAGATTGCCCCAGCCCAGCTCGATCGTAAGAGACTGTTTGCGCAAAAGCAGCAACATCTTTCTGCACGGTGGACCATGATGCGATGCCTGCGCCGAACCCTCCCTCGAACACCACTGCAGGAGATCCCTTCCCACCGATGAGAAGGTTCAGACTACGCCCTCCGATATCAACCTTCTGCAAGTTCAAGATGTTTTCAGCTGCTGCCGACTGCCCTACCCGTTTGAATGTCAATGGGAATCTTTGTCCCTGCTGGCTGAATTCACCATCAATTTGTGAACCATCCTTAGTGAATTTACCCTGATATGCGGCGCCGAGAGTATTCATCTCAAAGCTTAAAGTGTCGCCAGTCACGCTTATGGTATTGACTGGCAATCCAGTAGCTCCCTGGTCCGGGCTATCCAATGTGGCGCTCAATTGACCATCTTTACTCGTGACGTGAAGCACTAATCTCAGCTTGGCAACACTAACATCCAACGTGCCCTCCCAACTCCCTTCGGGCTTCACCTGAGACGTGGTTGTCTTCTCCTGCTCCAGCACATTCAGAAGCAGTGAGTTCCGTGCTGCAGTCGAGCCGGTAAGCAGTAACACCGTAAGAAGCGAACAGATCAGAACAAATCTACTTTTCATATTTTCTCCTGATGCACTTATGGAATAAGAGGCTAAGCTTCAGCACGCTCAGCCGCAGCGTTTTCCCATTCTTCATACAGGGACTTTAGCTGCGCTTCTGTCTGACGATATTCTTCATCCAGCTTCAGCAGTCTTTCAGGATTTCGTGCAACCTCGGGTAGGCCCATCTGCTGAGAAGTTTGTTCAAGCTTCATTTCAGCAGCAGCAATTTCGGACTCAATCATCTCTGGTGTTCGAGAGTCAGGTTTCTTCTTCTTTACTATCTTGACTGACCGCTTTGCTTGTTGTCCCTGAGTCTTGCCTTTGCCCTTTTGCTTCGTGTGTGACCTGGTAGTTTCCTCTTTCGGAGCCGTTTCGGGTTGGCTTCTAGCAATAATAGTTTCAACCAGATTGGCCGCTGGTGAGACCTTTGCGGGTATCGTCAAATCGGGTTCGGCGCCTGCTTTCCAGTCGTGATACTCGGTGTAATTGCCATCATAGTGTTCTGCATTTCCCAAACCGTCGAGAGCAAGAATCTGAGTCGCCACACGATCCAGGAAATAACGATCGTGGCTGATCGTTACGATTGTTCCTTCATATGCATCCAAAGCTTCCTCGAGCGCTTCTCGTGAAGGTATGTCCAGATGGTTAGTTGGCTCGTCCAACACCAGCACATTTACGCGAGAATAGATGAGCTTCGCCAGAGCGAGCCGACCCTTTTCACCGCCGGACAAGTCGCGGACGTGCTTGTAGACATCGTCACCGGTGAAAAGAAATTTGGCGAGGAAGGATCGCAACTCACCTGCGGTTCCATCCGACGGCGCTACACGGCGGAGCTCCATGATGATCTCATTTCGATCATCGAGATCCTCAAGCTGCTGCGCGTAATATCCGATCTGAACCTTAGTACCCCACCGCACCTCGCCGCTGAGAGGCGGAACTTTCTTTAGGATTGTCTTCAGGAACGTTGTCTTGCCCGAGCCATTTGGACCAATGATCCCAAGACACTCTCCGCGTCGCAGAATCAGCGAGATATCCTTCGCAAGCACTATGTCTGGATATCCAATCGTCGCTTCGTTGACCATCAGAACGTGATTCCCAGTGCGCTCGATCGACTGCAGTCTGAAATCTCCTGAAGCGCGCTCGGTCGGAACAGCATCGATCCGTTCCAATCGTTGCAGCATCTTGCGTCGCGACTTGGCCTGCTTTGTCTTCTGACCCGCAATGTTCCGGCGAATGAACTCTTCTGTTTTCGAAATCAGTTGCTGTTGATTGTCGTATGCCCTTTGCTGCGCTTCACGCCGCACTTCGCGCTCGACGAGGTAGTCAGAATAGTTACCGGTGTAGCTTGCAGCGCGACCGTTCTCGAGTTCAATGATGCGACGGCATGCACGATCAAGAAAGTACCGATCATGGCTGATGATGACGAATGCCGAAGGATAATCCTGCAAGAACTCTTCCAACCATTCAACGGCGGCGACGTCCAGATGGTTAGTAGGCTCATCGAGGAGCAACACGTCCGGTTGGGCCAGGAGCAGCCGTGCGAGGCCGAGCCGGTTCTGCTGGCCTCCGGAAAGCTTTTCCGTTTCGAGGTTCCAGGTCTCACGCGGAAATCCGAGGCCTTGAAGAATGGCCTCGGCCTTCGCTGCGTATTCGAACCCACCTTCACGCTCAAACTGATGCTGCAGATCGCTGTAGCGTTCGAGAATCTTGTCGAGATCGTCCGGAGCTTCGGCCATTCGATGCTCAAGCTCATGCATCTCGTGCTCAATTTGTTGAAGCTGGCCAAATGCAGCAAGCGCTGATTCGTGAACCGTCGATCCAGACTCAAAGTGGACGTGCTGAGCAAGGAGTCCCAGACGAACGTTGCGCGCGCGAACCACATCACCGCGATCCGGAGTCTCCTCACCTGTGACAAGTCTGAAGACGGTCGTCTTGCCGGCACCATTTCGACCTACCAGACCGACGTGTTCGCCCGGATTGATCTGGAGCGACGTACAACGCAAGACATCCTGAGTACCGTAGGATTTATGAACGTCTGAAAGCCGAAACAGCATCTCTACAAAACAAAATGAGTGCGGCTGGAAAATCTCCGCACCCATTCAAGGTCAATCGTGAGTTACCGAAACCACGGTCCTTTACTTAGTCGAGCCGCTTGGTTTCGGGCTTGCTGAACCCGAGGTAGCCGGACTCGCTGATTGTTGTGAAGTAGTACCCGGCTGGGACGCTGCCGGACTCGGAACACTTCCCGGCGTAGCAGGTCGCAGGCCAAGGTTGTTCGGATTGTTGAGCATGTTCGCGGCAAGGTTGTTCACGACCTTCGAATCGTTCATCGCCACTTCAAGTAATGCGGCGTTGAGAACATCCTTGCGCTGATTGATCAGGCCCTGCGTGATTTGTTGGCGCACTCCGGGACTCTCAAGCGTCAAGTTCTCAGTTTGCAATCGCTTCTCTTCGAGTTTGAAGATGTACCAGCGATTGTTCACCAGCTTGGGTTCCGTATAACCGCCGACCTGCATTGTTGGTCCCATCAACTGGTCGATGATCTCTTTGGGAAGTCCTGCTTGCTTCAAGCCGTCCTCGCTGAAGAAGCCAATGTCACCACCCTTTACGAGGCTCTGCGTATCCTCACTCTTCGAGCGCGCAACGGTAGCGAAGTCAGCTCCCGACTTTAGCTGCTGATACACATTGTCAATCTTCAGCTTTGCTTCGGCATCGCTCTTCGCATCGTTCTGAATTCCCTGAGCACTGTTGTCGGCGGGATCGACGATGATCACAGCCAGCGCTGCGCCACGGGCACTGACAAACTGTTGCCGGTTGTTGTTATAAAAGTCCTCAACTTCCTTATCGCTGACACTTATCTTGCCGCTGTATTTATCCTGCAGGTTGCGAACCGCAAGGTTCTTGCGAGCTTCTTCGCGCAGTGTCTCCATCGACAGATTTTGTTCCTTCAACGTTTTGTTGAAGTCTTCGTCAGTCATTCCAGTCTGCGTTTTCTGCTCGTTGATTGCGGAAGTGATCTGTTCTTCGGTCGGGATAAGCTTCTCTCGTTCAGCTCGCTGAAACAGCACTTCGCGCTGGATCAAACTCCCGAGTACCTGAAGCCGCGCCTGGGCCAACTGCAACTGAGACAGGCTCGCCTGCTGTCCGCCGGCCTGCTGGCTTACAGTCCTCTCGACCTCGGCAAGCATGATGTTCTTGCCGTTGACGGTCGCTGCCACCGTATTCTCTTTGGCGTCAGTCCCACCAGAACTGCAAGCGCTGAAAGTCACGGATGCGACCGCCAGCACACTCAAAAGAAATAATGAAATCGCGTTCTTACGCACTTTGGGTTTACTCCTTTAACAGATTACTTTTAGTCGGAGGTCCCTTCTGGACCAAATCACTCACGCTTGACGACGTAGAAATCCCTTTGCTATAAGTTTCGTTTCTTATTCCGGCTAAACAGCGCGCTGTGCCGGTCTGCTCTCAATAATTCCCTGTTCGAGAAGTGTTGGAGGTTGTTTAGGTCCATGGCAAAACGTTGTGAAGTTTGCGGCAAAGGCCCTCAGTTCGGAAATAACGTATCTCACGCAAACAACAAAACTCCGCGGCGGTTCGATCCCAATTTGCAATCAATTCGGGTTCAGCTTCCGCAAGGCGGCGCCCGGCGGATGAAGGTTTGCACCACGTGTATTAAAGCCGGAAAAGTTTCGAAAGCCGCTTGACGAATTGCGGATTGCGAATTTACCGATTGCGGATTCGAAATCCGCAATCCGAAATCCGCAATTCGTCTCACTCTTCGCCGGCTAGCGCGATTGCCTCGATCTCCACTCGGGCATCACGCGGTAATCGAGCAGCTTGAACCGTAGCCCGAGCCGGCGCATCTCCCTCAAAGAACTTTCCATACACCTCATTCATCGCTGCGAATTCGTCCATGCTCGCGAGGAACACGGTTGTCTTCACCACGCGATCCAGCCCACTTCCAGCTGCCTTCATTACCGCGGCAACGTTCTTCAGAACCTGCTCAGTTTGCTCGGTAATTCCGCCCTCGACGAACTGACCGGTCGCCGGATCAATCGGTATTTGACCGGAAGCGAACACCAGGCCTCCCGCCTTAATTGCCTGCGAATAAGGCCCGATAGCCTGCGGAGCATCTGCAGTTTGGATTCTGCGCTTCACTGTTATGAATCTCTCTGGTAGCGATGCGAAAAGCAAAGGCGGGATTCTAGCAGAAAGACCTAACGGGGCAAAATCCGCTCAGACTCGGTTATGCGGCGCCCTGCATGCGTTCCACGTCAAGCACGCCGGGAACGCCCTTAATTGAACTGATCACCCTGTCGAGATGCTTGACGTCGAATACCTCGACCGTGACTTCGATATGTCCCTTTTCATCTGGCGCCACCGAAGCTCGAGCGTCGCGAATGCCGGTCTTCATGTCCGAGATTGCGCCGGTGATGCCGGCGATCATGCCTGTCCGGTTTTCGGTGACTGCCAAAAGTTTCACTGCGTAGGCCGTCTTTTCAGGCCTGCCGGCCCACTCTACTTCGACAATTCGCTCACGGTTGACCATTAACTGGTTGACGTTCTTGCAACGTTTGGTGTGAACAGCAACACCTTTTCCGCGAGTGACATAACCAATGATGTCTTCGCCGTGAAGTGGGTTGCAACATCGAGCTCGAGTCACCATCAAGTCATCAACTCCGCGAACAACGATTGAATCATCGCCGAGACGAATCAGTCGCTTGACCGCCCGTACTCCACTGCGAAGCCGGGACTCCTTCTGTTTATCAAGCTGTTCGAATTGCTCTGGGCCAAGGTACTTTGCAATCACGTTTCGCGGCACCAACTTGCCGTAACCGATTGCGGCTAGAAGATCGTCAACTCGGCCGTAACCGTAGTCGCTCGCGACACGCTTCATTTCTCCGTCGCTATCTCCCAAAACTTTCTTTACGGACAGCTGAAATCTAACCGCTTCTTTCTCGAAGAGCTTTCGGCCGATCTCGATCGACTCGGCCCTTTGCTGTTCGGCCACCCAGTGACGAACACGGTTGCGCGCCCTCGAAGTAACGATGAAGTTCAACCAGTCACGAGAAGGATGCGAATTCGAAGTCGTTATGATCTCAACGACGTCTCCGTTTTGGATCTGCGTTCGCAGCGGCACCATTCGTCCGTTGATCCGCGCGCCAGTACAAGTGTTCCCTACTTCCGAGTGAATCATGTAGGCAAAATCGACAGGCGTCGCACCGCGAGGGAGCTGAATCACCTTACCCATCGGCGTGAATGCATAGACGTCTTTGGGGTAAAGGTCGAGCTTTAATGAATCAAGAAAATCACGCGAATCCTTTACTTCCTGTGTCCATTCAACAAGCGAACGCAGCGCCTGCAGCGCCTGATCGTCATCGTGCGCACCACGCTTACCTTCTTTGTACTTCCAGTGCGCGGCAACTCCTTCTTCAGCGATGTGATGCATTTCCTCAGTTCGGATTTGCACCTCGAATGACTGGCTATTGGAACCAATTACCGATGTGTGAAGCGACTGATATAGGTTGTCTCGAGGCGTCGCAATCCAATCCTTGAAGCGTCCGGGAACAGGTTTCCAGTTGTTGTGAATCACGCCGAGAGCGGCATAGCAATGACGAATTTCATTAGGCGTAATGACCCGGGCAGCTACGAGATCGTAGACTTGATCGAGACTGATCTTCTGTCGGCGCAGCTTTTTCCAGATCGAATAAAGACGCTTGACGCGACCTTCAACGCTCACGAAAGGCACACCGGCGTCACGCATCTTGTCTTCAATGCGACTGGTCACTGCCTTTAAGAAGGCTTCGTTCTCAGCTCTTCGCTTTTCCAGCTGCTCGGCAAGCTCGCGGTAGTCATCCGGGTGCAAGTGGCGGAAGGCCAGGTCTTCGAGCTCACCGCGCAACTTACCCATTCCGAGTCGATGCGCAATCGGAGCGAAAATGTCCATCGTCTCTTCCGCAATGCGCTTTCTCTTATCGGGTCTCAGATATTGAAGCGTCCGCATGTTGTGGAGACGATCGGCCAGTTTGACGAGCACAATTCGAACGTCATCCACCATTGCAAGCAACATCTTTCGAACATTTTCAGCCTGTTGCTCTTCCCTGGAGATGTTGCTGATCTGGGCAATCTTCGTTAGACCGTCAACAAGGTGAGTTATCTCTTCACCGAAATAATTGCGAATCGTATCGAGTTCTACGAGAGTGTCTTCTACGACGTCGTGCAGCAGACCGGTAGCGACCGACACTTCATCGAGCTTCATATCAGCGAGGATGTTTGCCACTTCGAGCGGATGGACGAGATACGACTCACCTGAAGCACGTTTTTGTCCCTTGTGTTCGCGTGCTGAAAAGAGATAGGCCCGTCTCAACAGGTCGAGATCTGCCTGCGGGTGGTTACCAGCTACCTTATCGACGATTTCTTCAATTCTGATCATCTGACTGCAAAAGAAGGCAAAAAAACCGAGTTAATTATAACAAAAAGGCGATGCCCGGCTCGAAACCGAGCATCGCCTCTGTGGAGCACAGCAACTTGTAGGAGTCAGTGATTAAGACTTTTGCGGTGAGGCTGCCTTTTTCGCTTCTTCCTCTTTCTTTTTCTCGGCGGCCTGACTCAACTCTGTGGTCTTTTTCAAAGCAGCTTCATACTGCTTCTGGTATTCGGCTTTCTGGTCCGTCTTGCCATCCATCTCTGCCAGCTTTGAGGCCTCCAATAGCAGGTTAGTCTTATACGACCACGCTGACTCGTTATTCGGGGCATACTTAATTGCGCTTTCAATCTCTTCCAGTCCGCGTTTGACACATACCTGCGCAGTGTCAAACTCCCTTTGCTCTTTTGGCTTCTTGTAGGAGACGGTCGCCTTGTTGCTGGCTGTATCGACTGTGGTTGTCTTGACTGCAGGCTGCTCGGTTATCTTGTAAGAACAATCCCAATCCTTGCTTGCCAGCACCACATAGGCTTCGGCGCGCTTTTCGGGTTCTGTATTTTCATTCGTCGCGCGTGCAGAGATCCACTGACGCAGCTTGTCGTCCTCTTTTATCGCTCCGTAAAGGTACGCGATTGCCTTGTAAGCCTCTTCGTCATTCGGACTCTTTTCAAGAATCTTTTGGTACGCTTCGATGGCCTGACGAGCTTTAGCTACGTTCTCGGGCGCCTGGACGCCGGGACGATACTGGGCATGAATAGTGCGAGCAATAAAGTGTGGGGCAGTCTTGTTGTCCGGATCGAGGTCGAGCGCGTGTCGCGATTCTTTTTCGGCTTCTTCAAAGCGGCCTTCGCGGTACGCTCGGGCTGCTTCATTCAGCGCATTCTTCGCTCTTATTCGGTTGATAACTCCACAACCAGAACTGGTGACAACGACAACCGCCAAGATAACGGTGATCCCGGCCTGAGAGAGTTTCATTTTACGTATGGCTCCATTCTAAGTGACTGGGCGGTGGCGGTTCGCGGTGAAGATCGAACCCATTCCGATTTCCCGTGACCAATCACAACTCTTACAACTCTTACTGAGGTAGATCGTCGACCTGTAATCCCACCGGGTTAGCGCCTGCGCCCTTGATCGCGTCGATAACCTTCACGACCTCCCCGTACTTGAGCGACCTCGGAGCCTTAACGAATACTGTTTTTTCAATTCGTTCATCTTCCGTTACGTCCGTACGTGTCTCCATACCTACCTTATAAGCTCGCTGAGACTTTCGCTCCGCAAAGACAGCAGAAAGCTTTTGGGCCAGGGGCGCGGTATCGTTTACAGAGCCCATATTGTCCTGGTTCAACTTCAACTGCAGGTCGGGAGAAATCGACACAACCAGCGTTAGTGGGTTGGGCTTCAACCTACTGAGATCCTCGTTTGGATCCCTTTGTGTGGGTATGTCGGCCTTAAAACGACTTGGTTTGAGAGGCGTGACCACCATGAAGATAATCAACAACACCAGCAACACATCGATTAGCGGTGTGACGTTGATATATGGCTCAGCCTGACTGCCTCCTTTTGTACTACCACCCATCGCCATAAAATTTAGCTCCTTAATTACTACAGAAAGGTTTGCTCAAACTGGTTAGCAACGTTAGCTTGCCGCAGGGGCGACCGGAGTTGTGGCGCCTTTCTTCTTCTTGTCGGCCACCAAACCGATTCGGTCAACTCCCAGTTTCCTCACCTCGTTTATGACATTCACTACGTCGCCGTAGCTAACGCCAACACCACTCTTGATGTAGACGATTCGATCCTCGTCCTTCTTAATGGCTTTGAGCATCGTGTCGACTTTATCGGCGAGCTCTTCTTTAGCCACCTGCTTCTTCCCAAGATAGTACTGACCATCGTTGGGAATTGAGATGACGATCGACGTCTCTTTGATGATGTTCTGATCCACGTCCGGATTCTTCATCTCACGAGGAATCGCGACCGTGATGCCCTGCTGCAGGAATGGCGTTACCACCATGAAGATAATCAGCAGCACGAGCATGATGTCCACCATTGGTGTGACGTTGATTTCCGATTGCATTTTCCCGGCGCCACCACCGACTGACATTCCCATAACTTCTTCCTTTCTGTCTGACTCCCAGAGCGCTCGCGCGCGGACACCAATGCCCGCACGTACTCACGTCTGTCAGGCGGCTTACGCCTTCAGCTGTTTGGTGCGATTCTTGATGAAGTAATCGACCAATTCGGATGCCGAGTTGTCCATCTCGACGATGAAGCCGTCCACCTTGCCAGTGAAGTAGTTGAACAACCACACCGCAGGTACTGCCACGAGCAATCCAAGCGCGGTGGTGAACAGAGCTTCAGAGATACCGCCGGCCACTGCCGCGATACCAGCCGACTCAGCGTTCTTCATGCCGCGGAACGCATTGATGATGCCGAACACTGTTCCGAACAGACCCACGAACGGAGCGGTCGAACCGATGGTCGCCAATCCGGACAGGCCGCGTCTGAACTCAGCGGTCTTGATGGCAATCGCACGCTGCAGTGCTCTCTTGGAAGCTTCGATCTCATCACCCGAGATGTCAGACGACGCTTCGTGCGCGCGGAACTCCTGCAGGCCACTGCTGACAACCATCGCCAAGTGTGACTTGCGATGCTTGTCGCTGATATTGATCGCTTCTTCAATACGATCGTTCTTGAGGGCCTGGGCCACGCGCGGAGCGAACTCGCGAGACTGTTTCTTGGCGGCGGAATACGTTAGATAACGTTCCACCATGATCGCTATGGAGTAGACCGACATGATCAGCAGCACGATAACGACTGCGATAGCGACGCTACCCATATTCTTCACCATTTCGGTGAGCGTAAAGTGGTCCGCACTGCTGCCCTCAGGACTGGCAGCAGCTTCTTGCAAAAGGATCAGCAGACCGAAGGCTTTTGTTCCTAGTAGGCTGGTTAGAATAGTCACGGTAACCCCTCCAAAAGGTTTTTCTTAACATTAAAGCGAGCAGCGAAGCTGCAGAAACAGCCCCACGATTGAGGCTGACTCTGCCCGATAATCTTCACCACTATTGAGCGACGAAATTGTACGTGATGACGCCCGTCACCTTAACGGGTTGTCCCGAAAGCTTGGTGGGCGAGAACCTCGCCTGGCGAGCTGCGGCGACACACACGGCCTGAAGCAACGGATGCCCGGAAACTGCGTGCGCAGAAATCACACCGCCGTTCTCGTCAATGGTCACCTGGACCACGACGGTTCCCGACGCATGCGCCTGCTTCGCAATTGGCGGATATGGTGGCTTGGGCAAACTGATTGCTTTCCCGTTTAGCACACCACCCGAAATCGGAGCCTTCGGCGGTGCTGGCGGAGGCGGAGGTGGAGCATCGGCAACTTCCACTTTCGTAGGCGCCCCGACCACAGTCCCGGTTCCGGAACCTGCACCTACGGGTGCCGAAGTATTGGTATCAGCAGTGCCTACGACGGTGGTCACTCCACGTCGAACCGGTGGAACATCGCTCGCCTTAGCGGATACTTCCTTGGGAACGAGTTCTGTTCGCGTAACGTCAGCAATGAGTTCTCTTCTGACGTCGACGTTGGGTTCGGTCTTCGCAGGCTTTGCTTCCTCTTTACGTTCCGGTTCTTTCTGCTGTTGAGGCACGGGTACTGGAGCAACCAACGTAGTAAGCTCCAGTTCGAGCTCACCGAGGTGGTTGTCATACCAGTAGACGCCAGCAACGAAGAAGGCGACGCCGAGGACTACATAGATTAGCGTCGTAGCGAGAATGAATGAGCCCTTTCGCGAAATGTCATCCTTATGCGAAGTGGACTCAACAAGGTTCTCGAACATTTAGTCTATCCTCCCAATTCCGGTGCCAAATGGATCAGGGGTGCGAAATCGTCAAAAAGCGAAATAGCTTCTCAAACGCCGATTTGAATGCCCGCTTGAGTTCCGCAATAGTCGATTGAAGGGGAAGACAGCAGCTTCAGTGATATTGAGCTCACCGAACAGTTGAAAGCTGCTGTGCGAGAAAACTCACCGGCCGCTCAACAGACTGCCGCGCATCCAACCTCTTGCTTCGAACGCGGGGTCGACTTCTGAGATTTAATTGGCCAGCAACGGCCGCAGTCTATGCCGCCTTAGCTGGCAAAGTCAAGCGCAAAACTTGGGTTTTCACCACACGGGAGGGGGAAACAAAATACCAGCCAAACACCTACGCTCGGCTGGCTCCTCGGGACCGCTTATCCACTGCTGGTGATGCGGTCTCACGGCCAGCGTTTCGTCGCTGAGTTTGTGAAGCCGGAGCCGTGGCTGGACGCGCAAAAGCCAGCGCCGAGGCTCTGTTGGCGGCTTCAATTCTCTGCTCCCACCAAACCATGATGGGCGCCGCAATAGCGACCGATGAATAGGTTCCAAACGCAATGCCGATCAATAGTGCGAGCGAGAATCCTTTCAACACTTCGCCGCCAAACAGCACCAACGCCAGAACTGAAAGAAAGACGAGACCCGACGTGATGATCGTTCGCGAAAGCGTCTGGTTTATAGAGTCATTCGTGATTTTGTACAGCGTATCTCGACGTCTCAGCTTGCGGTTCTCGCGAATGCGATCAAACACCACGATTGTATCGTTCACAGAGAAGCCGACGAGCGTCAGTAACGCTGCAATCACTGTCAAGCTGATCTCCCACTGGAATAATGAGAAGAATCCCAGTGTTACCAGCACGTCGTGAAAAACTGCGATGACTGCGGCAGCTCCATACGTCCATTCAAAACGGAACGCAATGTAAACAAGAATGCCCACCAACGCCGCTAACGTTACGGCAATCGCTTTGTTGCGTAACTGGGCACCGGCCACGGCGCCGACCGCGTCAGTGCCTTCTATCTTGAAGGCAGCGTTGGGATCCGAGTTGAGCTCGCCCTGGGCTTCCGCGCCAAACACACGAAGGCCGTCTCTGACATGAGCACGACCTACCTCAACCTGCGCTTGCGATTCACCGGAACCCTCGAGGGGAATCTTAATTAGAACGGTATCGGGTTTATCGGTAACAGGCTGAATTATCGCGTCCTTCAAACCTGCACTTGCCAGCGCGTCACGGATCGCCTCAGGCGAAGGACGCTGCTTGAACCGGACGGTAACAACGGTTCCGCCCTTGAAGTCGACACCGAGATTAAATGCGTCCGGTGCGTTCGGGTTGCTCCGGTGGTTCCAATGACGAAACACCGCAGAACCCAAGCCGGCAAGCATCAGCACGACTGAGATGGCAATAAAGATCCGGCGATTAGCCAGCCAGTCGACCTTAACGTCTTTAAAAATCTGAACCATATTATTTAGACGATTCCTAGATACTGAGGGATTCCATCTTTCGCTTGCGACTCAGCTCCCACATGAAAATTGTGCGCGAGACATAGACAGCCGAGAACAGATTGATTACCAATCCGAGAACCAGCGTCACAGCAAATCCTCGCAACGGACCAGTGCCGAACACGAAAAGGAAAGCTGACGAAACGATGGTGGTTACGTGTGTGTCGATGATGGTCACAAACGCTCGAGCAAACCCTTGTTCGATGGCTGACGGAATTGTCTTGCCGCTGCGTAACTCTTCACGGATACGTTCAAAGATAAGGACGTTCGAGTCAACGGCCATACCTATCGTCAGAATGATTCCCGCGATACCCGGAAGCGTCAGTGTAGCTCCAAATACGATGAGTCCGGCGAGCATCAGAATCATGTTCAGTATCAGCGCGATGACCGCATTTACTCCGGCACCGCGATAATAGAAGAGCATGAAAGCCACAACCAAAAGCAGCCCTACCACGGACGCTTTCACTCCCGAGCGAATTGAGTCAGCACCGAGACTCGGTCCAACTGTTCGCTCTTCCTGGTATTCGATAGGCGCCGGCAAAGCACCCGATCGCAGCGTGAGTGCCAGATCCTCAGCCGATTGCTTTGTGAACCGACCAGAGATCTCGCCGCTGTCGAAAATCTGCGACTTTATGAATGCGACCGACTTGACCTCGTCATTGAGGACGACGGCCATATATTCATTGATATTCGCACCTGTCCACTTGCCAAATTTATCCGCGCCACTGGGTTTCAGTGAAAAGGTGATCTGGTAGTCGTCGGCTCCCGCACGTGATTGAATAGCGGCAGCGTTTCGAAGCTCGCTACCATCAACAATCGCCGGCGTCTCAATAACAACCCATTTCTTCTGCTTCTGGGCCTCATCCTGTGGTTGACCCGGAAGTGCAGTCTCGGTGCGCTCTGCGTACTGAAGGACACGACGGTTCGGCGGAAGTGTTCCGCCTAGTGAAGCTAATGCTTCCTGCTCTGTGTTGTAGGTTTGAAGATTCGGATTCGGAGTACTGACAACGTGAGCCAACTCGAGCTTTGATTCAGCTTTCAGCAACTGTTTGACGCGCTCGGGATCCTGAATGCCTGGCATCTGAACCAGAATCTGGTGAGAAGTCTGCGAACCATGGCGTTGCACCAGCGGCTCAGCGACTCCAACGGCATCCAACCGACTCCTGATAATTCGGTCAGCCTGTTCCGTAGCCTGATCGGCGAGTGTTCGTTGCGCTGAAGGCGTCAACGTCCATGCGATCGTGTTGCCGCTCGGCGATACGGACCAGTCAGTCAAGTCAACTTTCTTCTTTACCGCCTCTTGAATGTCATTCAGCTTTGACGGGTCGTTCGCCTCCAGCACGACTCGATAGTTTCCGCCCTCAGTGTCTGCCCTGACCTGTTTTGGAGGAAAGCCAGCCTCTCTTGCCGCGTTTTGAATCGCTACTGAATTACCTAATGTGAGTTCTTTTAGATAAGCATCCGTTTTGACTCGCATTACCAAGTGCGAGCCTCCCTTGAGATCAAGCCCGAGGTGAATATTCTCAGCAAGAGTCGCCTTAATACCCGACCAGGTGAAGTCCCTGAGGTGGGGTTTTCGACGGGGACCGATTACCAGATAAAATCCCAACACCGTTATGACCGCGATTATTATTACTCTCTGAAGCAGATTCTTCTTTTTCATCTCTAATAGTAGAAGGTCTAACTGCCGCTACTTTTTCCTTCTTCCTGATCGATACCGGCAATCGCCGTCCTGGCGATTTCAAGGATCGACTTATCGGCGCTTCTGATCAGAAAGCTCGAATCGCGGACAGTCGTAATAACCCCTATAACTCCTCCCGTAGTCACTACTCGATCTCCTGCTTTCAGTTGCGAAATCGTCTCTTGAAGTTGCCGCTGTCTTTTCTGTTGCGGTCTGATTAACAACATGTAGAAAACAGCAAAGATGAGGATGATAGGAAGGAATTGAAGCAGGCCCGAAGCACCTGACTGGAACAGCAATAAAAAGGTGATCATTATTTACTTTCGCACTGAGGAGACTTAACAAACGACCAGCGGTTATCACTCCCAGCTATAAAACCGCGACCAAGTCAGTGACCGTTCGCGGTTAGCCGCCCTATGAACTCTCGTCTAAATTTGGGGAAATCGCCAGACCGAATAGATTGCCTGACGCGTCGCATGGTGTCAAGGAAGAAGGCTAGGTTGTGATGGGTCAAGAGGATACTGGATAGCATTTCACCGGACAGGAAAAGATGCCTCAGGTAAGCACGCGAATGCCGGCGACAAACGGTGCAGTTACAGTTCTCGTCGAGCGGTGCGCTGTCAACAGCCCATCTGGCATTCTTGATATTGATTTTGCCTGAAGAAGTGAATGCTTGTCCGTTCCTGCCGTTTCGGGTCGGCAACACACAATCAAACATATCAACGCCTCGTGCCACGGACTCAACCAAGTCTTCAGGTGTTCCGACTCCCATCAGGTAACGCGGGCGATCTGCCGGCGAAAACGGAGCAGTGGCGTCAATAACTTCAAACATCACCGACTTCTCTTCCCCGACGCTTAAGCCGCCGATCGCGTAACCATCGAAACCGATTTCCACAGTCCGCGCGAGACTCTCTCTCCGAAGCTCGATATGTGAGGCTCCTTGAACAATTCCAAACAGCGCCTGAGGTCGATCCTGACTTTCCGGGACGTTTCGCCGTCCCGCGTCGGTGGACGCTGCCTGTAGCTCATCAAATCGCGCTCGGGAACGCTTCGCCCATCGCGCCGTCAATTCCATACTCTTTGAAGCGTCTTCGAAACTGCATGCTCCCGGCGCACACTCGTCGAAGGCCATGACGATTTCCGACCCTAGCGCCGCCTGAACCTCCATTGAAATCTCTGGAGACAGAAACTGCTGACTGCCGTCAATGTGCGATCGAAATTCCGCTCCTTCTTCAGTTATCTTTCGCAGCGCACCCAGACTCCAAACCTGAAAACCTCCGGAGTCCGTCAACAAAGCACGTTCCCAACCCATAAACCGGTGAAGCCCGCCACAAGCTCGAATGGCATCAACACCTGGTCGCAACCACAGGTGATACGTGTTTCCGAGAATTATCTTGGGATCCAGATCAGGTGATTCGAGTTCTTCAAAGCGAATGCCCTTTACGGTGGCTGCCGTACCAACCGGCATGAAGACTGGAGTTTCAATCACTCCTCGACGAGTCGTGAGAAGACCCGCGCGAGCTTCACCGTCTCGAGCGACTACTTCAAAGTTAATTGCGGGTTGCGCCATACGCGTTGAGCTAACGTTCCTGCGATCTCCTTGTACTCTTCTTGTGGCGTTCGATGATGCGCAGTGGCGTTGCAAAGAAATCGAACTCCTCGCGCAGCCTGTTCAGCAAGTAGCGCTCGTACGAAAAATGTAATCCGGGACGACCACCGCTCGTAAAAACGACGAAGGCCGGCGGCGCAACGCTAATCTGTGTGATGTACTGAACTCGTAGTCTCGATGCTCCTCCTTTGGTTGGGGCGGGAGCGCCCCCGCCTGCCGGAGCAACCGCCCGTTCAAAGAAAGAGTTTAGTTGCGAAGTGGGTATCCGAGTGTAGCGCGCCTGGTTTGCTCGCCTGGCAAGCTCCAGTATTCGATCCGTCCGCAATCCACTCAACGCCGAAATCGTTACCACCGGAGCCCAGTAGAGAAACTTCATCTTGTTTCGAAGCGTCCGTTCAAACGCGTCGGCAGTTGTCGTTTCTTTGTTCGCTACAGCATCCCACTTATTTACGGCGAGGATAATGGAACACCCGGCATCGTGCGCGTAGCCCGCGATGTTGGCATCAAGAGCCGTCACACCCTCAATTGCGTCGATGAGAACCACTGCGACGTCGGCGCGCTCAAGGCTCTTGCGCGCCATGACGATCGACAGCTTCTCAGCCATCTGATCGGTCTTGCCCTTGCGACGTATTCCCGCAGTGTCGATAATTCGAAATCGCTGCTCACCGGTTTCAACGATCGTGTCGACGGCATCACGGGTTGTTCCCGCGACGGGCGAGACAATCACGCGATCTTCGCCGATTAGTCGATTCAGCAGCGACGACTTGCCCACGTTTGGGCGTCCTACGATTGCCAACCGCAATTCCTTTTTTGGTTCGTCTTCCTCAGTCTCCTCGGCAACGGCAACCGTTGCGTTTAGTTCTTGAACAACCGAATCGAGCAACTCACTCAGCCCGCTTCCCTGCTCGGCAGACACTGGAAACACTTCGGAAAATCCGAATCTATAGAACTCAGTCACTTCATCCTCGAGCTTCCTTACGTCTACTTTATTCGCGACGACGAACACTGGCTTCCCCGTGGATCGTAGGAGCCGCGCCAGATCTTCATCCACTGGAGTAATCCCTTTTCGAGCGTCAACCACCAAAAGCAAAATCCTGGACTGCTCAATCGCGACTTCTGCCTGCTTGAGAATGCTCGAAGGGATCAACGCCTCGTCGTCAGGAACGATACCGCCGGTATCGACAACTGCCATTCGTCGACCATTCCACTCGACCTCACCGTAAATCCGATCGCGAGTGATGCCCGGCTCGTCGCCAACAATCGCGCGGCGTTCACCGGTGAGCCGGTTGAAGATGGTTGATTTGCCGACGTTCGGTCGACCAACGATCGCGAGAAGAGGAAGATCTCCAACTGCTCGTCCCTGTTTTTTGCTCGTCGCCGACATGGTCAATTTGAACCTAAAAACCTAACCCAGATTAAAGAAACCCAGTAGATGTACGGTAGGAAATTTGAGCGTTCTTGCCAAGCGAGGCCGTCGTCCAAAACTTCATTGACTACTTTTGAAATCACAGGTATAAGCCAAATGGGCCCCGTCCTTTATCTATCCGAGGTTGTTTAAATATGAAGAAGCTTCTGTTGGCCAGTTTCACCCTATTTTTGGCTGCGTTTACTTGTATTGCTCAAGAGCACTCGAAGCCGGCGACTTCCCCAGCGCCAACTGCAAACACAGGTGGCTGGGTCCGGCTAAATTCGGAAGAAGGTCGGTTTTCCGTATTGCTTCCTGAGCTCGCAAAGGATCAGACAGAAACGACTCAGAGCGCAAATGGACCGTATACGACTCACCTCTTTATTTCAAAGACAGCGAAAGGTCTGTTCCTCGTTGGATGGGTCGACTATGACCCAAACTTTAACTTCGGAGTTCAAAGCGAACTCGAAGCCAATCGCGATAACTTTGTCAAAGGCGTGAAAGCGACACTCACGAACACGTCCAAGATTAGTTTCAATGGGCATCCGGGCCTTGAATTCACGGCCGAGACATCAGAAGTAATCTTCAAATCGCGCGTATATATCATCGGCCGTCGTCCGTATCAGCTAATCGCAGGTACTTATAAAGGACAGGACGACTCGTACAACGTTGCCCGGTTTTTCGAATCCTTTCAGGTAAGACCCTAAACACTAACTCGATCCACGCGGGATGAAGTCAGAACCGATTCGCGGTAGCGTCGGGTCCAGCATCGCTATCAGGGCGCGATTGTGGCACTTGGACCCGACGCTACCGGCGAATCGGTTCTGACTTGATCCCATGCCTGCTGTTGAGCGCAGACCAAACTGAAGACTCTGGAGCCCCAAACATGAAGCGAAGAGACTTTCTGCATGCCTCCGGATTAGGCGCGTCCTTAATACTTAGCACTCACCCGTCTCTGCTGGCACGAGCAAACGAGACCCCATTACGAACCGCTCCGGCGGAACTGGACGAAGTCACTATTTCAGACCTTCAACGTGACATGACGTCTGGCAAGACCACGTCACACTCAATCACGCGAAAATATCTTGAACGCATAGATGACATCGACCGCAAAGGTCCCACCATAAAGTCCGTTATCGAAATTAACCCAGAAGCAGGCGCCATTGCCGAAGCTCTCGATCGCGAGCGAAAGGAGAAAGGTCCGCGCGGCCCGCTCCATGGCATTCCGATATTAATTAAGGACAACATCGACACCGCCGATCGAATGCTGACCACCGCAGGCTCGCTCGCTTTAACCACTTCACGACCGGCTGCTGATTCGTTCGTCGCAGCGAAGCTTCGTCAGGCGGGCGCGGTGATCCTCGGCAAGACAAACTTGAGCGAGTGGGCGAACTTTCGCTCGAGTCACTCATCAAGCGGTTGGAGCGGGCGCGGCGGTCAAACTCGAAATCCCTATGTACTGGATAGAAATCCGTGCGGGTCGAGTTCAGGTTCCGGTGCAGCTGCGGCAGCCAATCTGTGTGCGGCTTCAGTCGGCACTGAAACCGATGGCTCAGTAGTGTGTCCTTCTTCAGCTAACAGTCTCGTCGGCGTCAAGCCAACCTTGGGACTTATAAGTCGAACAGGAATAATTCCCATAGCCCACAGTCAAGACACGGCCGGACCGATGACTCGCACTGTGACTGACGCGGCAATTCTTCTTGGTGCGCTGGTAGGTGTCGACCCGAGTGATGCTGCTACCAAAGCGAGCGCAGGAAAATCTTTCACCGACTACACTAAGTTCCTCGACAAGGACGGTCTTCGTGGCGCCAGGCTCGGGATCGCCAGAAAGTATTTCGGATTTAATGATCGTGTAGACAAACTGATGAAAGGTCTCATCGACGAGATGAAAAGGCTTGGCGCGGTGATAGTGGATCCGGCCGACATTCCAACTTCGGGCAAATTCGATGACACCGAGCTTGAAGTGCTCCTGTATGAGTTCAAAGCTGATCTAAACGCGTACCTGGCGCGTCGGGGTCCGCAAGCTCAGGTCAGATCATTGAAGGATCTGATCGCATTCAACGAAAAGAACCGAGATCGAGAGATGCCGTTCTTTGGACAGGACCTGTTCATCAAAGCCGCAGAGAAAGGACCACTCACAAGTCCGCAGTACGTGCGAGCCCTTAACAAGAATCGCATGCTTTCGCGCACGCAAGGTATCGATTTTGTGATGAAGAAGAATCGCCTGGATGCACTCGTCGCGCCGACGGGAGGACCAGCGTGGCCGACTGACTGGGCCAACGGCGATCATTTTGCTGGCGGCTACTCGACTGCTTCGGCTGTTGCAGGCTACCCGCACATTACCGTCCCTGCCGGGTACGTCTATGGCCTGCCTATTGGTATTTCATTCTTTGGAAGCGCATGGAGCGAGCCCAAGTTATTTAAGATTGCCTACGCATTTGAGCAGGCCACCAAAGCACGCCGCGCCCCGAAGTTTCTGCAAACTGCTGACTTTGAAAGCTAAGCTAACGATAGCAATTTTGAAGAAGCGCGGACGTTCACTTTCAACTTATACTCCTGACCGTGCGTTTTGGAGTGCGGTGGCAAGCGAAGCGCGACACCGCTTTGAATTCTGTCGACGATGTCACCGAAAAGGCGGTGTCGCGCTTCGCTTGCC
>JBKPAC010000061.1:0-11533 GCA_046726175.1 Acidobacteriota bacterium
CAATTTCGTCAGAGCAATAGCAGACAAATTCCGCCTAATGGCGGACGAGATAGTCGTTGGGAGCGGAGCGGCATCTCTAATTTTCGCGGTCATGCATGCCCTCTCCCCCAGAAGGGTGCTCATACTTGAGCCTGCCTTCACTGAATACTCGCGCGCCTGCGCCGGGGTGAAAGCAGAAATAACAACCTGGCTGCTGAGTGAAGAGGACGCATTCACTCCCAATTTTGCGAGCCTGGTCCGCGCTGTTAAAGAACGGCAATTCGATTTGGTGATCTTAAACTCCCCTCACAACCCGACGGGCGCTTTGTACCCACGAGCTGCGCTTCACTCGCTAATTGACGCGGCGGAAGAGCATGACGTTGCAGTATTGCTTGATGAAGCCTTCATCGACTATGCGTCACAAGGGAGCTTGGTTTCGCTGGCGGCGACAAAATCTCATTTAATCGTACTGCGCTCGCTCACAAAGTTCTATGCGATGCCTGGCATTCGCATTGGCTATACCGTAAGCAATGCGAAATTGGCCGCACGGATCAAAGGCCAAATCGATCCATGGTCGGTCTCAACAGTTGGGCTCGAAGCTGGATGCGCTGCGTTGGCCGAAGATGAGTTCGGAGCTGAGTCTTGTCGCATTAATGCCATCGCTCGGGAAGAATTCGCGAGCGCGTTGCGCGGTATCGGCTTAGAGGTTTTACCTTCAGCCGCGAACTTCCTGCTCGCCAAACTGCCTCATGGTTCAAGCGGAGATTTACAAAGCTGGCTGGAATTAGAACGGATTCTGATTAGGTGCTGCGATTCATTTAACGGACTGTCAGATGAGTTCATACGTCTGGCTGTACGTTCCAACTCCGACAACGAGCGACTCGTATCTCTGATTGAAAAGTGGCTCAAAGGAGATGTTTGAGGCTAGAAAAATGAAACTACTGAAGCAAATCGATCTCATCTTGCCAGTTTTGCGAAAAACCCAGGCGTGCGAAGCATGTGGTGAGACCTTCGCCTGCGAGATTTCATTAGGCACGGGTTGCTGGTGCGGCGAAATAAAGTTGAGTGGTGAAACCAGGGCGGAATTGCGCGCGAAGTACAAAAACTGCCTGTGCCGCGCCTGTTTGGAGAAAGCAGCAGTCACAAACTCAACATCGGAGGCTAAAGCGAACGCGCATGATTGACCATTTAACTTCGTACCCGCGACGCATCATCTGTCTCACAGAAGAGACCACCGAGACGCTATATCTGCTCGGCGAGCAGGAGCGGATTGTCGGTGTGTCGGGCTACACCGTGCGACCTCCTGAGGCGCGCTTGAAGCCGAAGGTATCCGCGTTCATCAACGCGAAGTTCGACAAGATTCTTGCGCTGGAGCCGGATCTGGTTTTTGCGTTCTCAGATCTTCAAGCCGACATCGCAGCGGAACTAATTCGGCGCGGCGTAACCGTGATGACCTTCAATCAGCGCAGTATCACTGAGATTCTGGAAATGATTTTGACCGTCGGGCGCATCGTCGGCTGTGAAGAGAAAGCACAGAGTCTCGTTTTGAGCTTGCAGACTGAGTTGGCGGCTATTAGCGAATCTGCCGGTCGCTTCGCTCATCGTCCGCGAGTCCTTTTCGAAGAGTGGTACGACCCGCTCATTTCCGGCATTCGCTGGGTGGACGAACTCATTGAGATCGCTGGAGGCGAATGCATTTTTCCCGAGTTGCGTGAACACCAAGCTGCCAAGGATCGAATCGTCAGTCCCGCCGACGTGATTGGTCGCGATCCCGAAGTCATCATCGGTTCATGGTGTGGTCGCGCGGTGAAGAGGGATTGGGTTCGTAAGCGCGACGGTTGGGACCGCATCAGTGCCATCCGCAACAATCACATCTATGAAGTGAAATCAGCATATATCCTTCAACCTGGCCCGGCAGCCTTGACTGAAGGGTTGCGCCAATTGCACGCGATCCTTGCGCACGTAGTGAATCACCAGATTGAACAGGTCTTGCTGCCGAAGGAAAAAACGGATGTCGCGCTGGGCCCGCAAGCTCCTGAGAAACCGGTCGGGCACGCTATTGCCCGGTAGCGATCCGTAAAGTTATGTCCCAGAACCTAACCGCAGGTGGTCGGATGATTCTGCTTCTCGGCGGGGCGCGAGCAGGTAAGAGCGCCTACGCTATGAGACTGGCGCAGGACGGCGAACGCGCTGCCGGCGATGAGGTCTGTTTCATCGCGACGGCGCAGGGTTTAGACGAAGACATGACTAAACGAATTGCGCGCCATCGTGCCGAAAGACCAACCCACTGGCGCACGATTGAAGAGCCTTGTCAGATTGATGAAGCGCTTAGGCAAGCCAGTGGCGCTCGGATTGTCGTCGTAGATTGCCTGACGTTGTTTGTTTCGAATTGGCTTATGCGTCACGAGGATGAGCATGAGTGCGAGAAGTTCGTGCGCCGCATCACTCGCAACTTTCTGGCGCTCGGGCGCACACGGCAGCAAACGATCATTTGCGTATCGAATGAGGTGGGGCTGGGCGTAGTTCCCGACACGAACCTGGGACGAGTGTTCCGCGACTTGCTCGGGCGGGTGAACCAGGAGTTTGTAGCCGCTGCCGATGAGGTCTATCTCCTTATTGCCGGTTTGCCTTTGCAATTGAAGCCAACGGCATAAGCCGCTATTTCCTTTGCGTATCAAACAATGGACAACCCAGCTTCGCTCATCGCGCAAGTATGCCGCCAGATTGAACCCATAGATCAGACGTGGCTGAGTGCGGCCCGCGAAAGGCAACTGACCCTCACAAAACCACCGGGCAGCCTTGGACGCCTCGAAGAGATCGCCAACCGCCTCGCTGCGATTCAGCGGACCGCCACTCCCATCGCAACGAAGAAGCGAATCTATGTCGTCGCCGGAGATCACGGAGTAACGACCGAGGGCGTCAGTGCCTATCCCCGCGAAGTCACGCCACAGATGGTTGACAACTTTTTGCGAGGCGGAGCCGCCATCAATGTCTTGGGCCGCGCGGGAGGAATCGAAGTAAGGGTTGTTGACGCCGGAGTCGACGCGGATCTCAGCGATCGCGCTGAGTTAATTCAGGCAAAGGTAGTGCGTGGCACAGCCAACTTCGCAGTTGGCCCGGCGATGTCACGCCTTGAGGCCGAAGTGTGTCTAGTGAAAGGTATCGAGTTAGCCCAGGCCGCTGCCAACGATGGAATCGACCTCCTTGGTATTGGTGAAATGGGAATAGGAAATACCACGGCGGCGAGCGCTATCACCGCCGTTTTGCTGAAGTGCGATCCAGAAACTGTGACTGGCAGAGGAACTGGTATTGATGACGCTGGTCTAGTGCACAAGATCGCCGTGATCCGGCGCGGTATCGAAACTAATAGACCTGACGCCACCGATGCCATAGACGTACTCGCCAAAGTTGGCGGCGCGGAAATTGGCGTGATGGCTGGAATCGTGCTCGGCGCAGCCTCGAATCATCTGCCGGTTGTCGCTGATGGCTTCATTAGCACGACGGCGGCGGCGCTCGCTATCACACTACAGCCAAACGCGCGCTACTACTTATTCAATGGACATCGATCGGCAGAACGCGGGCATACGGCTTTGATTGACTTCATTGGTGAGCCGCCGCTGCTCGATCTTTCGATGAGACTAGGTGAAGGCACTGGCGCGGCCTTAGCGATGCACGTCATTGAAGGCTCGGCGAAACTGCTTGCTGAGATGGCAACTTTCGCCGATGCGGGCGTGAGCAACAAGGCATGAATAATTGACCGTTCCAATGATTCGACACTTCTTCATAGCCGTTCAGTTCCTGACTCGACTGCCTGTTCCGAGAGTGCTCAACAGTTCTGAATCAGAGCTCGGCAAGGCGGCGGCACTCTTTCCGCTGGTCGGAGTGATCGTAGGCGGCGGAGCAGCACTGGTCTTTGTCCTTCTGGAACGCTTGTTACCCGTCTCGGCTTCCGTCCTGTGCGCGATCGCCTTCGCAGCGTTCATTACGAACGGATTTCACGAGGACGGATTAGCAGATACGTTTGATGGATTTGGCGGGAGCTGGACGAAGGACCGTGCACTGGAAATTATGCGCGATAGCCGCATTGGAACCTACGGCACGTTGGCGCTGATATTTGTTGTTCTCGGAAAGCTCAGCTTTCTTTCGGCTCTGCCGCAAGGCCAGATCTGGCGCTGGCTCATCGTCGCGCACTCTGCGGCTCGTTGGACGATTCTGCCGCTGTGCGCCTGGTTGCCTTACGCGCGTGCCGAAGGCCAAGGGAAACACGTAGCTAAACAGGTGGGTGCTCTGGAGGTTGTAATTGCCACAACCACCCTGCTCATGGCTTTCCTCTTAATCCCTTGGCGCGCGGCACTCGCAGCAATTCTCGTGACAAGTCTTGTGACTCTCCTTGGCGGCTTGTACTTTCGCGCTCGCCTCCAAGGTATCACGGGCGATGTCTTGGGCGCGGCAAACCAACTCACCGAAGTTGGCTTGTACGCTGCAGCGGTCGTTCTGCTCCGATTTAACATTCTTCGATGACAGAGGTCACCAATCAACAAAGGCTGCGCCTATACCTGATTCGCCACGGTGAAGTAGAAGGGGTAGGCGACGGAAAGCTCCTCGGACGGACGGATACTCCGTTGTCGGAGAACGGACTGGAGCAGTCGCATCAATTGGCGGAAGCGTTATCTGCGGCGCGACTGTCTGCCGTGTATTCGAGTGATTTGCAGCGCGCCAGGATGGCCGCTGAGATGATCGCCGAGCGTAGCAACTTAAAAGTACAACCAAACTCCGTGTGGCGTGAGATCGATATGGGCGACTGGGAAGGCCGCACAATGACTTCGCTGCACGACGAATCACCGGAGCTAGTCGCGCAGCTTTTCAACGATCCAGGTTCGTTTGTGTATCCAAATGGTGAGTCGTTCGGAGTCTTCACCGCTCGAGTAAGAGGCGCCTTAGATCAATTGCTCACAACTCACGACAGCGGCAACATTGCGCTAATCACTCATGGGGGCGTTTGCCGAGTGATCGTAGGTGACACGTTGGGAATGCCGGCGCAAAATTGGCTGAGGCTTGCCCAGGATTACGGTTGCCTGAACGTGATCGACTGGTACGACCGCAACCCGACGGTAAAGTTGTTGAATGGCGTAGATAAAACGAGGTGACCTCGTTCACAGCGTTGATTACGATGGGGCTATGATCGACTACATCCCAACGCGATATTCCTCAATGATTCCAACTAAATTGAGGCTGTTCCAAACTCAAACGAGGATTAGTTGTACAGTATTGAAATGATTGGTGCCGAAGGCGCGAGTCGAACCCGCACGACCTTACGCTCAACGGATTTTAAGTCCGCGTCGGGGGTACTTACCAGTATCTACTACGCGCTACCAAGTCGTATTTACCGACGTTTCAGCCGTCAAAGCAAGCTACGTCAGACTTGGTATGAACACGTACCCCCCTCATCTTCCCCTCATCCTTCAAACTGAGAATGCGGTACCAATGCACCGGTACCCAAGATCGAGTGCCCACAACGATCGATCGGGTATTAGGGAAATGGAACATCTAAGCCCACTAGCGGTTTACGTTATCCTTCCAGTCGAAGTAACCAGACCGACCTTGGGGTTATGAAGACCAGAGAAACCGGCGTACCAGCCTTACCTAACGCACAAAGCCAATAAAACAAAGAGTCGCGGTCGGAGAAGATGTGTTCGTGCTCTCTATGCGGCGGAGGTGTCGATATGAATCTCGGCAAAATCTCGGCGAAAAACTTAAAGGCCGCCAGTTGAGAACGGCTTTGTTCCGATCGATGTATTCTTCACTATATATAAGGACAGCCTGCTACTCCATACGTAAAGGACAAGACCGTTATTAGCCTCACGCCTGTGTTGCGCGCCTGGGCCTCCGCATTGCGAACGCGAGTTAGTTGGTTCCACTGACTACCACACGTTCCCAAGCATTAACCTAAACTCAACAAAGCAGCCGTCCGAAGGCTAGTTCGCATTCAACAGGTTCCTCCACGTTCACATCGGTTGCCCTGCAGTCGCGTCAACCTGACGCCAAAATTAGCCAATCTAATCAATCGCAAAAAACCGTCAACGAAAGTAGCTAGACCTGCACTTTTTTAGCTGTCGGACGTAGTCCACAGGCGCATTGATCTATACCTCTGAAAGTTTCTTTCCCCAAGCGGCCGTCTTGCCTTTGCCATTGGAGATCGAGTTAAAAAGGCGTTCGTCTGTCACTTCGGCGTGCCATTTTGGATCAGTCAGATTTCGTGATTGAACTTCGCTTTGAAAGTCTTAGCCTGACCATCCTTCCCGTGACAGATTCTCATCGTCTTGTTCGTTCCCTTACCGATATTCGTTATTATTCCGTTGCCGAGAAACTGGACGCGCTTTTCTGCCAAAAAAGAGAATCGAGCGAATAATGATTCAGATCAGAGAGCCATAGCAGCGCGAAGTTCACCAATGCGTATTGAACGTTGTGCGCCGCAGTTGGGTAATCGTTGAGCATCACAGTCCCGAACGTTAGTCCGGCTAGCAACAAACCAGAGATTGTCAGACCCAGGCGAGTTAGTAATCCAAACACTATCAGCGCGCCTGCTGTGACTTCGCCAAAAGGCAGGAGGTACGCGAAAGGCATTACCATCAGCGCCGGCAGCTTGCCGGAGAAGTGCTGATTCATGCCGCCAACGAAAGTGCCGAGCCCGCCCATGAACTTTCCGACACCCGCAAAAAGAAAAACTACTCCGAAAGTCAGCCTCAAGAGTGCATAGCCGGTTTCGCGATATCGCGTCATTCGTTTTTCCTCCTTTAGGAATTTTCGTTAAGCGCTGCGCCGCAATAATCCGGGCGGGACAATCCGTTCGCGCTTTCAAAAAACTCGGCCCTCGACAGTTGCGTCGGGGGCCGAGCCGCCAACCATGGTCGCTGGGGATTCACTTACAACGTCACCGGTTTTGTTTCCTCATCGCCTCGGGGCGGATTTGATCGCGCTCCGTCGCAAGACACACCAAGAATTAAGATTCCCTAGGGGCGAAGTCTACCTTTATGTGGGGATACCAACGCGCATGATCGCTGGTCAGGAGCTAGGCTCATTCAAAAAAAGAGAGTGGCAAAAATAAGCAGAGAGCCGACTATGATGAAAATCGGCCCTGGACCCAGTCTTGCCACCATCATTGGATCGGCAGACAACTGTCGATAGAGAATCAGTAGTTGGAACAGCGACCAACTCGCAAAGGCGAGCAGAGCAAACCCCAACAATCCGATCCCCCATCGCAGCCGAATGCCTCCATGCCGAAGAAACCAAACCCCGGCCAAAATGCTGACCACACCGCCTCCCGCAAGCAGACGACCATTCAGGACGTCCACACCACGATAAGGCTGTAGGCCAGCAAAAAGTGAAAACCAGGATAGCCATGCTCCGAGAATAACAATCATTCCGCCGGCAATGGAGGTGCCTGCTATAAAAGTGTGCCGCAGAGACTTTTGGCACAACCGCTGAGCCGTTGTCCTGGTGTGAATCTCTTCGATCATTAACCGCTACGCTCCATTCACTATCAGGATTTCGGCTGTACGTTGAAGAATAGGTAAGCATTCGTCGGAATATCTCCGGTAATAGTCGTGCCTGATGGGTCCGCGGCTTGAAGCGCCCGTACGGTCGCCAGACTCTTGCCGGCAACAATTTGATTCCAAACGGCCGGACTCTTGACGCCGATTACTTCAAGTTCCCACCAGCCGCCATGCATAACCTCAATAATGTGACTGTGGGCCGGCAATGGTGCATCTGCTGGCCCACCGATGCGCGATAAGTCAATCGTCGACGGGTGATTGATGCAGAGCTGTTGTAGTAATCAAGTGCCTTCTGCTTGCCGCCAAGCGAGTCATAGATCAAGCCGATGTTGTTGAGCGTGGCAGCTTCGCTGGCGCGATCACCAACCACTCGCACGAGCGAAAGCGTCTGGATGTAAAAGTCGAGCGCTTTCTGTTTCTCACTCAAAAGATCATAGACCTTGCCGATGAAGCTGAGCGCGATCGCTTCTTTTCGCTTGTCGCCAATCAAGCGCCAGAGGCGAGCGGCTTCGGTGAATTTCTCGATCGCGTTTCGCTGGGAGAGGGCTGTCCCTTCCGTCAGGAGTCTTTGTCCTTCGGCAAACTCTTGCTCGGCGACTACGACATTGGAATTTTGCTGACTCCGGGAAGCATTGCGTGAGAGGCAGTTGTTTGCCGCTGAGGCGATCAGTGGGATGGCAAGTAAAGCCAAGAATACACGCAGCCTCATAATAAACGAGCGTTTGCCATTCTGCGTCATCGCGACCTTACACGAACTTCCCTCGTTGGCAGGATTTTGCTGTCCTGATAAGTCTATGCTTGAAGCTGTTTTCGTAACGGTATTGTCGCAAAAAGTTTGCATGTGAACCATAGAACGGGAGTAAAATGGTGCGAAAACCTGCACAAAACAGAGGCGGATTGAATCACAGTGCGGAGAAAGCGGTGAGCATGCTCTCTCGCAAGTCTTCAGTTATCGGAGTTTTGTCGTCTCTGTGTGTTCTTATCTTGCTCACACACTTCGAAGGGCACGGTCGAGAAATTCTCAAAGCCGCTTCGATCAGCAACTCTTCGCCCGCAAGTGCGTCAGTGGCTGGAACGGTCGTAGATGAAAACGACGCCGTCGTGCCTGAGGCAAATGTGCAGGTGAAAGATGTCACCACGCGAATAAGAAAGGAGGCGAAGACCAACGGGATCGGACTATTCACCATTACTGAACTCCCGCCGGGAAGCTACATCGTTGCAGTCCAACACCAGGGATTTGCTACTGCGGAAATCAGGGGCCTCTCGCTCAAGGTTAACGATCAGGTCGCGCTTAAAATTCAACTTAAGGTGGGCCAGGTTGGAGAAACTGTAACGATCGATCCCGATAGTTCAATTGTACAACGGTCTCCCGCAGTGGCCACCACTCTCAATCGTCAGATGATTGAGAATCTACCGCTCGACGGGCGCAGTCTCCAGCCGGTGATTAGTCTCGCGCCCGGCGTGACGATTACCAAGCCAACTTTCGCCGAGCAGGGGCAGTTCAGCGTCAACGGCCAACGCGCCAGCGCAAACTATTTCATGGTGGACGGTGTCAGCGCTAACATCGGAGTTGCCGCTGGCGCGGACGGGCTGGGCCAATCCGGGGCAGGCTCACTGCCGGGCCTGACCGCCCTCGGTACAACACACAGCCTGTTCTCAGTTGACGCGGTGCAAGAGTTCAAGATTTTAACGAGTACTTACGCGCCAGAGTTTGGGCGCACACCAGGCGCACAAGTTCTCGTGCAGACGCGCCCTGGCGGCAACCAATTCCGGGGCAATCTCTTTGAATATTTTCGGAGCGGCGTTTTGAGCGCCAACGATTGGTTCGCTAACAGCAACCGCTTACCCAAACCGCAGCTCCACCATCACAACTTTGGCGGTACGCTCAGTGGGCCAATCATAAAGAGCAAAACATCTTTCTTCTTATCTTATGAGGGACTGCGTCTGCACCTGCCGCAAGTTGGCACTGTTGATGTGCCTTCAGTGGCTACGCGTGAGAACGCTCCGGGGCAGCTACGTCCTTTCATGAATGCGTTTCCATTGCCCAATGGCCCGGAGACCGTCAACGGGCTGGCGCGATTTTCGGCCAGCTATGCGGACAGTGGAATTATGCACGCCGTCAGCATTCGCCTAGATCAGAAGCTCGACAACAAACTGTCGCTTTTTGGTCGTTACAGCTACGCGCCTTCGGAAACTGAGACGCGCGGCGGGGCTGGCACCAGCCTGAACACAACGCTTCAGATGGCCTTTGGCACGCAGACTCTTACTATCGGCGCGACGCAGGTTCTCAGTTCGAAGATGAGCAATGAGTTTCGCGGGAACTACAGCGCGACTAAGGCGGGAAAATACTATCAGCTAGACGATTTCGGTGGGGCTGAACCCTTAGGTGACGAGATGGTCTTTCCTCCAAGGTCTTCCGAAGAGAGTGCGTTATTTGGCTTGAGCCTCGGCGGCAATGCTTCGGTCCTCGTCGGTAAGGATGCAACCAATTTTCAGCATCAGCTAAATCTGGTTGACAATCTGGCCGTACTTGCAGGTTCGCATCAATTGAAATTCGGTTTTGACTATCGCCGCTTGACCCCGGTCTACGGTCGTTGGAAATACAAACAATTTGCTTCATTCAGCGGCATCGATAGCGTGCTCCGCGGAATCGCTTCGGCGGTAGTGATTCAAACACAGGATGAGGTTGGCATGGTCTTCTCAAACTTTTCCGCCTACGCGCAGGACGTTTGGAAACTTTCGCCCCCTCTTACGCTGACGTACGGATTGCGGTGGGATTTTAATCCGCCGCCCAAAGGCAGAGATGGCCAAGTCCTCTACACCGTACAAGGATTGGACAATCCACAGACGCTTACTCTCTCACCGGCGGGCACACAATTCTATCGAGCGACCTACAATAATCTTGCACCGCGCATCGGTGTGGCTTATCAGCTTTCTGATCGTCAGGGGTGGGAAAGAGTTGTGCGCGGAGGCTTTGGCATCTTTTATGATCTGGGCACAGGTTCGCTGGCCAACGCTTCAGTCTCTTTTCCGTATCTGCGAAGAAAGGTTCTGTCTAACGTCGCTTATCCGCTGGATTCATCTTTGGCGCAGCCTCCGGCGTTCAGCCTGAATCCACCTGTCGGTCGTGTTCGCACGTCTGATTCTCAACTCCGGCTGCCTTTTACAATGCATTGGAATGTAACGGTTGAGCAATCGCTTGGCTCTAAGCGCAGTTTCTCGGCTTCATATGTCGGCGCAGTTGGCCGCCGCTTGCTGCGTCTGGAATTGCTTAACAATCCGAATCCAAACTTTGCTCAGATCTTTGTCACAACCAACCGCGCTAGCTCCAGCTATCACGCACTTCAGCTTCAGTTCCAGCGCCGGCTCTCGCGCAGTCTGCAATCGCACATCGCTTACACCTGGTCGCATTCAATTGATAATGCTTCGAACGACTCGTTCGCTAATCCGCCCTTGGCAATGATTGACTCACGGCTTGTGCGAGCTTCATCGGACTTCGATGTGCGCCACACTTTTGCCGGAGCTATCACTTACAGCCTTCCTGCTCCAGCCTTCGGCAAGCAATTGCTGCGCGACTGGACCGTGGATGGCATCATCACGGCACGTTCTGCGGCGCCTGTTGATGTCTTCTTTCGGCGCGATCTCGGCTTTGGCCCCTTCAATTTTCGCCCGGATCTAGTTTCCGGAGTCCCCCTCTACATCAACGATCCGTCATTTCCCGGTGGACGAGCAATTAATCGGGACGCGTTCATCATTCCCCAAGACGCGCGGCAAGGCACACTGGGCCGGAACGCCCTCCGAGGTTTTCCCGTTGCACAGTTAGACCTGGCGTTGCGCCGCCGCTTCGAATTAGGTGAAAGACTCAATCTGCAATTTGGGGCGGACATCTTCAATCTTTTCAATCATGCAAATTTTTGTGATCCAGTTGGTGACCTCAGCAGCGGCCTTTTTGGATTATCGCGCGCAATGTTTGGCAGATCCTTGGGAAGCAACGTCGGCAG
>JBKPAC010000062.1:0-41394 GCA_046726175.1 Acidobacteriota bacterium
CGGTGATGATTCCGGCGAGCATGTAGACGTCACGGGTTTTAGCATTAGATTCGCGGATGGCAGTTCGATAGATGTTGTTCAAGCATGGCGTCATGGTTCGACAGTCTGGTACCGCAGAGGCAATGTTGGTCAAAGCGTCGAACGCGAGGTCCGTGCGATTGAACCAATTCGAAGGTCGGCCCAGAAAGAGGATACGCAAGGACGAAATTCGGCTGAGAAGGAGAAAATCACCAGAAATCCGCAAGTTACATGGATTTACCTGGTCGGCGGCGCCCGGTTTAAGGTGGATGACGTGCGGCAGGTGGCGGATGGCGCCTGGTATAGTCGGGGAAATGTGTCCATTTTCCTGGCAAGTGACCGAATTGCGCGTATAGAACGAATAGAAGAGGGCCTGGGTGCCCACAGAGGTCGAGATCTAGAATGGACATCCGGCAACAGTCGGATTGACCAGTTAATTAGGACGAACGGCGCTCGGTTTGGAATTGACCCCTACTTGATCTTTTGTGTGATCGAACATGAGTCACACTTCCACCCCCGCGCTTTGAGCCCAAAAGGTGCCCAAGGGTTAATGCAGCTGATGCCAAGTACCGCCCGACGATTTGGCGTGAGCCGTCCTTACGATATAGCGGAAAATATCAGAGGCGGAACCCAGTACCTGAAAGAGTTAATGACGATGTTCTCGGGTCACGTAAGTTTGGTTCTGGCCAGCTATAATGCGGGAGAGGGAGCCGTGCTGAAATATGGCCGAACTGTTCCGCCTTACAAGGAAACGCGGGAATATGTTAAAAGGATTGGCAGACGATACGGCTTGAATAGTCGCGAAGCCAATCCCGAGAATGAGATTACGCCACCCCGACCGTAGGTGCGCCATGAAGACGTTATTACTTGCCAGTCTGTTCTTGTGGGCAGCCCTGATCTTAGCGGCAAACGTCTTTCCTCAGTCAAACCAAAATGGAGCTCCGTTGACTAATGCGGCAATCGTCAAACTGACGAAGGCTGGCTTTAAGGAAAAGACAATTATTTCCATCATCTCCGCCCGCGTACCCCGTTTTGATCTCAGCACCGATCGGATGATCGAGCTGAAACGTAACGGAGTCAGCGAGAGAATAATTGTCGCCATGTTGGCTCGGCAAGAGGGGTTGGACATGTCCGATGAAAGCTGGGGTGACGATCTATTTTCTGACACAGGTAACAATAAGCCGGATTTAGCGGACGGAACGAAACCCACGGACAACGGTGGAACAGAGATATTCGGATCGAGTGGCGGCGTAAAGGGCAGAACGCGGAGCCGCGGTGCCAATGGCGGAATCGATCAGGATATCCAAACGACAGGTAGCGCCACAGTTCGGATTCTGCGTCCTCCGACTGAGGCAGGAGGAGGCGCGGCAAAGCTCGAAAAGACGCCAAAGCTTACGAATGACTCGATAATTGAGTTAGTTGAAGCAGGTTTTTCCGAAGGAACGATTCTTCGCAGAATCGAACAATCTTCGGTAGAGTTCGACCTTTCGACAACAAAGCTCGAAGACCTCAGGAAGCACCGCGTCAGCGACAAAATTCTGGCGGCGATGAAGGTCGCCATGGGTGACGACTCAAACAAGTAATCAAAATCGGCGCCCAATGCAATTCAGTAAATCTAAGTCCAAGTCTATCTCGCCTCTGTGGCTCATTCTGCTTTGCCTGAGCCTTTTATTGTCCGCAGGTATCGTGTTCGAATCAAGCGTTGCGCACGCCCAAAAAAAGCAGCAAAGGCGCACAACAAAACAAACTAAAAAACCTTCAGTCTCGCCCGGCCCAACGACGAAACCAACCCCAACAATTCTTGAGGAACTTGGAGAACCACCTCCACCTCCTACGTTGCCAACAAAGCAATCACAGGACATTAATCCCGGTGATGTAATTTCTATAAGTACAACTGAGGTAATGCTGCCCGTCACCGTTCGCGATGAATCTGGTAGGTTGGTCGCGGAATTGACTCGACGCGATTTTCGCGTGTTCGAAGATGGCCGTGAGCAACCGCTTAGCGATTTGGCACTCCGACAGGTTCCGGTCGATGTTGTTCTTATGGTCGATGCGTCGTCATCTGTCGCCAACAACCTGGATGATTTTCGCAGAGCGGCAGAAGGCTTCGCGGCGAGATTGGCGTCAGACGACAGGCTGAGCCTCATCAAATTTGATGATAGGGTGGTTTTGTTGCAGGATTGGACCAAGAGTCGGTTTCAATTTCGTCGCGCGCTGGCCCGCCTCGAGCCGGGAATGTTTACGCGTTTCAACGACGCTCTAATGCTAGCGTCTCGCGACCAGTTTGGAGATTCGAAGTCGCGACGTGCGATCATTGTTCTTACCGACGGAATCGACAGCGGTCGCGGAAACACAACCCTGGAGACTGCATTACGAGGACTACTCAAAGCGCAAGTATCGGTTTACATCGTCAGTAACACAGAGATTTCGCGAGCAACGAAGAAAGCCGAACTGGACCAGTTAATGAACGGATCCGACGCCACAGTTAGATTTAATCAGCTGCGTATCGATGACTTGCGTGAGGGATTGCGCGTATTGGATCGCAGCGAGGAGAATCTCGCACAGGTTGCTTCGGCCACCGGCGGTAGACTTTATAAGCCGCACTCGTTCAGCGATCTGGAATCGACCTACGCTGAAGTAGCAGAGGAATTGCGGCATCAATACGGACTCTACTACACGCCGCTAAACAAAGCGCGTGACGGAACCTTCCGAAGAGTGCGCGTCGAAACCACAAATCCCTCCAATAAAGCCACCACTCGGATCGGGTACTTTGCTCCTCTGGGTTAACTCATTGCTCGTCTCAATTGCCTCACGTGCGCATCACATGTGAGCGGCCTTCGGGTTCAGGAACCAGGCGCGCGAAAGTTGCTATTCGCTGAATCCCTTGGGCTAATTGGATTTGCCCAGGTTCTCGTCGATGTACATGCACCAGACGTGCAACAGCATCAGATGTACTTCCTGAATGTGAGCCGTCGAGTCACTTGGTACGGCAAGGACGTAGTCGGCGGTACCACCGACCAATCCAGCAGCGCCTGTAACCGCAACAGAGATCGCATCGCGCTGATTCGCCATCGCGAGTCCTCGTCGAACATTTGAGGAACGTCCGCTGGTAGTAAATGCAACTGCCACATCGCCTGGTTGCGCCAATGCCTGCACCTGCCGCTCGAACAGCACTTCGTAACTAAAATCATTGCTGATACACGTTACGGTTCCGGCGTCGCTAGCGAGCGCAATAGCTGGAAGGGGCTGGCGCGTGATGGCGAATCGTCCCAACAACTCTCCGACCAGGTGGCTGGCCTGAGTCGCACTGCCGCCGTTGCCAAACGCAAGTACCTTATTACCGTCGCTCAACGCTTTTACAAGAACACGAGCGACCAGTTCAGCCTGCTCGGATAACTGCTCCGCGCTCTTGTCAACTAGCTTGCTGTGCTGGGCAAAGTGTTCCGCGACGAGACCTGAGCGCATCTATGACCTCTCCCGTAAATTCCGGAAAACTAATTTCGAATTTGGACGTCCAACTCGTATTATAGGCCCGGCGTTCGGCACCCCTTCCCCGTGACGCGAAGCCAACACAAGTGCCTCGTACGATATCACCGAAAGTCCAGAGAAACGAATCCTTGTTTAGCCGGTTCGCTCACCGCGTCATCGCAGCTGGAATTCGCGTGTGCTCTTATTGGCCGGATTCCTAATAATAAGGAGTGATTTGGATCAGAAGACACTCTTAACTGAGGCAGGCGGGCACACCTTCCAATAAACTCATTCTAGACCACTCTTTCGTTCGCAACCGCCGAGTTATCACGGTTAACTGGTCTATCGCTGTCCGCTACTTCTTCTTCGATGAAGATTTTTTACGGGGTACCTTTCCGCCTTCCTTGCGAGCTTCCGAGAGACCAATCGCAATCGCCTGCTTCTTACTGGTGACCTTTTTCCCCGACCTGCCGCTCTTAAGCGTTCCTGCCTTGCGCTCATGCATCGCTTTCTTAACTTTCTGTTGTGCTTTCTTACCGTACTTAGCCATTGCTAGCCTCCAGTTTTGCGCTTTCTTAAGCGCCGAAATTGCCATCTATTGGCTTAATTCGGATGTTCATTCAGAGAGTGGCCATACTTTTCCCATTCCCATTTAACCTGCTTGCCGACCTCGAGCCGGCCACTGCTCTTAGTGAACCAAAACTTTGTGGTGATATCGGGTTCGATGAAGGCCTCAAATACTTCGGCGACCGGTTTACGAATAAGCATTCCTGTTTTTGCTGCCGGCGCTTTAGTGAGTTTTAGATCGTTGTCAGCCACGAAGCCGCTTTCGTAAGTAGCATGCGCGATTCCGACTGCATCATTGGTCCTGCTCATTTTTCCGCCATCGACGATGCCTTTCTCGTTTAGTTTTCCCCGTACCCTGTTTACGAATTGAAGGGAAGAGGTCCAAGGCTACCACCTAAAACCGTAGTGTGTAGCAATATTGGCGGGAAGATTACATTTTCGTCATACTGCTTCGACGATAGCGCGTTACTATCTGAAGTGACAAGATTAGAGTATGGCAGAATCGATTGGCTATCGAGCTATTATCGTAGCGAGCCAACATCTTTCATGGGTGCTCGCTCAACTTCTTCGGCTGCACTACGACATTCGAACCCATCATCCTGCTGGGCTGTTCGAGCATAAGCGTGAGCACTGCTTGATCCTTGCACCTTCTCACAAAACAGTCCTTGACCCCTGGCTCATAACGATTGGTCTCAAATATCGTTACTTTCGGACGTTGGTCCCGATTCGCACACTCGCCACACAGACCTTTGTCGGTCGCCTAAGATGGTTAAATTGGTTCAAGCCTCTTATCAAACTCATCTACCGGTTTGGAGGCGTAATCGAGTTGCCACCCGAAGATAATAGCGATGGCTTTCATCCTGAAAAGATCCGCGGTTTGCTAGTGGCGTTGAACCGCGGAGATGTCGTGGCGATTTTCCCGGAAGGTCAGGTCTGGAGGAAACGACAACCGCCGCTCGGGGAATTCGCGCCGGGTGTCATCTATCTGGAAAGAAGATCGGATGCACCGATAGTGCCGATCGCAGTGTGGATGAGCGAACGTCGTTTTCTGCGCCGGAAGTACGTGGTCCAATTTGGTGAACCTGTTCGCAGTCCAGAACATTTACAGTTTGATCCGGCCGCGGGCTGGCTTCGTCGGCATGTCCTGGAACTCTACCGGCGGATAGAAAAGCAAGAAGAACAATGAGCGAGCGTCCCCGTCATTACCGCGATGTAGAAGCTTGTGTGGAAGACACCCTTAGTAAGATTGGCCGGGACATCAGGCTTGGCACTCCGCTTGGTCTTGGCAAGGCAAATCATTTAGTGAATGAGTTTTTCCGCCGCGCACGTGACGATTCTCGTATTAGGCTACACATTTTTACCGCTCTTTCGCTTGGTACACCACAGTGGAAAGGTGAACTCGAACAACGTTTCCTCGAACCACTCTCTAAGCGGCTCTTTGGCGGTTATCCCGCATTGGAATACATAGATTTTGTCCGACGCGGAAAGCTGCCGCACAACATCCGAGTAAGTGAATTCTATTTTCAGCCAGGCAGTTTCCTAAACAATCCCTTAGCTCAACAGAGTTATATGAGCAGCAACTACACTCACGTCGTGCGCGATTTGCTCAACGCAGGAATTAATGTTCTGGCCCAGCTTGTCGCAAAGGAAGAAGACGAGGGCGTCAATTACAGCTTAAGTTGCAACCCTGACCTCACTTTAGACCTTGTACCGCGACTGCGTGCGGCAAAGCTGCAAAGCCCAAAGGTTTCGCTTCTGGCCCAGGTCAATACGAATTTGCCTTTCATGTACGGCGATGCGGCTGTCTCAGCTGATTACTTCGATGCAATCGTCGAGGATCCGAAATACCAGTTCCCGTTGTTTGGACCACCTAACCGTGCCGTGGACAGAGTGGAATACTTAATTGCACTGCACGTGAGCTCGCTAATCAGAGATGGCGGCACCATTCAAATCGGAATCGGTGCGTTGGAGGATGCCGTCACTTACGTCTTGAAGCTTCGTCACCTACAAAACAAGCTCTATCGTGAAATCCTTGGAGAGGCCGGGATACTCGAGCGTTTTAGTAAGGTGATTGACCGACTAGGCGGAGCTGATCCATTTGAGCGTGGTCTTTATGGCTCTTCAGAGATGCTGGTGGATGGATTTCTCGAACTTTACCGTAGCGGAATACTACGACGGAAGGTCTATCAGCACGCCGGACTACAAAGACTCTTCAATGACGGACTTATCGATGAGAACGTGACACCTGGGATCCTCGATTTATTAGTAGAGACCGGCATCATTGCTCCAGAGCTGACTGAGCAAGACTTTGCTTTCTTGAAGGAATTCGGAATCTTCCGTTCAGAGTTAGTTTATCAGGAGAACGGCATCCTGCTTGAGAATGGCAAACACATTGCTCCCAATCTGAATGACAGAACGTCCAGGGACGAGATATGCCGGTGGTCTCTTGGTAAGCGGCTAAAGGGAGGCCATGTGGCGCACGCGTGCTTCTTCCTCGGCCCACAAAAATTCTATGACACTCTCGGCCGAATGGATCGCAGTGAACGTGCACAGATTTCGATGACTGGAATCTCGTATGTCAATGAACTCTTCGGAGATGAAGAACTCAAACGACTTCAGCGGCGAGCGGCTAGATTCATAAATACTGGATTGATTGTCACACTCATGGGCGCAGTTGCTTCAGATGGATTCGAGGATGGGAGGGTTCTCAGTGGTGTCGGTGGGCAGTACAACTTCGTCGCTATGGCCCACGAGCTGGAGGATGGTCGATCTATTCTGATGATCCGTAGCACCATGGAAGAAAAAGGTGAGATCCGTTCAAACATTCGTTGGAACTACGGCCATGTAACTATTCCTCGTCACTTGCGGGACATCGTGGTCACCGAATATGGGATTGCCGACTTGCGAGGACGGAGTGACGAAGAGGTGATCACGGCATTAGTGGAGATCGCTGACTCTCGTTTTCAAGCTGCGCTCATCAAAGAGGCAAAACAAGCAGGTAAGATCAGAGAAGACTACTCCGTTCCCCACCATGCCCGCGACAACCGACCGGAACGAATAGAGAGCGTACTGGCACGTTATCGGCAACGTGGATTTTTTCCGCTCTATCCGTTTGGCACCGATCTCAGTGAAGAAGAGGTGACCCTTCGAAAAGCGTTACTTGCGTTAAAGCAGATCAGAGAAGGACATAAGTTACGGCTACACCATCTAACTGACCTTCGTAAGTCTGTTCTGATTCCTGATCATGCCCTTCCATATCTCGAACGCATGGATTTGAAAGTGCCACGATCTATTAAGGAAAGGCTATTGCAGAGAGCCCTCGTGTTTGGGTTGGCTGCAGTAAACGCGATCTAACGTTTGGGCGCTCCGAGTGACGGGTTGCCGGTCGTGACTGTATCAGGATCATACGATGGACCAGCCCAGTTCCTAGTCTGTCGGGAATTGGCCTTTGCGATGTTAAATTGATGCGGATCTGCAGCTTGCTGACAAACACCTCTGAATGCCCAACCCCTTGGCATGATTAGCGCATGGTCCAAGTGCGTGAAGCCCGTCTCTTCCGCTTCAGGAACCTTTTACTGAATGGCGAATAACAACTCTGAATTCATCAGTGGTCCTACAGTGTTGGTGGTCCGGAGAAAACTGCATCTCCTGACGACCTTGTTCCTATTCCTTGCCGTATCAACCTCCTTATCCCAGACCGTTCAGACCTCAAGTGATCACAAAGCTTCACGTCCGCTCCATATTTTGGTCTTAGGTGATTCGATACTTTGGGGGCAAGGACTAAAGCAAGATCATAAAACAACCTATTACGTGAAACTGTGGCTGGAGAAGAATACGGGCAGGCGCGTAGTAGAGCGAATGGAAGCGCATTCGGGTGCCGTTATCGAGCGCAGTTCACTTACGGATAACCGTACTTCTGCGAATCGCGAAGTGAATGTCGGTCTGCCCACGATAAACGATGAGGTTGACAGCGCGTTAAGCTCATACTCCGATCCTTCGCAAGTTGATTTGATCTTAATCAGTGGTTGCGGAAATGACCTAGGCATTCAGAACCTGTTGAATGCTTCGAATGTCGGCGAAGTTGATGATATGACAGAGGCCAAATGCGGCAAGCCAGTTGAGACTCTCCTACGCCGGATCACGACGGCTTTTCCGGCAGCCCTGGTAATCCTGACTGGTTATTACCCGTTCTTTTCTGACGAGACTCGGAACGACTTCGTTGTGAAAGGCCTGGCTAGCCGATTTTTTAAGACGCAAACGAACAATTCACGGATGAGCAGCAAAGAAGTATTCGAGCGACTTAAACTGAATTCAAAGCAGTGGTATCAAACCTCAAATAACCAGCTAGCTGAAGCAGCGCGCAGGATCAATTCTGAAACAGGCGCGCAGAGTGTGATCTTTGCTAAAGTTGACTTTCCCTCGGCCTACTCATTTAACGCGCCTAAGACGCATTTATGGGGGTTCAATCGTTCACCGTTTAGGATGGCATTGCTTATCCTATCGTTTGGGAAGGTTTTGCTTCCGAGTAACGATGAGATGCGCAAACACCGAACGGCAAGCTGTAATGAGATTTATCGCGAACAACCAAACGAGACGATTGACCAAAGAAAAGATCGAAAGGCTCTGCGGTTGTTTTGCCGTTATGCCGCATTGGGTCATCCTAATCGGAAAGGTGCTCTGCTTTACGCTGATGCAATCACGAATGCGTTGAAGTCGACTCTGCTTGTCACGGCTTCAAATGACGTCAACCGGTGACTCGCAGTTCTTCCTGAGTTGGGCAGGGCACGTGATTGATCGGCTGAGCTCTGCTAAGTGAGAACGCAAATGGAAGAAAGCAATCGCTTTGATGTTCTAATTATCGGGGCGGGACAAGCGGGAATTCCGCTGGCTCACGACCTCGCTAAAGCTGGAAAGCGTGTCGCCTTGGTCGAAGAGAAATATCTCGGTGGCTCGTGTGTGAATTTTGGGTGTACTCCCACCAAAGCGGCGATCGCCTCAGCTCGCATCGCGCACCTCGCGAGGCGTGCAAAAGAATTTGGGTTAAGAATTCCTACAGTACAAGTAGATTTTTCGGCCGTACTGGACCGCGCCAAACAAATCTTGATGGATTCTCGTGAAAGTCTGCAGAAGCGCTTCGAGAAAAAAGATAATCCCAAGTTGCTTTGCGGGTCTGCCCACTTCGATGGCAGAGAGATGAATGCGTTTCGGGTGGCGGTTGGCGAGAGTATGTTCTTGGCTGAGCAAGTAGTGCTCGATACCGGCACACGCAGCACGATTCCTCGAATTGAAGGTTTGGACAGCACGAACTTCATTTGTGCTGAAAACTGGCTCGAATCGGTCGAACTGCCGGAACATCTAGTAGTCATCGGTGGTGGTTACATCGGCCTTGAAATGAGTCAGTTTTATAGTCGCATGGGTAGTCGCGTGACCGTGATTGAAGAAGCAAATCAAGTCGCACGCCATGAAGATAATGATGTAGCTTCTGCTCTACAGAGTTCGCTTGCAGCTGAGGGAATCACATTTCATCTGAATGCGCGTGTGAGCCGTGTTGACAGTAATGACGGTAGTATCAAAGTTACGATCGAGGAGACCGGCAAATCGTCAACCCTTGAAGCTTCGCATCTGTTCGTCGCAACCGGACGAACGCCTAACACGGAAGATCTCGGTTTGGAGACTATTGGCGTCGAAGTTTCGGACCGCGGGATTGTTAAATCAAACGAACGACTGGAGACCAATGTTAAAGGCATCTGGGCCGCCGGTGACATCCGAGGAGGACCGATGTTTACACACACCTCGTGGGACGACTATCGAATTCTCTTGTCACAGCTTTCGGGTGACGGGTCGCGCACTACAGATCGAGTTGTGCCATATGCCATTTTCACCGATCCGCAACTCGGTCGAGTGGGAATGACTGAGATCGAGGCACGAAAGACCGGTAAGGAAATTAGGGTGGCGCGTTATGAAATGAAGAGTAACGGCAGAGCAAGGGAATCAAGCGAAATCCAAGGCTTCATTAAAGTAATTATCGAGGCGAAGACGAATCGTATCCTCGGCGCGGCAATCCTGGCATCTGAAGGTGCCGAGATTGTTCATATGTATGTGGATTTGATGAACGCTGATGCTCCGTACACGGTGATTCGCGATGCGGTGTACATTCATCCAACTCTGTCAGAGGCGGTTCAAAGCGCGCTTTCGCTCAATTGACATTTCCCTTCCCTGTAGCTATTTCCTACTGGCTGCTGCCACGCTGCGTGTCGGATCGGCTCCTTCCCAGCGCACATCTGCGGTTGGACCATAAGTGGAAGGCATTGTTCTGTTAAGCAGTCGCAGATAGACTCCTAGCTGCGCACGATGATGCGCAGTATGCAAAAGTCGCCGCCAGAAGATCCAAATTCGTTCCCGCTGAACGTCGAAAAATGGAACGACGGTCAGCCACCACTCCTCGTTTTGCTCAGCCAGAGCCGCCAAACGTTTGCGCGACAGTTCAACCGTCCGCGCGGCATAGCTTTCAGGAGTTCGAGTTTCGGGCAACACTTCGTTTGCCGGCACTTCCGGTAAGCCTAGGAATTCCCCGAAGAACCGGCGCTGAGACAGCAGTTCGTGCTCAATAATCTCGCCGACGGTGCTCGAACGCTCATGAGGTTTGAACGAAAGATCATTTTCGTCGAATGCCGTCCAGACCGAATTAAGTTTGTTCACTTCGCTCGCGTAAGTCTTCAACATATGTTGAAAAATGCGAGCCGAAGTCGCCGGTATCTCTGCATCTCGAATTGGGCCGTTCTCGTAGTTCATTTGGGTCCACCTTGAAGTCACTCGCTGCTGTCAAAATAGTCCAGTTCACGGCGCCATACCTTCATCCATCCAACGCTTGAATAACGACAGCTGCTCCTTCGGCCATGGGCCGTCACACGGCATGCTACCGTCTTCCAGTCTTGCATAAATGTTCTCGGCATTCGCCTTAACATCTTCGTAAGACGATAGGTCAATGCCCATGCGCTTCATCGTGTCGACATCGGGCGTGTCGCGAAACAACGAGTGAACATCGCGTGCAAAACTAAGTGCCATTTTCAACCTCCACCGGTCATCACTCACAGCCAGAAGAATATACGCTCATGTTAAAAGGTAAAGATCGCCGCAAACTCCGATCTAATGTTGTGTGTCGTGTAGCTGGGAATCCCGCGAAACAGCGGTAACGGGCCGGTGCGAAAATCAGCTCGAGTGCGGTAATAGCCTTGCTCGTAGCCAAAGGTCATCCACTGGTTCCACTTGTATTGAATGTTACCCGAGAAGAGATCACTGCGGCTCGGGCGCCCGCCGAACCTCCGCGCGTCTCGTGCCGTCGCTTGATCGCCACCGTAGTAGAGGTAAGCAGTCCAACCGGCGTTGCGTCCCTTCGGATCGGCATCGAAGATTCGCGATAGTGGGAATCCAACTTGAATAAAACCACCTTGAGCACGTACTGGTCGCTGTGGTGCAATTACGGGAATACCGTCACGCAGGCCGAAGACAACTGTTGATGCCCCATCAATCGAGGTCGCATTCACCGTACTGGTGAGTCCCGCCGTGTCATTGAAGTTTGAGAGTAATTGTCCCGCGAGAAAGAAACGCAGATCGGAACCCGAATAATACTTCCCTACCACGGTTACAAAATGCGTCGGCAACTGGAACTCGGCTGAGAACCCATTGCTGTTGCTGCTAACCTCCGCGCCACTGGGAAACGCTGACTTGAATCCAACAGGCACGTTTCCAGCCGTAACGATTGCGGTCCGCTGCGCATGTTCGAAGCTGAAGATTAATTGCGCCGGGACGACGTTCGCCGCCTTATCAAGTTGCCATTGAAGTACTGCGCGACCTTGAATTCCCGGTTTCTGTGAATCGGCTCCCTGTCTTTCACCAAAACCTAACTGATTGCCGAGGTCGCTCGGCAAATTCCCAAAGGCGGGCAGGACGACCGCGATCTCTGGTCCGAATCTAAAATCGCGCGAGCCACCGAATTTGTGATTGAACCCAAACCGCGCTTGCGGAATGCGCGTGTACGCGGCGCCAAAACCAATGCCGCCGAAGTTTGTGTTCTCAATCATGTTCGGCATGGTCGAAGAAACAAATGGCGACCAGTCCTGTCCGAACAAAGCGAAGGCGCTGTTGCTCTCACTGAAGCGTCGATCGATTCTGACCCACGCCAAACGTAAAGATGGCTGACTGGATCGAATTGAAGTGATGTTGCGGTTGTTGACGCGCGTAAAATCACCTTCGAAATCGAATTCAATTCTTCCGGTGATCGTTGTCTTTGGCGCAGCATCTATCCATTCGAAATTTGCTCCTAATCGCAGTCCGCGTGCGCGTAGGTGAAACTCCGGTGAAGCATTCGGGCCTGTGTCTGAGGCCAACAAGGGTAACGGAAAATCATTTCCAAGCGGCGATGAAGAATCGTGAATGATGCTCGTTTTGAAGATGCCGTATAACTTGAGGCGAGCACCGGTCCCCAATTTGATATCGGGCACCAGTCCTTCCCGTTTCGGTAAATCAATCCCTAATAATCGAACTGGCGCGACCGCTGCGATTACTGTAGGCGGCGTCGGCTGTGGCTCGGCTGAGATTGGCTGTGAAGGCGAGCTAGTCCTTTTGTACTCGGTGGTGATCGTCTTGATCTCTGGAGAAGCGGCCGCCGTGCGGACTGCTTCGAATTCCGCTGAGGAGATCAAACCTTTATCGCGTAACAACGCAGCCAGCCGATCTCTTTGTTCTGCAACGGAGGCATTATCCGTAATGGCCCGTGCCTCAGCGTCGGTGAGGATACCTTTTGCCTGAAGCACCCGGACAAGTGGATCACTCGTGTTGGCGCTTTGTGAGAAAACGGCTAGTGCACTTCCAAGAATTATAATCAGAATCAAATTAAGACGATAAGCACGCATGATCAGATCCTTTCTCGACTGAAAAAGATCGAAGCACAATCTTTCTGTTGTTCACGGGACTAAATGAGGGGCTGCAGGGTTTGTGTCGTTGAGTGTGATTTCGTTGATTCTCTTTCTGGCTTGGACCAAGCACGATCCACGAAATAACACGAAACGGCAGGAACCCTGCAAACTACTCTTCCGGAACTCCGAACTACAAACTGTCGCGGCTGCCTCTCTCTTCTTGTAGTCGCTTCTCGCGTTCGTAGGCTTCACGGGGATCGCGGCCGGTCACTGCCCGATACCAGCCAGGATGATGTGTCCAGGCCCATTTTTCCGTCACTGTGCCATCGATCATTGAATGAAGCGTGCCCGGTTGGTGCGATGTCCCTTCGTAGATGTGAATGATGAATCCCGCCAACATCAACAGCGCTGCTATATCGTGAATCACATAACTCGCTGCGACAATCCAACGGGCAACGAGATGGTCGAACCACATCAGCACGCCCGTAATAAGAAAGAGAACGGCACTTACTGCAATCACCCAGAAATAGATCTTTTGACCGCCATTGAAGAAGCCGACATCTTCCGGCTCAACTCGGTGCTGATGAGTTGAATACTCCTTGAGGTGCTTGAGCCAACGGCGATCCGCTTCTGTCCACGCCATGGGTGCGAACCAGTTAAGAAATTGGAACAAGAAAAACAAGGTGAAGAGCAGGCCGAACCAAGGATGGAGCGCTCGCGTTAAGGGTCCGCCGCCAAACAGCGGTGTCAGCCATCGGTATAGCCAGGAGGAATAGATTGCGAAGCCGGAAAGTAGGGAGAGCACAAAGAAAATTGCGACTGACCAGTGCAACACTCGCGTGTAAACCGGGTGCCGCAACAGTTCGCCACGATGCACTATCGTTTCGCCGAGACGATCTGCCTCGCGTCGCGCACGTTCATCAAATCGATCGACGGTGCTCATGGCGTCTCCCTCCGCTTTGCTTCAACCGTATCGGGCTGAGATGGCAGCGGCGGCGGCGATTCGGGTTGCGGCAATCTTGGCCCAACCGAAACACGGTGAAAGAAAACTGCCAGGATTCCTAACAGTCCCATCCATAAACCAATCGGTTTTGCGATCCATTTCCAATAGGTATAGCTGGGAGGAATGATCGGATTCGCAGGCAGGCCGTATCGCTCGGGCCGCTTGATGTCGTGAAGCACGTAAATCACGTGCGTACCTTTGATAGATGGCGGGTCGTAAACGCCCGCATCGGCAAAACCCGAAACTTCACGTAACTGCTTCGCGCGTAATCCTGCGATCTGCACCATGTCGGATTTGGTTCCAAATTTCAGACAGCCGGTCGGGCACGCCTTGATGCAAGCAGGTTCGAGACCTTGCCCCACACGATCAGAACAGAGCGTACACTTGTAAACTTTTTTCGTCTTCGGATGGAATTTGGGAATGTCGAAAGGACAACCTGAAATGCAGTAACCACAGCCAATGCAGTTCTCTTGTTGAAAATCAACGATACCGTTTTCGTACTTGATGATTGCTCCATCAGCCGGGCAGGCTCGCAAACAGCCTGGATCCTCGCAGTGCATGCACTGGTCTTTCCGCATCAGCCACATCAAATTGCCGTCGCGCTCGTCCTCAGCGAATTTGATGAGGTTGTAATAGTTCCACTCGGTAGTGGGCATCGTTTGATACGTATCGTTGAAGGTCGTCTCGCGAAACGGATGATCGTTCCATTCGACGCAGGCGACTTCGCAGGCCTTGCAGCCGATGCACGTCGTGACATCGATGTATTTGCATACTTCCTCTTCACGGCGAGCTCCCTGCCCAGGCACAGGACCAGGATGGGCCGAGATTTCCTGAATTTGAAACGTGCGTGGGTTAGACATCGTTTATGCCTTTTCAATCTTCACGAGGAACCCTTTGAACTCGGGCGTATATGCATTGGGATCGATTGCAGCCGGTGATAGTTGATTTGCGGGCATCAGTGCGGTCTTGCCTTCGTCCTCAGCAATGCCGCGATAACCCCAATGAATCGGTATACCGATCTGATAGGTCTTCTTGCCGTCGATCGTCATCGGCTTAATTCGCCTGGTGACCATGGCCCTACCAATGTACTGCCCACGAGCGCTGGTAACTTTCACGTTTTCACCCCCGCGAATTCCCATCTCATCCGCCAGTTGGGCCGGTACTTCGACAAACGGCTCGGGCACTAACTGCACGTTCATTGGATTGTTCTTGGTCCAGTAGTGGTAGTGCTCCGTAAGTCGATACGTGGTGCAGACGACATTGAAACCTTGGTCCGGCGTGCCGAGCTTGTCCAAATCGGAGTTGAATTTTTTGGCGACGGGGTTATTCGATTGTTGTGGATGCAAGGGATTTGCGATAGGGCTTTCAACCGGCTCGTAGTGTTCGGGGAATGGACCGTCAGCAAAAGCCGCAAGCGGAGCAAAGATGCGACCTACACCTTCCGGATTCATGATGAACGGGCCCATATGATCGGAAGGTTTTGAATCTACTTTAAAGTCGGGTACGTCGTTGCCCACCCATCTCTGTTGCGCATCGTTCCACCAAACTTGCCGTCTTTCGCTGTCCCACGGTTTACCTGACGGATCACACGATGCGCGGTTGTACATTACGCGACGATTTGCCGGCCATGACCAGGCCCAGTTCTGATAAATGCCGAGCCCAGATGGATCGTCAGTGCTGCGCCGCTGCATCTGTGCGCCGGCTTCAGTCCATGACCCCGAATACAACCAGTTACCGCACGCGGTGGTCCCATCATCTTTCAGCCATGCGAACCCCGGCAGTTGCTGTCCAGCTTTGATTGTCACGCCGGGTTGTGTCGGATCGGTCAGATCGGCAAGCGCCTTACCGTTGATCTCTTTGGCGACTTCCGCGAGTGAGGGATTCTCTGGCGTCGTATAGGACCAACTAAGATTGACCATCGGATCGGGGAACTTACCCCCTTCTTTCTGATAAAGCTCACGTACTTTCAAAAAGATCCGCGCGAGTATCTCCTGATCCACCTTGGCGTCACCGGGCGGAGGTAAAGCAACATATTTCCATTGCAGCCATCGCGCAGAGTTAACAAAGGTGCCATCCTTCTCAGCGAAGCCTGCGCCCGGCAAACGATAGACGGTTGTGTTGATCTGTTTCATCTGATCAGCTGTGGTGCCTGGAGCTCTCCAGAACTCGGCTGTCTCTTCCGGAAAGAGTTCGCAGACGACCAGGAAGTCAGCTTTCTTCAGGGCCTCGATGTTCTTCCGAGAGTTCGGTCCAATCGCGACACCATTCATGCCAAACGCAAATAGACCTTTGACCTTGCCCCGATACATCTCGTCCCACATTTCGGTCCAGGAGAACTTGCGATCAATCTTGGGCAGGTAGTTGTAGTTAAAGTCGTTCTCTTTCTTTGCTGAGTCGCCGAAAAGAGACTTCAGGAACGACACCATGAACTTTGGAGTGTTGGACCAATAGTTGTAGGAATCCCACTCACTCGGCTTCGATGCGGTTGGAGTAGTCCGCTTTAAGAATGTCGCTAGATCTGTATCTGACGGCTGCGGAATCTTTAGATATCCGGGAAAGATGTCGAACACCCCGCCCATGTCCGTCGCGCCTTGAATGTTCGAGTGTCCGCGTAGCGCATTCACGCCACCACCAGCGCGTCCGACATTTCCGAGAAGTAACTGAAGAATGGCTGCAGTGCGAATGATCTGAGTGCCGAAAGTATGTTGCGTCCAACCAACGGCATAAATGATCGTTCCGGCTTTCTTCATGTTGCCGTCTTTGCGGATAGACGTGAAGAGATCAGCCGCTTTCAGAAATTGATCCTTCGGAATGCCGGTGATGCGCTCGACCATCTCCGGTGTGTAGCGCGAGTACTGTTGCTTCAAGAGCTGAAAGACCGAACGTGGATGTTGCAGTGAAAGATCATAAGCCACATTTGGCGGCAACATTGGTGGCGGCTTCGGTCCACCCTGTCCCGATGCGCCGGGTCCTCCGGCAGCTTGATGCCCACCGCCTTGAGCAGCCGCGCCCTTCGGCGGTGTTGAAGGCTGTGACTTAATCGCATTAGATTTCTGCTCGCCCGTGGTTTCGCTTGACGTCTTACCAGCAGTAGTCGAAGTCGTGGTCGAGCTCGCGGCACCAACAGTTGTCTCCGACTTTGGCCCGACATTTCCCCCTTGCTCATAATTCCACGTTTCCTTCTCGTATGTGGTGTGTGCGGCGTCGAACCCGGAAAACAAGCCATCATCGGGAAGCTTGAATCCATCCTTCACGATGAAGGCGGCGTTCGTGTAATTGGTCAGGTAGTCTTTCGCGATCCGATTGTTCTGAATCGCGTAGTTGATCAAACCGCCGAGAAACGCGATGTCGGTTCCAGCGCGAATTTGCAAGAAGAGATCGGCTTGTGTCGCCGTGCGCGTGAAACGCGGATCGACGACGATCATTTTGGCGTTGCGGTGCAGCTTCGCTTCCACCGGCCACTTGAAACCACACGGGTGGTTCTCAGCCGGATTGCCACCCATGATCAACATCATGTCGGTGTTCTTGATGTCGATCCAGCCGTTGGTCATCGCGCCGCGTCCGAAGGTGGGCCCCAAACTGGAGACCGTCGGACCGTGTCAAACCCGGGCCTGCGTTTCGAAGTAGCAGAGACCCATGCTGCGCATGGTCTTTACGGCAAGAAAATTCAGTTCGTTTGTGTCAGTGCAGCCGCCGATCCATCCAATCGTTTCCAAACGATTGACGGTATAGCCATCTTTGTCCTTATCAATGAAGGTGGCATCACGAGTCTTCTTGGTCCAGCGAGCAATCTCGTCGATCGCCTGATCCCACGGGATGTCATCCCAGTGATCAGAACCGGGACGCCTTACTTGTGGTTTCAGCAGCCGTCGATCGTTAGCGATTTCCTGTTCCAAGGAAGCGCCTTTCGGACACAACGTTCCGCGATTGATCGGATGATCGGGATCACCTTCGACGTGCACTACTTGCGGTATGGCATTCTTTGCCTTATCGCCTAATGTGTGAATGATCACGCCACAGCTCACGGAGCAATAGGGACAAGTGCTGCGCGTCTCGGTCGTACGCGCGATCTTCAGACCTTGTGTCTGCGCGTAAATCGGCCCGAGACTGAAGCCAAACACACTGACACCTGCACCTCCGATCAAGGTTGTCTTGATGAAGGTTCGTCTTGAGACTTCCATTAACAAGCCTCCGATCCTTGAGAAAAATAGAGGGCCAGATGATTCAGCACAGGCAAAGACTGCAATTGACGAGCGTCGTTGCGAAAAGCGCCCACACTTCTCGCTTCATGCGTTAGACGTCGCACGATCAGCTATTCCATGCTGAAGGCTTGGTGTAACCTACCGTACCATATAGGAGTGATGTGTGAAGTAGTCTTGTCTTGGGTTTTACTTTTTCCTCACGTCCCCCGAATTAAATCTGTGGTTGTGTCCAACCGTACAATCAGAGGCGTGACTTTCTGGATCAGCCAGCCGCCAGAAGGATTCGAGACCGTTGTTATCGGGTTCGGATCGAAGCCCGCCACTTGTCCCGCCGGTCCAAAAGGGTTGTTCACCCAAGAGCTTGGGTGCGGCAACTTAAAACACATCCTGCGGATCAAAAAGTATCGGAAAGAACTGGCCGCTCATCATTTCGCCCACCGGGATCGGCGGTACACCTTCAAGCGGCGCTTTCTGTGACGCCGACATGACTCCATCACGAAAGACGTTCAGTACTACCGCTCGTCGCGATCTATCAGTGCGGTTTTCGTAAGAACCATGGACCATCAGCGGATGATGAAATGAGCATTCACCTTGTTTTAATTCGATCGCCACCGGCTTAAATGCTTCTCTTTGCTCTGAGGTCAGTGCCTTCTCAATTGAATCCATGTCACTAGCAAAATCTTCACGCGGCAAGAGGTTCCAGCGATGACTGCCTGGCACATAATGCACACAACCATTCTCACGAGTGGAATCATCGAGTCCGAACCAGCACGATAGATGGGCCATCGGCTGAGTTCTGGTCCAGTAGGAGTAGTCCTGATGCCAAATAACGGCGCCGCCATGATGCGCCGGTTTGTAGAAGATTTGATCGTGCCAAAAACGCACCGCGCCTTCGAGCAATTGCGAAGCGGGGACGATGAACGCTGGGTTCCACAACATATCGTGAAGGCCCGGTAGAATGCGCCACGCGCCTAACGCATGAAAGAGAATTTTCTGTGGGTCGGCAGACTCATTGGAATTAAACTCGTAGAACAGGTGATTCCCCGGGTGCGCAGGATCTACGAGAGCGGCAACCTCTTCACGCAAAGCTGCGACCTGTTCGTCATTGAGCAACTTTAGTCCGGCCAAATATCCATGCTCGCGATAGAAATCAATTTGATCCTGACCCAAAAGAAACTGAGACCACTCTTCGCTGTTGGATGGACGGGCAAAAAGATTGCCAACAAAACGATGTTCGGTTGAGAGATCTATCACTGTCACTGGTCTTGAGTCTGCGCGCCCGGCGAGAGTTGCGCCTCGAACACTCGAAATCCGTTGGCTGGTATTCTCGTCCTTAGCAACTGGTCGGTCGCTACTTTCTTATTAGTAAATAGGTCGATCCATGTGAAATCACCTTTTGTCGGTGATTCTGTTGGTCTGAGGATCACATCCATGTCGACTGATTCGTAATTCACCATAGCTACACGAAAGCCCGTTGACGTCTTCGTAGTCGCGACGTCGCTGTTCTCATTTGCCCCTACTACATCAACAAGGATCGCTCCTCCACGCAATGCGACAGCGTAATTCAAGACATCACGTGCAAGCTCCGGTATTTCTCGTGCTGCCGTCCAGGCATCAAGAAGCACTGTAATAATCGTTCCCTGCCCATACTTCTTTGCTGCGATGGCTGGTGAGCCATCTTCAAATGATGCAATCGTGCGCGCTGTCGAAGCTGTCCATGACGGAAGCTGCTTGCCCTTCAAAGGAAAACGACTGCCCGCAGCCGCACGCTTGCCAATTCGTTCTCGCACAATCAATTCCGAGTGCGTTGATTTCTTATCAACCTCGTCAATGCCAAACAGATCCTCACGCTCGTAACTTCTCCCCATTGGTATCTGCGGGCCGAAGGCCACGATCACGCCACCCTGCTCAACGAAGGCCTTGATTAGATCGCTATCCGTCTGCTGAAAGCCTGAAACATTAGGCAATATAAGCACGGTTCGTTCTTTAACAAGCCGTGCGAGCACATCTCTATTCATATGAAACGGATAATAGGGATAGACAGATTCCTCAAGTGGGGGTGCATAAGGAACTACATCCACCGGAACACCAAGGACACGAAAGGCGTCCAATGCCGGCATGAAGTAGTTGGCCCAACGCTCGATTATCCAATCTGAATACGGAAAATAGACTGCCAATGCGTTTCGCTCGCGCGAAATCTTAGACGTGATGAGGTCGAACACTTTCAAGCCGTCTACTACAGCGGTGCGACTGCGCTCGACCTGCTTTTCTGTTTTCCCAGTCTGGTAAACGTGAGCGTGGTAAGAAAAGAAAGAGATGCCATCAGCACCGGTAATGGTGGCTGCGCTTAGCATCTGTCCGGAGCTACGGCTGACACCTCGTAAGCCGCCGGAGGAAGGAATGGCGCTTCATATACTCCCTCGCCGTTGGTAGTCAGGGTTTGAACCGTCTTATTTCCAACATTCGTAATCGTCACAGTCGCTCCAGGAACAACGGCTCCTGTGCTATCGGTGACGACACCGACGATGGCGCCTCTCTCCGATTGCGCGAACACTACAAGTGGCGCAAGCAAAAACGTGGAAAGGCAAAGAAATGCAACGGCGATAATTTTTCTCATGGCAGAGCCTCCTGGGCTAACGGTTTTGCAATGGGAGAGTTGTAGGAGGCGGCTTGCGTTGTCATCGGTGCCACCTCACCGGAAGACGTCGTACGGAGCCAGCCTTCGGGCCGCTCCGAGGGTGACCTGTGGGACACCCCAAATGCATTGTTAGTACCGCTTCTTCTTTACTGCTTCTGAAGTCTTCTTGATCAAATCCAGGCACCCGTCACCGAGTGTTACGGCAAGGGCCACGGAAAGGACATCGAGAACGCAGAGTTGAGCGATTCGGGAAGTTAGAACTTCACCACCAAGAGGAGACTCGGGAGATGCTGTTAAGAGCACAACATCCGAGGCTCTTGTAATCGGCGAGGGACTAAAGTTAGTTATCGAAATTGTCGAAGCTCCGGCTTTTCTTGCCACCGCCAAAGCATCAACCACATCCTTCGTGCTGCCGGAATGAGAGATGCCGATCGCAACGTCGCCCTTCTTGAGCGAAGCAGCCGCCATTGCTTGTAGGTGTCCATCTCCATAGGCATCGGCAATAAGACCAAGTCTGACGAACTTCAATTTCGCATCAAGTGCGGTGAAGGACGAGTAGCCGACTCCGTAGATGTCCACTCTCCTGGCATGTGCCAAAGCGCGAGCTGCAACTTCGACCATCTCAGGGTCGAGTGCTTTCATCGTGTCGCCCACGGCCTTAATGTTCGTCTGAAAAACTTTTTGAGCGAGGTCGGCTGTAGAGTCCGCGAAGCTAATGTTTTCGTGGATGAACTCAACTGGTTCGACCAGGTCCTGAGCCAATCTGAGTTTGAATTCCTGATAGCCTTTATAGCCGAGGGCGCGGCAGAATCGAATGACAGTGGATTCCCCAACCTCAATGTCCCGGGCCACTTCAGAGACACTCATATTCATTACTTCTTCGGGGTGACTCAGGACATAGTCAGCCACGATTCTTTCCGCAGGCTTGAACATCTCAATAGCGCTTTTAATTCTCAGCAAGCATCCAGCCCGCGTCGGCGCGATATGCGTAGTTTTCCGCATGTTTATCTGTGGTGCTTTACTCCAAACATTGGCTCGATGGTGGTGATATACTCCAGAGCGATGCCTTATGTCAACAATTTTCCAGGCACCGCTGGATTTAGCGACTTCGGACTGAGGCTTGGTTCAGCAATAGAGGCGACACACGCAAGAGTCGCCTCTTTTTACGTCAGTTAAGCTCAAATTCCGTTCTGTTCTTTTTGGGCTTGGAAGATTACTAGAGGTTCCCAACCAGGCGCCTTGACTGCGGTCGTCGTCAAGATCCACAGAGGGTGAAATACTGGAAAAGGGGACGCGCCACGTTAGATTCAGCGATTACGCGAGCGATTTCGGCGATTGTGAGACTCCGTATTTTCTTATTCCAGATAATGTTCTTTCAAACTTAACTTCAACTCGGCAGGTACAGCCTTCCAGCGGGCTGCTACCAATTCGCTGTCCTCCAACTCGAGAGCGCGCATGCGGTACCACTGCCATCGCGAGCGGACCTTTTCGTAGCGCCAACGATAATAAGGACCACCAGATCGCCTGCTATAAAAGTATAAATCTGCTGAAGAGGCGACCGTCGCTTTCAGATTCTTAAAGAGTCGCAGACCTGTCATCCAATTACTCCCGTCCTCCCAGGAGCACTTATGACCCGCAGGCTACTCCCTATACACCTCCGGGTTTTGAGACTCGGCCGCCATGACAGTACTGAAAGGTATTAATCCCTGTCTTAATTCTTCGAGCGCAATGCCCGTATTTTTTCGCTTCAACGAATCGGCCGCGATCCGCGGCCGTGCACCGTGAAACAGCTGCTTGCTTCTTAAACCAGCCAGGACCACGAGCTGAAATCGTGAGACTATTCCCGGCCAGCCATCATTGGCCCAAACATTCCTAACATCTCTACTTATTGCCGGCATGTGGCTGTTATAACTCCGAATCAGCATTTAAAAACTGAAGCTTAATCTCAGTCAAGAACTGTCGCAGGGTTACTACGACTCATATCTCGGGCTAGTGATAGTTCTCATGTAAGTCGTCAACCTTTATGATCGCGGCTCTTCAGCTACTATCAAAAGAGCTAATTCAGAAAACCCCACCGCGGCGAGCATGCTTCAGTTTGCGTAACGGATCACTGACAATTAAAAATGATGCAGCGTCGCCGTCTCTAACCCTGACTTTCTCTATAGCGTGCTCATTCAACAGTACGGGTGAAAATCCGTCGGCGTCACGAGGGGGCTGAGAAGGGAGCAAGCTAGACTCGATTCATAAGTACGCTACGCCCACGAAGGGTATATGTCAAATGTAGAATATATTTAAACCACAGTATATAGGTATTTCATTCAAGATTTATGAGGGCTCGCTGTACGCTTGATTTAACTTTCGAAAGTGGTAACCCATTGCTGCCAACCGTAACGATTCGGCGATTCTAGCCTTGTCCTTTATTAACGCTTGGGTAAGGAAACGCCAGAACTCCGTGCGTTTATTATCAAACAGTCCGAGCCTGACTAATACACGCACCAGCGCGGTGAAACCACTGATCACACCGTAGTGTTGAGGCTCGACAACTTGGTGGTCCGTTCGTTGCATGGACTCTAATACACGCTGATAATACTCACCGGGAGAGTAGATAGTGCGCATGATTGTCTGATACCCCTGAATTAGCACAGCCGGATCCATCCGAGTCTTAAAGTTCAAGGTACAGCTCGTGTTGTTTCCTGATGCTTCTCCTAAGAGCCGTCCCTCTCGCTCCAGCCGTTTCCACAGCTGAGTCTCCGGAAGCGCGTTAAGCAGGCCGACCATCGCCAGCGGAATCGCACTGTCTCGAATAAACTCGATCTGTCGGTCAAAGATGTCATCAGGATCGTTGTCAAAGCCCACGATAAATCCGGCCATCACTTCAATTCCGTAGCTTTGAATCTTTTTCACCGAATTTAGCAGGTTACCCCGGTTTTGAGACTTTTGGGCTTCTTTTAAACTCTCTTCAACCGGTGTCTCGATTCCGAGGAACACGCGGCGAAAACCGGCTTCCCGCATGCTTTCAAGCAACTGCTCATCATCTGCCAGATTTACACTTGATTCAGTAAGCAGCGAAAAGGGGTAGCCATGTCTCTTCTGCCACGCGGCAAGTTCGGGCAGCAGTTGACGAACGTTCTTTTTGTTGCCAATGAAATTGTCGTCAACGATAAAAACCGTCCCACGCCAGTTGAGATTTCTCAGGGCATCAAACTCGGCCAGCATTTGCTGATTGCTCTTAGTACGCGGCACACGCCCGTAGATTTCAATAATGTCGCAAAACTCGCACGAGAAAGGGCAGCCGCGGGAATACTGTACACACATTGCGCTGTACCGCTTCAGATTCGAAAGCTTGAAGTGGGCCAGTGGAGTCGCTGACAGCGGTGGTCTTTCGACTGCTCGGTAGACACGTCTTGCAACTCCAGCTGTCAGGTCTTTTACGAATTGAGGCAACGTAGTTTCAGCTTCACCGACAAAAATATGATCTGCGTCGGGCAGGTCCTCGATCGTGGTCGTAACGTATGGACCACCAAGCACGACACGTCTACCCCGCGCCTTGCAGCGTTTCACGACTTCCTTGAGGGAATTCTTTTGTACCAGCATCGCGGTGGCGAATACCATGTCAGCCCAATCGATGTCGGCATTTTTTAACGACTGTACATTTAGATCAATAAGTCGCCGTTCCCATTCAACCGGCAGTAACGCAGAAACTGTTAACAGTCCCAGAGGCGGAAACGCGCATCGCTTGCCCTCGAATGGAAGCGCGTGACGAAAACTCCAGTATGTATCCGGAAATTCCGGGTTGATAAACAAAACTTTCATCGCACTCAGCTCTTCCTTATCTTGGTCCGACTAAGATTTTGCCGTTTCTGGCAGGCCGACGGCACGGCTGTGGCCCATGCGTCGCAGCCACCGGAAATGGGGACGAAACCCCTGAACGAAAAGACCTGTGTTCGCGGTATCTGAGTCCAAATCGCGACAGCCTCGCCTTCCTTCCTTCTGAAAAGCATTGTCGCGTGCGAAAGTTAATCGACTTTCGGCCTGATCATGAATACGCGTGACCAACATTCTGTTGTAACTCCTGGTTTTGATCTTCAATCTGTGTGATCTACGTACCAACTATCACGATTTCTTCGCATTGATAACCAGCCACCCATCACCTGACAAAAATATTACAAAGCGCGAGGTCCCCTCATTTCATCGCAAGTGAAATACCCGCGCGATTAATCCAGCTATAGGATGGGGGATTGTTAACTATTTGGATACGGAACTGCTGCCTCGGTGAGTTCGAAGACTTTTTCTTGCGCCCTGTCTTTTCTGGTTAGTAAACGAGAGCAGATCGCCCGGCTGGCAACTGAGCGCCTCACATAGCTTTTCCAAGGTTATGAAGTTGATTCCCAGTGCCTTACCTTTTTTAAGGCGCCACAACGTCGTATGGCTAACACCGGTCTCTTTCGCCAGCCAATAGAACGTTCGACCGTGCCTTTTAAGTAATTGACCTACGCGAATCCCAATCATCGAGCCTCCCTTACAGATATTTACCATATACGAAAAATATTGTCTACCCAAAATATATTTCATATTTGACATATATCTAACCGCAGCGTAAGCTGCTGTTTAACGAAAACAGACTCGCCGAGATGTTCTGGAAAGTATCAAGTGTAGTTAACAGAACTCATAGCGAGAAGTTGCCGGTGTCAGTTTCGGGCTAGGTAGCTGCGATGACCGTAAACTTAGAGCAGTTTCAGGAGATATGCAGTGGCGTATGGCAAGACCGCGCGACGATATTAAGTGGGCGAGGATTTTTGAGTGGCGAGGCCGCCCTTATGAGAGCCGTTTACTGGCGACTCTCCAAGACGGGTATTAAGACAATTCTTAGCCCGGAGAACTACGGGTCGCCGCGTGCCGTTGATTCATACGAATTGGCAGTGAACTGTGTGCTCGAGGTCCACGGACATCCGCGCTTTAATGGTGCGCGATATCTCACGGAACTTATACAACGTTACAAAATTGAACTGAGAGATAGTTGCTAGATACCTACGGCTGCGTGTTATGCGCCGTAGACTCCATAAGACGGAGGCACCGGAAGTCGATCATTATAATGTGGAGGGACGGATGCAACAGTTAAGAGAGAGAGGGATTTATACCTTACCATCGAAAGCAGAGTTCGTGGCGCACGCCGTCTTTCGTGGGGGCTATTTTCTGTACACACCCGCGGATTGGGAATTTTTCGGGCCGTACGCTTACGAGTCCGATCGCGCCGGCAATATTAGCAGTGCGGGACAATCCACGCGCTGGCATATAGACGACCTGGCCGATACAAATCGCACTGCACGCTCGCGTTCTCGCAGCGGTGCCGCCCAGATGGCTACGATATGTGGTGAATAAACCTTCTCCAAGAGCGAGCCTAATTGAGCGCGTAGCTTCGAGGAAGATGCAATGAAAACAACAGTCAACAAGATCGTGCCTCACGAAGACATGCCGATGGAAGTACACGTCGAGTTTCGCGACGATTCTCATAGTATGGCTCCAGTAGTCAAGGTAGTCGTTTTTATCGAGAAGCAGGATCATCCACTTTCCGAGGTAAGAAATCTGGCAATCAAAAAAGCACTCGAGTTCCTGTCTCACATCACACAATCACAATCGGAAGCTCAAGCTCAGGGACTCTGACCGCCGTTTCCGTAGAGGTTGAGCCATAACAAAGAGAGGAGAGCTTCGGCTCTCCTCATTCACGGCCCAGTTCCAAATAATATCTTTGCGCCCCGCGCTTTTTCGTAATACTCTCTGTGCCTTAAACCCCTACTGAGCGGTTTTTTAATCATGTTGTCTCGTCTCCGGTTCCTAATATGAAGATAAAGTTGACTGCCGTATTGTTACTTTTTCTCATTGGATTGTCCTGCTCAAACTCAAAACTCAATTCCGGACTCGACGCTGAACTGCAGCCTCGAAACGAACCCGTGAAGATTGGTGAGATGGCTCCGAATTTCACACTTGAAGATCAAAACGGGCAAAAGGTAACTCTGTCGGCGCTGCGCGGAAATGCTCCAACTGTCCTCGCGTTCTACCGAGGCAATTGGTGACCGTACTGTGCTCAGCAGTTAGCTGAGCTACGCTTCTTGAAGAAACCAAACGAGGCTCTTAATCTGCTAGCAATTAGTGTTGACACTCCAACACAAAGTAGAGAATTTGCCGCAAAGATCGCCGCTGATGGTAAAGGTAAGATTGATTACCAGATTTTATCGGATCCGGGACATCGAGTAATCGATGCATTTGGGATTCGAGATCCCGACTATAACGGCCAGAAGTTTGAAGGCATTCCTCATCCAACGGTTTATGTCATTGACAAGACGGGCCGGATTACGTGGATGAAAGTTGAATTGAACTACCAGGAAAGACCAACGAACGAGGAGATTAGAGCAGCACTCAACGCCTTAACGTAGATTAGATGAATAGTCTCTAGTCCTTTTCACTGCGATTGATTCAAGCGTCAGGAGATGCTCATAATTTGTAACCAATGAATCCGTGGTCCGCTTCATGTCGGAACTGTGAGACTGATTAGCGAAAGTTACTGATCAATACCACGTCACTTGTCACTGTACCGCGGCTAAGGATCAATTGCTGGCCGTCAGGTGACCAATCGAACGAGAAAATTCGACTGGATTTAAAGCGCGTTAGTTGTTTCGCGGGTTCGCCCGAAACAGGCTGGCTCCACAAATTAGAAACATCACCTGCGGTCAGTACATACGTTACTGCCCGGCCATCGGCAGTCCACTTCAGCGAAGAGCTGACGGAATCAAACACGGACATGGCTCCCATGACAAAAGTACGGATCGGCTGGCCCCCATTTATGCTAAATAGACCTATCTTGATCCGCGCGTTCGGCTGTTCTCGATAAGAACAGGCTATTGATTCACCGTCAGGCGAAACAGTCGGATTAGTCGCGTATCCGTCGATAATCTTTTCCGGTGCGCCGCCATCGATCGACACACGCCAGACGGTAGGCTTCCCTGCACCCAATAACGTGTATACCACCCATTTTCCATCGGGTGTACGATGTGGATATGCTTCGCCACTACCACTTGTAAGCTGTCGCGGATTCGTGCCGTCAATGTCCGCGCGCCAGATGTTAGCGGTTCCCGAACGATCAGAAGTAAAGATAAGGTAACGTCCGTCTCGAGTTATGACGGGCTGAGTATTGTTGCGCGAATTCGCTGTCAGCTGCCGCTGGTTGCTACCATCCGCATTCATAACCCACAGATCCATATTGCCGCCCACACTCGAGGAATAGACCACCTGTCCGCCTGTCATATATGCAACTCCATTACGGCCATCAAGTCTGGAACCGGTCGTAACTTGCGTCGGTTGATTCCAATCAGAATTGTTAGCCACCCAGAGGTTGCAGCTAGATGCTGACTGTAGTGTCACTAATCTCTTGGAGTCCAATGTAATACTGACGCCGTGATAGTTGTTCAGATCGTTTGTAATTCGATGTACTTCGCCTTCAGGATATCGAACATACCAAAGTTGTTGGGAATCGAGACCAGGTGAATCAGGATCAGAAGCAGTACAGACCAACCCGCTAGAATCAGGAACCCAGGCAATCTCACCCAGCGACGCCCAAGTTTGACTGCCAAGCTGTTTTTCTTTTGGATCATCAAGTCGAAGTTCGATTAGATATGTATTGTAAGCAGGTACGAAACTACCTGCAGCACAAACAAGCGAATTCCCTTTTGGTGACCATGTAAGCGAGCCAAAGAAGTTCGGTAGTTTACGCACAGCAATCTTGCGCTCGTTGCTTCCATTTGCCTCTGCAACGACCACCACGTCCTCGCCGACGTCAGACATGTTCCGGATGAACGCAAGATTCTGCCCATCTGGCGACAAGGTCACAGCGCTCGTTACGTTTGAGATTAACTTTCTGGCACTACCGCCTAAAGTTCCCGTCGGTGGCCACGTAGTAAACGAAATCGCCATCAGGTGAAAAAATTAGTTTGTCGTAGCGTACATCTGAAGGCGCAACGACTTCTACGTCGCTGTTTGTGTTTACCTGACGCACTCGTAGACTCTGCAGTCCATTTTCAGCGGCCGCATGAACAATATATTTCCCGTCAGGAGAGATGACGGCTTGGTCTACCCTGCCAGTAGTTGTAAGTCGCGTAATTCGCATGTTCGTTATGGGCTCAACTGAGCGCGTGCCGCTCACCCAATGATTTATGATCACAAAAGCAGCGGCGATCAGTGTCAAAACAATGACGCCTATAACCAGTTTTGAAATGGTTGAATATCGCGGCCTATCCTTGAGAAATGGTTCAGCGCTTGCGGTCGATCGCTGATGGGGTACAGGTGCCGTATCTGAAACGGGCCATGAGAGGTTCATCTGCGTCCGACTCTGACTGCCTGACCTTCGATCAGCTGAACCGACAGGTTGGACCGAGCGCTCAATTTCGGCATTCAGTTCAAGGTCGCGACGAAGGTTCTTAAAGTCGATAGCCATTTCTTTCGCCAGCTGATAGCGCTCGTCAGGGTCCTTCTGTAAGGCCTTGCGAACAATGCGGTGCAGTTCATCGGGAACGTCCGGCGAGAAACGCTGCAATGGGACCGGCTCACTTCTTAGTATGGAGGCAACGACATCGCTGGTGCTGAGGCCGTCGAAAGGAGGTCGACCGGCGATTAGTTCATACAGAATTACTCCCAAGCTCCAGATGTCCGTGCGCTCATCTAGTTGAAGGCCTCGTGTCTGCTCGGGCGACATGTAACTCACCGTGCCCATGACCTTACCTGGATCGGTTTGAATAACTTGTACGGTTGCCGCTTCCGGATCGCTGGCAAGATTCTTGTATTCACTTAACTTAGCGAGACCGAAATCAAGCACCTTCACATAGCCGTCGCGACGAACCATGATGTTGTCGGGCTTAATGTCGCGATGGATGATTCCGGCAGTATGTGCGGCCGCAAGAGCCGAGGCGATCTGGGTTCCCCAGTCTAGAACTTGACGAAGCTGGACGGGCTCTTGAGTGATAAGCTGGCGCAACGATCGGCCGTCGATGTATTCAGTGGCGATGAAATAGGTATCGTCCTGTTGACCAATTTCAAAAATCGTGAGGATATTTGGATGGTTCAGCGAAGACGCGGCAAACGCTTCTTGCTTGAACCTGCGCAGCCGCTCTTCGTCGCGCGTAAATTCGGGTGGTAAAAGCTTCAGGGCTACAGGGCGGCGCAACTGTAGGTCTTGGGCAAGATAGACCTCACCCATCCCGCCGACACCGAGTAAAGAACGCACTTCGTATCGACCGAGTCGTGTACCGGAAGGAACCCCCATGTTTCGGTTAGGCGTGGTAGAGAGAGAATCCTTACTTCTGTTCTGAAGATCGAGCGAGCGCCTATTGTAGATTACCAAGCAAATCTATGCCACGAATGCGTCTCGAAAAGTCGACGAGGTCGGTATCGATAAAGATAAAACACAAGGCGAAGCTAGTCGAACAAGAGAGCGCAGCCCTCACTCAATGAATCCGCTACGTCTTTGATGTGCCTTTCCAGAATTGTTCCTGTGGCAAAGCCATCTTTGCAGAGAAAAGCCACGATTGCGGTGAGAAAAGTTCCATCAAGACGGGGTTTATTCTAGAAGGAGATGGCCGATGTCGGCCAGCATTTAATCGTCGGCTGTGCAAGGCGGCCGATTCTCGAATCTTTTCGAGCTCATGCTCTTGACTATGGCCATTGGATTACTTTGCCATCTCGTGCGGCACCCTTCGATCCATTGATGAGCTGGGTCGGTAGTGGAGCAGGATCTCTCTTGGTCGCCGGCTCACGTGAAACTGTCGACTGTGGCTTTGGTGTCGATGATCTCGCTGACGTGAATTGTATGCCGCGCGCCAGATCCGGAGTAGGTTCGGGAGTTGGAAGTGATTGACGAACGCTGGTTGTAGTTGGCTTTTTTAAAGCGACGCGGCTATCGGAGTCACCCACCGGGACAACACGGCTAGTGGTTATTGGCGGCTTTGAGGTGCTTGCCTTTTTTGAGTTCGAAGTTGTGTCATTGTTCGAAACCAGCTTGTCTGGCTGCGCACCTGACGGCGCTGCCGCCTTTTCTTCGATACTGTTTGAGAAACTATCTTTGCTGGGGCTGACCGCCACGGCGTTTTTGTCAATGACAACGGGCGGGTCAGACTGTGAAGTCAGCTTAGCAACGCGTTGGTTCCGGTCCAACCCCAGGTGCGCAAACACCGCGATGGTGAGCAGCAAAATTGTCCACGCGTAAACGCGAATGCTCCTGTTCAAGGGTTGAAGGCGCGTACGAAACCAGCTTCTCGGAACAAGATCTTTGAACGACTCCGCAACCTGGCGTAATTCATTCGAATTCTGGACTGCGCTTGCGACCGGAGCCTTATGTAAGCCCGGAATACAATCGGCGTTCCTAACCAAGCTCTCCACCGGAATAGTAGGTATTAGGGAACTCTCATTCTCAGCGCCCTTCAAGGACGTCGCTTCAAGGGGTAACTTCGCGCAATTGTTCGCGACGGTCGCAACTTTACTGGACTCATGAGTGCTGCCCGGATGTTCAAGATAGCGAACGACGTCCTTGAACGTACGCGAGGCTGCCCACATCTGTGCGGACGTCCCAAATCGTGCTGTGGCATCAGTGTTGGCTCCGTGCTCGACCAGGATGCGCACAATGTCTTGATGGCCGAAGAAGGCCGCAAGCATTAGAGCCGTAAATTGATCGTTCCTCACCATGTTTGGATCGGCGCCGTGCTGGAGGAGCACGCGAACCATCCGAATTCGTCCACGCGCTGCCGCACGCATCAAAGCGGTCATGCCACTCTCATTGCTTGCGTTGATATCAGCTGCACGTGCCAGAAGAAACTCGACCTGATCGACGTCATCCCCTTCTACAACACGCCACAACTCCTGAGTTGCAGAGTGAATATTGCCTTTTGCTATTTCAGTTGACATGGGATCTGATATCTGTTCTCAACGTACAATCATTACGCGATCACCAGGCTTGAGTAATGGATCCGCAGCTTTACCTGATCGAATATCTTTCAAACTGAAATGAGACCCGACCAAAAAACCCCGACCGTCATCACGGTCGATTTCAGCGACTCGGCCTTTTTCTGTCAGGCCGCCTGCTGTGATGATCAACTGTGTAAGTGTTAACCCCCGCCGAAACGTTTTCTCACCCGGATTCTTTACCTCACCACCGATATAAACAAACTGCGTCACATTCGGCTGAAGGGTGATAACGTCTCCCGGACGGACCAGCAAATTCATGTCTGCCGCCTGAGTCAAATCGATCTCATATATCTTGTGCTGCTCGTTGCGAACTAATGTTACTCTTGCCGCCTCGGGAACTGGCTGCGCGTCAGCTACTACGACATAAAGGGGAATAGCCTCACGTCTTAAGAACTTTGTGCCGGACTCTTTCACGAGACCGCTGACGAGAATCGAGTGACTGGCATAATCGCGGACCCAAACGTTTATCTTTGCGTTTTCAACCAGCGCCCGCGCCTTTAACTCTTCCTCGATCTTCGTGCCAATTTCCTCCACTGTAAGACCTGACACCAGCAACGGCTCGTTAAGCGCTGGATACTCGAGTAATCCTGACGGCGTAACGGTAAAGAGAGTCGATCTCTCCGATTCAGAGTCATTTAAGCGAACATCCAACACGTCATTTGCACCTACACGGTAAATCTTCGTTAAGGAAAGATCGTCGTTGGCCGCTGCAGCTGAAGTTAAAGAGGGGCTATTAGTTTCTAAAGGCTGTGATGAGGGCGTGAACTGCATTGAAGTCCGTACACCCACTGCCTCCTGTCGTTGGTCCGCGGCCTTGGCAACGGGCTCTTTCAGATCTGCCGTACGTTCTGACTGGAGGGGCAAGCTTTTCACACCAGCATCATCTGCGTTTGCAACTGGTTGTTTGATTGGAGCGCTCGTATTGGTGTTCCTCGTTTGGGATTGCAGTTGCAGCGTCTTCACACCAGCAGTGTTTGCGTTGGTCGCTGGTTGTTTGAGTTCACCTTTGACTTCAGGCTTCAGGGCCACCCCGGTTTCTTGTCGCCGTTCCGCCGGCACTGTTGTTGGTCCGGGCTGCACTGGTTTCACAGCGGTGGTGTTTGCGTTGGCGGCTGGTTGTTTGAGTTCACGTTTGACTTCAGGCTTCAGGGCCACCCCCGTCTCTTGTCGCCGTTCCGCCGGCATTGTTGTTGGTCCGGGCTGCGCTGGTTTCACAGCGGCGGTGTTTGTGTTGGTCGCTTGTTGTTTGAGTTCGCGTTTGACCTCAGGCTTCAGAGACACCCCGGTCTCTTGTCGCCGTTCCGCCGACATTGTTGTTGGTCCGGGCTGCACTGGTTTCACAGAGGCGGTGTTTGGTGTGATTTGCGGCGCTTTGAAGTTGGTCTTTTCTGAAGTGCCGGATCCGTCACGCGCTTGCATCGCCGGCTGTTGATTAGGCGACTGCGTCTCTCGTTTCTTCGCGCGCAGGTCGATTGCTCGGCGAAGGTTATCTACAGCCTTTTGCCATTCGCGCATCTTGAAATACATCCGACCAAGCTCGGAATATGCATCAACGTATTCACTATCCAGTCTTACCGCCTGCCGAAAATTTTCCGCCGCTTCTGGAAATTGTCCCGCCTCGGCAAGTTTCAACCCCTCCAGGTAGAACTTCTTTGCTTCGGCGCCCAGCTCAGTTGAAGCGACCGAAGACGGACGTGCTGCACTTATAGGATCTTTCTGATTTTTGATGTTTGTAAGGGTCTGGCTCCTACCACTTGTCGTTTGGCCTTGAGCGTGACTTGGAAAAGAGCCAAAGAGAACGACGAGAGCGAGAAGAAGAAGAGCTTTGGACATTTTAAATCACCCTGGCAAAGACGGCGCGGGAAACTCCAAATCAGGTGGGGCGAGGTGTCAATGCTGAATTTGGTAGCGATTTAATCGGCCTGTTTAATTGAATCGGGGCTTGTTTATAGCACACTTACTAAACCAATTCCACCTTTTTGGCAGGACCAATGGCCACGAAAAGCCACCATCGTCACAACAAGCGAGCAGTTCAACAAAACTTCCAAGGCCCTTCGTGCAAACTGCCCTATTACGCGGCCAATAGAGGCGACACTCGAAAGTCTCGCCTCTTGTTATGTTTCTCGTGAGACCGAAAATACCTTGTGCTCTTCTTGGGCGGATCTCAACAAGCTTGCAGCCTTCGACACACATTCATCACAGATCTTATGGAAATGACGGGCAACGATGCAGGCACCGTGATGAAGTAGTCCGGTCACAAAACAGTAAATTTGGGTGAAGACTACCTTTTCGCCCGCCGAAACGATGCCATCGAACAATCTAGTAAGACATTCGAGACAGACCAGCTGTTTAAACTATCCTCACTATTAGCTCGGTATCACTTATCATATGGAAAAGCTTTACCAGCTAAGCTATCGTCTAATACAACGCCCCGCGACAGTTAAATGATAATGAGTGGAAGCAGGTACTGCTCAGACACATCTACGCGTCGCCTGGCAATAAAGACGTCATTGAAGTCGCTGCCGCAGTTGAAGGAAATTTCCAAGCACCGATAGATTCCCCCTATCCTTTTGAGGCCTTTTATGCGGCACTCGACGAAAAGGATCAAGCGTTTCAATGGCTCTAAAAATTACCTAGATCGTCGTCAGGAATTGATACGCCTGAAAGTTGATCCTTTTCTCGACCCTTTGCGCGACGACCCGCGCTTTCAACCTTTGCTGTGGCGCGTGGTTTTCCGAAGTAGTAAATGCGATGAGTAAAGAGCATTTGGCTAATACAAGGATCTCTCATTACCGCATCGTGTCGAAAGTTGGTGCGGGCGGAATGGGCGAAGTCTTTTTGGCAGAGGACACAAAACTGAAACGACGCGTCGCACTCAAAATGCTGCCGGCCGAATTCTGCCGGGACACCAACCGCGCCGCGCGTTTCCTGCGCGAGGCGCAGGCAGCCTCCGCCCTCAATCACCCGAACATCTGCACGATTTACGAAATCGACGACAACCTGGACGAGCCGTTCATTGCCATGGAGTACATCGAGGGCGATACGCTCTCGGAGAAACTCAAAGACGGGAGGTTCAGTTTGGCTGAGACCCTCGACATCGCGCTGCAAATCGCCGACGCGCTGGCAGAGGCCCACTCGCACGGCATCGTCCACCGCGACATTAAGCCTGCAAACATTGTCATCACGTTACGCGGTGTGGTGAAAGTTTTGGACTTCGGTCTTGCGAAGATCGTGCAGGCCGAAAGCGAAGAAGAAACACAAAAGCTCTTGAGCCAGCCGGGTGTCATCATGGGAACGGTCGCTTACATGTCGCCCGAACAGGCGCGCGGGAAATCGGTCGATGCGCGAACGGACGTCTGGAGTTTGGGCGTGATGCTCCACGAAATGCTCACCGGAAACAATCCTTTTGCGGGCGAGACAACGAGCGACAGGATAGCGTCAATATTGAAGACAGAACCGCCGCTGCTTTCAGACTCAACGCCCGACGAACTCAAACACGTCGTCAAAAAGGCTCTGCGGAAGAGGCGCGAAGAGCGTTACCAAACCGCGAAAGATTTGCTGCTCGACTTACAAAATTTCAAACGCGACTTGGAGCTTGAATCACGATTTGAACACTCCGCTGCGTCGCAACCCTCGGATCCGGTCGTGGCACAGATGAGCGCGCAGGTGCCACGCGCCGTCTCGACTGCAGAAGTCGCGGAAGCCCCTTCAAGCCGAAAAAAGAGTTTGACTGCCGCGCTTGCGATTGGACTGATCGCACTGGCTGCGCTCGGCGTTTGGTTTATTCGTGCGCGACAAAATTCTTTTGCGGTGGTCAGCGTCCGGACTATAACGCAGGTGACAGACTGGCCGGGTCTGGATGACTATCCGTCTCTTTCGCCAGACGGGAAAGCGGTGGCCTACTGTTCAGACCACAACGGCAGTTTTGAAATCTACATCAAGCCGTTCACGGCCGGCGCGAAAGAGTTTCAACTTACCAACGATGGGCAACAGAACTTCCAGCCGACCTGGTCGCCTGATGGTCAGCTCGTCGCGTACCATTCGAAGGCACGCGGCGGGATTTGGGTCATCCCATCTTCCGGCGGAGAGCCGAAACAACTCACTGATTTCGGTACTTACCCGGCCTGGTCGCCAGACGGAAAACAGATCGCCTTTCAAACGTATCCGCTTACCGACTTGGGCGCCGGCGGTCGTATTGCGCTGCCGCCTTCGACGCTCTGGACTGTTCCATCGCAAGGCGGCGAACCGAAACAGTTGTCGCAAGTCGGGAACCCGGCTGGTGGACATGGCGCACCCGCGTTTTCGCCTGACGGCAAGCGCATTGCTTTTGAAGTTGACGATTATAACTCTTCTGCGGTTTGGTCCATTTCAATCAACGGTGACGGTGCAAAACTTATCTCCAACCAGGGTTATGCGCCTGTCTATGCTCCGGATGGCAAGAGCGTCATTTTCATAGCGCGAGGCGTACAGCAGGTACGCATCAATCCCAACACGGGCGAGCCGATTGAGAAACCCTCTGCAATTGGCGGAAACGTTGCTTTGCCTGAAAGCCCTCGGCGAGTCAGTTTCTCCGCAGATCGCAAGAAGATGGTTTTCAACTCGCTTACGAGGAGCGAAAGTCTTGTATCCGTTCCTGTGCGCTTACCTTCGAGCGAAGCCGGCGGCGTGCCCGCAACCCTGGTACAAAAAGTCAGCGGTCGTATTCATCAAGAGTCGTTCTCACCTGATGGTAAGCGCATCGCGTTCACGTCTTGTCTCAGAGGAGGAACAAGCTGCGACATCTGGCTGGCAAATGCGGATGGCAGCAGTCAAACTCAACTCACAACGGCGGAGAACAACGAGATGATGGCCAGTTGGTTTCCGAACATGGAAGAGGTCGCTTATGTTTCAAATCGCACCGGGCATTGGACGTACTGGGCAATCAACTTGAATACTAAGCGCGAACGAATGCTGCTCGATTTGCAGGACAATCTCGAGTACGTTCGACTCTCGCCCGACGGCAAACGGGTCGTCTTTAATTTCAAACGCGGCGCCGATGTCATCAACGTCTGGACGGCTTCATTAGCAGGGGGTGAGCCAAAACAATTAACATTCGACAAAGATTTGATGGGCTTCCCTGCGTGGTCCCCCGACGGCAGGTATATAGCCTTCCAAGTGAAGCGGGGCGACGACACGAACATCATGATTATCCCGAGCGACGGCGGCGCGACAACACAATTGACTTTTGACAAAGGGCAGAGCTGGGCTTACGGTTGGTCGCCCGACGGCGACAAGATTTTGTTCGCCGGTTTTCGGAACGGATTCTGGAACGTCTACTGGGTCTCACGCTCGACGAAGAAGCAGCTAAAGTTGACCGACTACAAAAAACTCAATTCGTTCGCGCGTTATCCTGCTTGGTCACCGCTTGGCAATCAAGTTGTTTACGAGTACTCAGAAACGATTGGGAACATCTGGATGAGCGAGTTGAACTAGCTGGCACCCTTCGCTGGTCGAGTGCGCGCAGTTCGCGCAACGTTTCAACAATTTGCTCCGTTTGGGTTAATTAAGACTCAACCTATCTAGAGCGAACTGCACCTAGCTGGACCACCACAATCACCACGACTTATTGACTCCGCAAAAAGCCCAGTAACAATTACTGACTCTCATGTGACCCGTCGTGAGCTCCGCGCTGGTTATGCGACGGTCAGTAATGCTCGCTGCTAGTTAAAGAAGTGAATAGCGCTGCCGCGAACAAAAGCGACAGCACCGATCCTGATCCTTCGAATTGTGCATCCCACCCCCCATGTAAATCCCGAGTAGGGCTTAGCGTGGCGTCATAATCTTGACTGCCTGCTCGAGCACGTCCAGTCGCGCTTTTTTAGGATCGGGTTTGCCGACCGGTGAACCATCGGGTTGGACCTCAAGGATCTCGTTCTTTTGGGGATTGTAAACGGGCCATTTCGGCGGTCCCGGACCATTAGGATCACCGGTCTTGGCGAAGTTTGCCCAATAGGTATTCATCATGTTGGCGACCTCTTGGTCCATGGGCGCAACATTAGCTCCATTCGGCGAATTGAGGTTGTTGAATACATAAGGGATTTCGGATGCGTGTGCCGCACCATACCGCATTCTCCCCTGCATTGAGGGCGAGACGTAGGAGAAAAGATATATGAAGGCCGGTGCGCCCTTGGCCACGAACGCGCTCGCGGTGAAGCGAGCCGGCTCCGCCCATACCTTGTCGGTATTGACCATCGTCAGCATCTTGGCAAAGTCAGTGTTGCCGTCAGGATCGTAGACAGCAATCGCATTGTTCCTAAGGTTCCCGAACAGAGATAGCAGTTCTTCCTTCGAATTCGCATTGACGAAACCAGACGGCACTTCCGCACTATTCGATCCGATAATGAGCGGAACGCGCGCTTGCCTGCCGGCTTTGTACGCACTCTCAGCAGTTTCGACAACCAGTCTACCGTCGAGAATCGGACCTGAGTAAATAGGCGGACCGTTCGGCCCATCGGTTTCCTGACCTCCATCCACAATCTCGGCCGCACTCAAGGCATGGAGCTTGGCAAGTGAGTCCGCATCCGTGCCCTGGATTCCATGCTTGCGCGCAAAGTTTACTCCGATCGTTTCCGCTGAAACGGGATAGAACGGATTAGAATTGTCTTCATGAATCGGTCGACCGGTTAGGACACCATCTCGGCCACCACCAGACTCGATGATCGCTTTATGGAAAAGGCCTCGCGCAATCGGATTGGTCAGGAGTGAATGTACCGATACGCCACCCGCAGACTCGCCAAAGATAGTGACGTTCTTCGGATCGCCTCCGAAGGCGGCGATATTCTTCTGCACCCACTCCAGTGCGGCGACTTGGTCCATGTAGGCGTAGTTACCCTTGAGCTCCTCCGGATGCTCGCAGCTCAGCGCGGGGAAGGCGAAGAATCCAAGACGCCCCAGACGGTAGTTCAAACTGACGAGGATTACTCCTTGCCGAGCGAATGGACCACCCGCAGAGCCAGGAAAGGAGCCGCTGCCAAACACGAAGGCACCGCCGTGAATCCACACCATCACCGGAAGTCTTGCTCGCTGTGCAACCGCGGCTGGTCGCCAGACATTCACAAACAAGCAATCTTCCGACGAGTTCGCGGACATCGCAGAGCCGCGTGGAAAGCCTGCTTGCGGACACTGCGCGCCAAAACTGCTTGCATCACGCTCTCCCTGCCACGCGCGCAAGGGTTGGGGCGGACGCCAACGATTGTCGCCGACCGGCGGAGCTGCGTACGGAATCCCTTTGAAGCTTGAGACGTCTCCTTCGGTTACACCACGCACGATTCCGGAGGCGGTACGAACCGTCGGGGTTGCAGAATTCGTACCCTGACCTTGCCCACTCTTCTTTGTTTCCTGTGCACTGGCGGAAGTAAGAATGACGGCGGTGATCAGCCAGAGTACGTTAATCAAGTTTCGATGCTTCGTCTTCATAGAATCCTTCCGTTTATGACAACCAAGGTAGCCAACGATCCGTTGCACTTGCCCCGAAACGTAATGCGGTACTGCCCGCGCGTTCGTCACTGCTCAGTTAGTTTCGCTTGTACTTGTCGAGCCCCTTCTTTCTAAGCCACGCAGACATCAAGTCAGCGACTTGCAGATTGTTCAGATCTGAGAAGGGAAAATGAGTGTTGCCTTTAATGCCAACTTCGGGCAAATGGACCACTGTGACATCACCACCATGCTTGTTCACCGCATCACGCCACTTCCTCGCCATCTCCAGACGAGCGCGCCATCCATCTTGCCCCGGATTTGCCATTGGTTCTTTGGGAATGAAATCGCCGTAATAAATGACGATGGGAATCTTGGTGAGTAACATGAATTCAGCCACTGGAATTCCCACCGCCGCCAATGGTCCACCGGCACTTGGAATAGGAGCCGGCACTTCGCCTTCCGGGAAGACGAATCCGCTGCCCGATTCGTAAGAGACGATGGCTCGGACATTTTGGTTCTTGATGGCTGTGCGCCAACCGAAGCCACCGCTATGTGAATGGGTAACCAGAATTGCTGGCCCAACCTTGTCAAAGAGCGCAACTACAGCGCGCGTCATCACATCTCCATCAAGTGGGCCTGTGGTTGGAGTCATTTGACGGAAGTACTGGTTCAGGGCCTCCGGCTCACGGGAAAACTGAACACCGGGGAAGAAATCAGGCCAGATGCCGAGACGGAAAGTGCCAAACCATCCCTGCTCGTCAGGTGTGGGTGTTAGTGAAATAGGCTCTGTGCTGCGACCTGCGTTACCACGACGTGGCTGGTCAATCAGATAGACGCTGAAGTCACGGCGCAGGAAAATATTTTGATAACCTTCACGTCCGTCTGGCGTAGTTTCCCAAGTCTTCGAGAACTGCCCGATGCCATGCCACATCAACAGAGGAAGCTGACGAGCCCTCGCCGGAATCTGATAAAACACGTAAGCGTGATCACCACGAAACGTTTGCCCGTCGGGTGTCGGGTTATACGGATCAAACTTTCCTGGCTTGTTGATGACCGTTCCGCCGATAGCGAAACTGCCTTGCTCCCTGATCACCAGCGGCTCTTGCTTGCTCCTTTTGGTTTCTTGCGCACTTGCTGAGGTAAAAAGAGTAGCTGCGACAAGCCAGAGAATAATGAATGACTCCCGATGCCTCGTATTCATAGAATCCTTCCGTCTATCTCATCTCCAATAGTTGAACAGTAGTTTGCAATTGAGCGCTCAAGAACCTGATGATTGACCGATGGTTTTCACGATAACGCTTTATCGAAGAACTCCTTCAGCTTTGCGATCGCAGGCGTAACGAACTGGGGCCTGTCATACATGCCGATGTGGGTGTCGCCTTCGACGACGAAAAGCTCCTTCGGCTCGCGCGCCTTCTCCATGACTTGCTTGCTCCAGAAGAGCGTATCGGCTTTCGAGCCGGCGATGAGCAATAGCGGACGTGCGGAAATCATCTCGAGTTGATTGAAAGGGAAAAAGGCCATCTGCAGTGGCAGGCTGGAAAGGACGTACCTGTTCGGCGAGTTCGGATGCTGACCGCGAGCGGTGCGGTAATAGTCGTAGCCTTCGCGGTAAAGCTGTGGCGTGCTCGCTGTAAAGCTGGTTGGACTATCAGGCACCACTGGCACCGTTTGTACTGCCTCGCCACGCGCTTCGCGCGATCGCGCCTCGTTGGCGTTCACCAGTCGCTTCATTCGTTCGTCGTAAGAGATTGTCCCCATGCCCTCTCGACGTGCTTCGCCGAGGTTGAACGTGCTCACTGCCGCAACGGCCTACACCCTCAACTCGGTTTGGGCGTTGCACAACGCATACCTGCCGCCCGCACAGATGCCGAGCGAGGCAATTCGGTTCGAGTTGACATGCGGCTGTTGGACCAGGAAATCAATCGCGCAACTAATGTCGTCAAGTCACTGGGCCGGAACCTCCATCAAGCGTGGCTCACCACCGCTCTCGCCCTGGTAGGAAGCGTCGTACGCTAGAGTGATGAAGCCCTGCTCGGCTAGGTGCTGGGCGTAGAGACTGCGGTCTGCTCCTTCACGCCGCCGAAGGGATGGGTTACTACAATCGCCGGATACTTCTTGCTC
>JBKPAC010000063.1:0-131758 GCA_046726175.1 Acidobacteriota bacterium
CTGTCAAAATAACCGCCTGCGAGCGCCAACAGAATACCGGCATTTGTAACTGCGGCTGAAAGACGACGAACTCTCGTTGCATGCTGTAGCAAGTTAATCCGGCGAAGCTCGGCTGCCAGGTATTCATCATCATCGTTAAGACGGGCGTAATAATCGGCTTCACGTCGCGCGTACGCCGAGAGTGCTTTTTCTGCTGCGACCAACGCTGCGTCGCGATGATGGTGGATTACGTGTGCCAGCTTCCCTTCTCTCAACGCGACGTCTGCCAAACCGAGCCGAGCTTTAACGCTTCCTCCATCCGCCTCAATTGCTTTTTGGAAGACTTTTTGCGCACGCTTCACATCTCCGCACTCGAGCGTGCTTTCGCCAATGAGAGCGAGCAGATTTGCATCTCTTCCGGCACGTATGGTGGCGAGGTGAAGAGCGGCTCGCGCCTTTGAAAGCAAGCGCGCATCCGAGTTTGCGCTCGCTTGTGAGCGAAGTAGCTTTGCAAAGTCATAGATAAGCCAGGCTTCTCTGGGAATCATATTGAGAGCGCGACGAAACGCCTCACTCGCTTCTGCAAGTCGGCCCGCGACACGCAGCTCATTCGCCAGACGGCCCAATAAGGTTGCTCTTTCAAAGTTGCTTGTCGAAACTTCTGGAGTACCTTCAACGGGCTCGTTACTCCGCTTACCGCGAAGCTTGAATCCGGATGTTGCACTCGCGATTACTTCCTCCGGCGCCAGCTGAGAGAGTCGTGTTTTTTGAGTCAGCGACCTTGGATCTATCAGGTAGTCACGCAAATCCCGGCTCCGGCTGTCAATCTTGTCCTCGTGAATCAGCGGAAACAGAGCACGCACCATGCTGCGGTAGTTCTTGCCACCCGAGGCAAAGACAAAACGAGTGCCCTTCCCGGAAATCTCAGTGCGGTAGCGATAACGTACTGACCCACCTCGTCGAAGAGTACGCAACGCCGTGGTGTCGACGTTTTCAAAGTCTGCGACGTTTAATTCCCAGCGACGGCCAAAAAAGAAGCGAAGGACGACAGGTATTACACCGCGTCGAGTTAGACGCTCACCGTCAAAGACTAATCTATCAGTCGCGGCAAGCACTGGAATAACGAGCCACGCACAAGCTACGAGTATCAACGCCCAGAGATCGTGTCCCGAACGGAGCAGTAGAACAGCAGCAAACGTAAGCAAGCTCGAAGTCGCCAGGTATGCGCCTGGTGAGACGCGAACGCTCGCGATGTCTTTCGTGTCACTCATCTGATTACGGTGCAGGACATTCAACTGGTACATCTAGTGAAAACGTACCGCGTCCGCTGCCTGGCTCAGTGTATCGTAAGTCCGCGAATTGAACGAGCGTTTGCCCAATACAATTTGGAACAATCTTGACTACCGGAAAACGAGCAAACTCCATGAAGATTTGAGACGGTCGTTCTTTCAGTGCACGCTCAAGAACCGGCGTAACTTCGGGTGTGGGTTTTTCGTAACGAATGACGTGGGAGAGATCCGGATCCGCATTTAGACGTAAGTTGAATCTATAGGTTGCGCGATCAGTTTCGAACACAGTTTGCCAATAAAAAGGATTCGCAAGCGTCGGCATCGCAGCGAGTTCAAGAACGCTCTCGCCGTTTTGGCTCGCGATTAAGTTGGAAAGAGGCCGAGTCTGTTGCAAAGCAACTCGATGAGCATACGCAAGGCAGCTCACGTAGATTGTCGCCACTACTAAACCCAATATCGGAATCTTTGAGCCCCAACGCAGTGTCGTGCGCAGACGATATAGAACGATCAAAATCACCAGGCCAACAATCCACGCGATCCGGACGAACGTGGGATCAGTGAGTCCTCCTCGTCGCGTTGCCGCAAAAAGTATGAGATAGGTTACCGCTGCGGCTAGTACTATCCAGAAAGCAGTTCGAGCTTTAGTGTTGGCTGTGACCAGGAAAACAGCGCCGCCAAAAATAAACCAGAGAAATGGATCGACAATAAAAACAAAGTCGCCGTACTGCCATCTTCCCGACCACGGGAGCAACAAACGAATTCCGTAATTGTTCGTCCAGTCCATCAACGGGTGCGTGGCGGATGCCAGCAGGGAGGCAATCATCAGTCCTCTGATTGAAACGGACGTTGGCCGTGAGCGAATGCGGGCGGCCGCATACTCAATCAGGTAGATAACGAGAGCCAACAGTACGGCGAGAGCAAGTGTGCCGACGAAGGAGTGGGTTATACCGCGATGGTGATGAAGGAAATCCCAGCGATCTCCGAAAGCGAGGACGACGATGTCCGAGTCAGGAGCGTTAGCGGCTAGCAGGCAGGTGATGGTAGCGCGAGAAGATAACTTTTCGACACCGGCTTTCGCGAGCGTAAGCCCGATCAACGAGTGGGTAAGGTTATCCAAGGTCCGCGCTCACATACGATGGCAATCTTACCCAAGCGGAGGGGCTTCCGGTGGCAGCTGAGCGTACCGGTCGGGATCTAACTTCTGTAGTTCTTTAGCCGCGTCACTGGCAGCGCCGGACGGGGTCAACGGCAATTGATCCGGTCCTTTAGCCTTTCGCGAAGCATCGACGATATTGAAAAGAAGGTCAGCGGCCTCTTTCTTCTTTCCTTGTTTCGAATAAACCAGAGCAAGGCGAAGGTTCGCAGTATCAGGCGGAATCACCTGCCCGCCCGATGAAGCCAGCTCCTTGTAAAGCTGTGCAGCTTCATCGAACTTACCGTCACCTTCAAGAGCCTGAGCGAGCGCGAATTTCGCCAGCGTCGCGACTTCGGCGTTGCCGCTCGTGCTGAGCTCGCGCAATTCCGCGATCGCTTTCTGGCGATCGAGAATTAGCTGATTAGTAGCACCAAGATATCGGGCTTGGCCGCGGTAAGGTTCCCCGTACTTTGCCGCTACCTTTTGAAATTCCTCAACTGCTTTTTGAGCCCGCTCTTGTTCGCTCTTGAAGCTCGGACCTTCATTGTCAATAGGTGTGTTGGCTGAAGAAACAGGCGTCGTAGCGATAGCGATTGCACGACCCATCGCGCGTTTGGCTTCTTCGTTTTTCCGGTTGTTCCACCTCAGGAAGAGTAGCGAGATGATTCCTACGAGTACAATACCGCCAAGCACATACAGGATTGTTCGGCCACGACCTTCGAGCCGGTCACCGAACCGGTCGAAAAGCTGCATAGCGGTATCGCGAAACCGGTCGTGCTGAAGTTCGCGAGCCCGTTTTTTCTTATATTTTGCCACTAACTTCCTTCTCGCAAGTCCACGTAGTGAACTGCGTTCGATTAGGTGTATGATTGCAAAAAGTCACTCTAATGGCCGTTACGAAAACTTGTCAAGCAACGGTGCTTTAATAAAAAGTGTGCGTATCGGCATCTAATTGCTGTGGAAAATACTTGGGAACAAATCAGGAACAAGCGGTGTCTAATGGTCAGCCTATCGGGGAATGGGCAAAGGTCGGCAGCTCCTCCAATTCCCGCCCCAGGGGGTAATCAGTGAGCTACGGAGAGCCAATAGCCCTCCGCGGGCAAATGGGTTTGGAGCAGGTTGCCTCGGCAACCACGGCTGATGCGTCTGTAGGTGCCGAGACCCAGTTCATTGAAAGACTGAAACAGGGCGAAGCAGCGGCATTCGACCTGTTGGTTCGTGAGCGCTCAGGCGAGATTTATGGACTGCTTTACCGCTTGACTGAAAACGCTGAGGAGGCTCGGGATTTAACTCAGGAGACCTTCCTAAGAGCGTTCCAGAAAATCAATCACTTCCGCGGTGAGGCTGATTTAAGAACCTGGATTTACCGGATCGCCATTAACCAGGCACGGAATAAGTGGCGCTGGTGGCGACGCCGTAAACGCGACTTTACGGTCTCACTGGACGGAACGGACGGGAACGGTCAGGCGCTGATATTCAATCTTCGCGCTGACAAATCCAGCAACCCCGAGCAGGCGACACTCGCTCACGAACGCGAAGCGGCTTTGATGGCCGCATTGAAAAGTCTGGGACGACCTTACCGCGAGGCGGTAATCCTCCGAGACATTGAGGGATTTAGTTACGAGGAGATTGCGGCGACGCTGGAAATCAGCATCGGGACCGTCAAATCTCGGTTAGCGAGGGGCCGCCAGGAATTGCGGCGAAAACTTGAAGGCTCTTTGTAAATTGGATGGCTGACCCACCCCGGCTCACAACAACTCGGTGCCAAATGGGTCGAAGTGACGAGGGCGGGGGGAGGAAGCATCTGGGAATACATGAAGCGAATTGAAAACGTGGCCAGCAACACCCGTTGAGTCGTTTGCAGTTATTCTCAGGGCTAAGCCTTTAACCTTGTCGGAGTTGCTTCCTTGATTCAAGGGAGCAGCCGGGGTAGGCCAGCCATCCAGGATTAGGGATTTTCGATTAGCGATTGCTGATTTTCGATTGGTCCTGCATCGGTTCGATGAATAACGACGCCATCGAAAATCTAAAATCGAAAATCAAAAATGTCTTATGTCGTGCGAAGAAACACAACAAGCGCTTTCAGCTTACATCGATGACGTTCTGTCCCTCCCAGCTCGTGTGGCCGTCGATGATCACCTGAAGACATGTCCGGTTTGCCGCTCGCATGCCCTGGAAATGCGGTCAATCACTCGCCGCCTGGGTAATCTTACTCGACCCGTGCCACCGGTGAATCTCAGCGGCTCGATTACTGATGCTTTAATGATCGAAGCTGCTGCGCGACAACAAAGTCCTCAACCCTCATTCTCTGTTCGTCTTGCACGTTGGCTTGAGCCGCGACTCATGCCGTACACGATCGGTTCATTCGCATCAGTCATTCTCTTCGCCGCAATGTTCGCGGGCCTGCGACCGCACTTCATCGCGCTTCGTGAGGCAGCGAACCAAAGTGCCTACGCCCTTAGTCCAAACATCTACGAACCCGTAACGCCGGCAGTTTATGCAGCAAGCAGAGCACCCTTTGCAGAACAATCACCAAGTCTCAATCCAACAGGAGCACTAGCTGCATTGACTCGCTCTTACGCTCATCCGCAAGAAGAAGATGCGGACGACATGGTGGTCATCACAACCGTATTCAGCAACGGAGCCGCCTCGCTCTCAGGTGTTGTCCAGCCTCCACGCAATCGCCGCATGCTTGATGAGTTTGAGCTGGCATTGCGCCAGGACGCAGCCTTTGTCCCTGCTAAATTGGATCGCAGACCCGACACCATGCGAGTAGTCTTCGCTGTCCAAAAGGTCGATGTCCGCGACCGCAACTTCTAGCCGAAACCTTACGTCCCACAAGGCAAATCAGTGCTCGAAAATTGGCACGCAAAATCGTCGCTCACGTGATGATTCTGTGAAGTACAAAAGCGCCTAAAAGCCTCACAATACCTCGCTTGACGCACCGCTCACAGCATGTTAGTTTGCGGTTTCGCCTTATTTTTGTAGTTTGTAACGATGGGTTTGTGACAAACCTCGGAGAACACTTGACTGCACCTGCTGCCCAGCTGAAGAAGACACCCCTAAATAGCGTACATCGCGAAATGGGTGGTCGCATGGTCGACTTCGGCGGCTGGGACATGCCGGTGCAGTACCCTGCCGGAATTGTCGAAGAGCATCTGCGCACAAGGACTCGATGCGGCCTTTTTGACGTCTCGCACATGGGCGAGATCGACGTGTGTGGTCCTGATGCGATCTCATTCGTCAATCGAATTACTTCGAACGATGTTTCAAAGCTGATCGACGGACAGGCCCAATACTCAACTCTTACCACACCTAAGGGGACTGTTGTTGACGACCTGCTAGTCTATCGTTTCGCCGCAGATCACCTCCTGCTCGTGGTTAATGCGAGCACAACAGATAAGGATTGGGAGTGGATCAAGTCGCATCATCGAGGTGAAGCGGTTGAGCTACGCAACGTCAGCTCTGACTACTGCCAGCTCGCTCTGCAAGGACCAAATGCATCGTCCATCGTGCAATCACTGACCTCCGTTCCACTGAACGAAATTAAGTACTACCACTTCACCGAAGGCGAAGTTGATGGCGTCCCATCGATAATCTCGCGCACTGGATACACAGGAGAGGATGGTTTCGAGGTCTACGCTTCATCCGAGCAAGCTGAACAACTTTGGAAGAAGTTGTTGGATGCCGGCAATTTCGGATCTCCTGACGGTGTGCTTCCGTGTGGTCTGGCAGCGAGAAACACATTGAGGCTTGAAGCCGGGATGGCGCTTTATGGTAACGAGCTCGACGAGACTACCACGCTGCTGGAAGCAAATCTCGGATGGATCTGCAAGCTCGATAAAACCGACTTCATTGGCAAGGAAGCCCTCGCTCTTCAAAAGCAGGAAGGAGTTCGACGCCGGTTAGTTGGCTTCGAGATGACAGAGCGCGGCATCGCTCGCGACGGTCAGGAAGTTGTGGTCAATGACGATCGCGTGGGGCGTGTGACTTCCGGCAGTCCAGCGCCGTTTTTGAAGAAGAACATCGGCTTTGCGTATCTGCCCGTAGAATTTGCAACTGCGGGACAAAGTATACAGATCGACGTGCGAGGTCGATTGATTGCAGCACAAATTGTTAAGACGCCGTTCTACAAGCGACTCAAGTAAATAGTTGCCAAAGGCGGAATTCCGAAATGAGAGGATAAGTCATGGCTAATGTCCCAGAAGACTTACACTACAGCAAAGATCATGAATGGGTCAGAGTAGACGGCAATATTGCGACTATCGGCATCACCGACTACGCGCAAAATTCGCTCGGTGACGTCGTGTACGTTGAACTTCCAAAAAAGGGAGATGAGTTCGCTGCTAACGAACCATTCGGCTCCGTCGAATCCGTAAAGGCTGTGTCGGAAGTTTTCACTCCTGTGGCAGGCGCGATCGCAGAGATCAACGAACAACTGAATGACACGCCGGAGAAAGTAAACTCCGACCCTTACGGCGAAGGCTGGATGGTCAAAGTGAAAATGGCAAATCCCGGTGAGGTCGACAGCCTGTTGACAGCAGCCGAATACGAAGATTTCACGAAAGCTGAGACTGAGTAATCTTGCGCTACATTCCGAACTCGCCCGAAGAGCGGGCCGAGATGCTCAACTCAATCGGCCTCAACACTTCAGAAGATCTATTCTCCTCAATCCCTGACGAACTTCGTCTACGCCGCAACCTGAACACACCGCCGGCACTTTCTGAGATCGAGCTACTCTCGCGTTTTCAGGAACTCGGAGATCGAAATGCCGGTGCGGGAAAAATCAGTTTTCTCGGCGGCGGAGCTTATTCACATTACAGTCCGACCATAGTCGATCACATCCTTTCGCGTTCTGAATTTTTTACAGCCTACACGCCATACCAACCAGAGATATCGCAGGGCACGCTGCAAACCATATTTGAATTTCAGACGCTCGTTTGCCAGTTGACCGGGATGGAAGTCGCGAACGCGTCAATGTACGACGGCTCGACTGCGTTAGCTGAGGCTGTGTTGATGGCTGAGCGCGTAACGAAGCGTTCAAAGGTGATCGCCGCTGCTTCTGTGCACCCTCAGTATCTTGAAGTTGTTCGTACGTACGTTCAGCACGCAGGTATTGAGTTGCAGTTAGTAGGCTTTGATCAGCAAACGGGCCAGGTGGTGGCAGGAGATTATTCTAGCGGCCTGGACGATAAGACAGCAGCTCTCGTGGTCCAGTCACCGAATTTCTTCGGCTCGATCGAGGATATCCAATCTCTTGCCGAGAAAGCTCACGCGAGCGGAGCCTTGTTGATTGTTGCTGTTACCGAAGCAATCTCGTTGGGACTTCTGAAATCGCCGGGAGCTGCCGGCGCCGACATTGTTGTCGCTGAAGGACAATCGTTTGGAGTGCCGCTTTCGTTCGGCGGACCGTACGTGGGCATGTTCGCTGTTCGTGAGAAATACGCAAGGCAGATTCCGGGGAGACTCGTTGGTGAAGCTTTCGACAAACAGGGACGTCGTGGCTTCGTACTTACGCTAGCAGCTCGCGAGCAGCATATTCGACGCGAGAAGGCCACTTCAAACATCTGCACCAATGAAGGGCTGATCGCTCTGGCGGCAACTGTATACATGGAGACGATGGGCAGGCGCGGCTTGCAGGAAGTTGCATATCAGTGTGCGCAAAAGACTGCATACGCCGCGCGCCGAATCAGTGAACTCGATGGCTTTTCGTTGCGCTTCAGAGGGCCGCGCTTCAATGAGTTTGTTGTGCGTGGACCAGTAAACGCAACGGATCTGTTAAGACGGCTTGCAAAAGAAAAAGGGATCGAAGGAGGCATCGCTTTATCTCGCTTCTACCCCGATTGCAATCAAGACTTCCTTGTCTGCGTAACAGAAGTAAATACACGTGAGCAGATCGACGCGCTCGTGGACGGTCTGAGAAGTATTACGGATCGCCGATCGTCATAAGTTTCGACTCTTCAAGATGGACTCAACTCGCATCACGAAAGTAACTCAGCACATCAGCCCAAATGAACACTTGATATTCGAGCGTTCACACACTGGTCGCGTCGGCTATCGTTTGCCCGCTCTCGATGTTGAAGAAACTTCGCTCGACGAACTCCTACCCGCGAACTTGCGACGAGATGACGATCTGGAGGGGCTGCCGGAAGTCAGCGAGGTCGATGTCATCCGTCATTTCGTGCGGATGTCAACGTGGAATTACTCGATAGATCTGGGGATGTATCCACTCGGCTCATGCACGATGAAATACAATTCGCGCCTTAATGAAAAAGTAGCGCGGATTGCCGGCTTTGCAGGATTGCACCCGCTCATGGAAGAGCACGATGCGCAGGGAGCGCTGCAAGTCATCCACGAATTGCAGGAATGCCTGGCAGAGATCACTGGACTTCACGGTGTTTCACTTCAACCGGCCGCCGGTGCTCACGGCGAGATGACAGGCATCATGATGATTCGTGCCTGTCTCGATCAGCGGCATGGCGAGAACGCCTCCGTAGAACGCCGAACGATGTTGATTCCTGACTCTGCACACGGTACCAACCCAGCTTCAGCGCATCTGTCTGGCTTTTCAGTCAAGACAATTCGTTCAACTTCCGAGGGATTGACCGACCTGGACCATCTTCGAGAACTGTGCGCGCATGGAGATGTTGCAGGTCTGATGCTGACGAATCCGAATACTCTGGGTCTGTTCGAAAGTAACATCCAGCAGATTTGCCAGATTGTTCATGACGCCGGCGCTTTGGTTTACATGGATGGCGCCAATATGAACGCACTGGTTGGCGTCGCGCGGCCGGGCGACATGGGCGTCGATGTGATTCACCTCAACTTGCACAAGACGTTTTCCACTCCGCATGGCGGCGGTGGTCCAGGCTCGGGTCCGGTTTGTTGCACACGCGAATTAGAACCATTTCTGCCGAAACCTCTGGTAGTTAAGTCTGGAGCCAACTATCGACTAGATTCCGATCGACCACATTCGATCGGACGTGTGAAGGCTTTCTACGGAAATTACGGAATGATGCTCCGCGCCCTTTCCTACATCTACACTCACGGCTTCGATGGACTCCGGGAAGCAACTGAAGCAGCCGTCTTGAATGCGCGCTACATCGCAAACGGTTTGTCCCCGGACTATGACAAGCCGTTCACAGGCGCGCCGATGCACGAAGTCGTGTTTACCGATAAGCGGCAGTCGCGTAAGGGCGTGCACACGCTCGATATCGCCAAACGGCTCATCGACTACGGCTTCCATCCAATGACAATCTACTTCCCTCTCATTGTCCAGGGTGCGATGTTGATTGAACCCACAGAGTCTGTGGGTCGTCAGGAGCTCGATCAGTTCATCGACGCAATGAGGTCCATCGCTCATGAGGCTGTTGAGAATCCCGAACTCGTTCTCAACGCTCCCCAATCGACGCGGATTGGCAGGTTGGATGAAGCCGCAGCCGCGCGCAAACCCGTTCTCCGCTGGAAACCTAACGCAAAAGCCGACGCCACGTAGTTCGCGAATCGTGAATCGTGAATAGTAAATCGTGGTCGGATTGCCACGGACGATTTATGGATACACGATTTACTATTCACGATTCACAATTCACGATTCACAACGAGGTGTCACTGTGGGAACACTGGATGACGAAGGCCTGGATCTGCTTTTCCGGAAAGCGCGCTCTTACATCGCATGGCTTGATGAACCGGTGAGCGATGAGTTGCTGTTGCAACTCTACGACTTGATGAAGTGGGGACCAACGAGCGCGAATAGTTGTCCAGCGCGCTTTCTTTTTCTTCGTACAGAAAAAGCAAAGCAACGATTGCTCCCGACCTTGGCGCCAGGCAACGTCGAGAAAACCATGAAGGCTCCGGTCACAGTGATAGTGGCATATGACCTGAAGTTCTACGAAAAGTTGCCGCGGCTCTTTCCTCACAATCCAGGGATGGCAAAGCTGTTTGAAGATAACCCGCAGCTCGTCGTGGCGACTGCGAGAAGAAACTCATCGCTGCAAGGTGCTTACATGATGATGGCAGCTCGAGCTCTGGGCCTTGACTGTGGACCAATGTCCGGATTCGATAACGCAAAACTCGATGAAGAGTTTTTCGGAGCGGGAAAAGAGTGTGAGGGTTGTGAGCAGGAGTTTTTCCCCGCTGAACACGTGAAGTCAAACTTCTTGTGCAATCTTGGTTATGGCGACCCGACGAAACTGTTCCCACGCAGTCCGCGTCTGGATTTCAATGAGGCGTGTACGTTGATGTAGCAGTTTGTTTAAGCTTCCCACTTTACAGTGTCGTTAGCTTCGGCGAGAGATCCACTGTTCGGCAAGCTTAGCAGCGCTAGTCGTTCGACGACGTGACCGCTCATGATGTGCTCTTGTACGATCTCAGGCACATCGTTCACAGTGACTTGCGCGTACCAGATGCCGTCGGGATAAACCATCACTGCCGTCCCGATTGCACAGAATCCAACTGAGCCACATTCTGTTAAAACGACGCTGCCTTTCGGGTTCTTACCCTTCTTCTCCTTACCGAACAGAATTCCACGAGCAAGCAGCTCACGTTCAAATGCCGCCTTCACTTCAGCGCTTTCCAGGGCTGAGCAGGACTTTCCGGTGCAGACAAAGACGTGGTGACGAATCGGAGCCGTGGTGATAGGCGCAAGCTCCTCCAGGCTCGCTCGATCAGTGATGAACTTCGGTTCAGTCATATACCTAAGCGCAATCCTAACACGTACGGGTCACGGGTCTGGAGTCGGGAGTCAAATCGTGTTCGGACTCCAGACTCGAGACTCCAGACTCAAGACTAACTTAACGCTTTTCTCAACTTCGTTGTAGAATACGAGCCGAAAGGGCGACCGCTCTAAAGACCGCAAGTGGCTTTACCGGTCTGGCGCGGTCGCCCAAATTACTGTTAGGAACCATCGACGCACTCTTGTCCTATGGCGACCGGCCTCGTTATCCACATTTCCTCTGGGGACGACAAACACACTGAAGTTCTCACGGACGAGCGTATTCGCATCGGCAATTGCGAGGATTGCGACCTGCGCCTTCGTCTATCTTCCCTGCCCAAACGTCCCGATAACGACGGCGTACTCCTCGAGCTCACCCGCACGAACGGTCATTATCGAGTTGCCAATTTCGACAGCACCCTACAGCTGACCCATAACGGAAAGCCCATCGAGCGCGACATCGAAATTCATGACGGCGACGAAGTTCGCGTCGACCAATCAGCTCTCGAACTCCAGTTTTTTCCGATTCGCTCTCTGCCTGCGGTTGTTTCGCCGGGAGGCAAGGAGACTCACGTCGCACCTTTCATTGAAGCGGCAGCCATCGAATCTGCGGCCACGGCGCCTCGGGATGATGCAAAAGTATTTCTACGAGAATTCACGAGGGAGTTAGTTCGTGAAATCAATCCCAGCACGAAGCTGATCACTCTGGCGATCGCTATCGCCCTGGTTGGGGGAATTCTCTACATCGGCTTCGCGATGTACAAGGAGCTCCAGCGAAGCCGTCGTTTGATTGCTGATCAGGGTGCGCAGCTCGGACAGATGAAAGACCAGGGCGCCAAGATCGACAAGCAGCTGTCGGAACTCGGTCGCTCAAATAAAGAAATCCGCGATAGTCTTTCGCTGGCTGTAAAACTGCGAAGCGACTTTGGCAATGGGGTATGCCTCATCGCCGGTTCGTATTACTTTGTTGAGAGCGGAACCGGACGGCCTCTTCGTTACCCTGAATCTCAAGTCAACGAAAACGGCACGGCAGTTCCCAATGCTGGAGAGTCTACGGTCCTGACACCCGAAGGACGCGCGCCGATTGCTGAATATGAATTCGTCGGTACCGGATTTTATGTTGGCGACAGATTTGTGGTCACGAACCGTCACATCGCTCAACCGTGGCTGGCTGACGATCGAGCACAAAGTCTGGGCACGTCCGTACGTGGTCAACCACGACTGAAGAAGCTGAGCGCGTATTTCCCAGACCATCCGCAGGCGATTCCCCTCAAATTCAAGCTTGCCGGTCAACGAGATGATCTTTCGGTCTGTATTCTAGATCTGCCAGAGAATCCTGAAGGTATCCCGGTGCTGCCTCTCGAAACTGATCCGGACGCCGTCGCTGTCGGGAAGACAGTTGTGATGATGGGTTATCCATCCGGACCCGATCGCTTGCTTGCGTTGCTTGATGACAATGAATCTCGTGGCATCCAGCAACGATACGCTTCGTTGGATGCGCTACTTGGTTTTTTGGCAGAGACAAGGAGGATTCAGCCTTTAACCACGCAAGGCGCGATTACCGACATTAATGGTCGTCGTATCGCGTACGACGCGCGTACTGCTGAAGGTGGTTCAGGAGCTCCACTGTTTGGTCCATCGGGTCGTGTGATCGGTGTCAATTTCGCCGTATTTACCGAAAACGAGGCATCAAACTTCGCTGTACCAGTTCGTTTCGGAATCAGTCTTTTGGAAAGGGCAGGATGGCATCCTCCGGTCAACAAGGAAGGCAAGGATTTAGAAGCCTCAAATCCGCAGAGTGCTCACGCTGCGGCAGGTCAAAACTAAAATTGTGGATCCCTCCCGGGCAGACCGCGCGAAAAATTCCAAAAATACCCACGCCCCGAGTCTCCTAGTGCATGGTTCTGGTCCAATGACCAAATCGTGAACATACATCCCAGCAAACTCATCTAACGAAATCGGCATCGGAAGTACGTTCGTTACAGTAAATTACCTGTCACTAATGACAGGACAAAACTTCCGCAGACACGTTTAGACTAATGGTATATTTGATTCCGCCGGTTCTCGGCATGGGCTTTGCTCAGAATCAGCTTCGCCCACTGTAAGACCAAGTTTGTATTCAGTAGCAAGAGCGTAGTGCAACAAAACCACGTCATGCGATTTGACTTTAGAAGGATTGCAATCACATCAGGGGTTGTAAGCATTCTCAGGCGGAAGATCATCGTTTTTATTGCTTTCGCACTATTATTTTCACTTTCGGCGAATTCTGTTTTCCCTCAGTCGCTATCACAAACTCAATCTCCTGATACCAGTTCAACTGAACCCGATGTCCTTCGTATGGAACGGGTGCCTGTCCAGGGTGGCGCAGAACTCGTAACCATACTTGCCAGACTGACTGGATTGGAAACAACTGAAACCCAGAAGTGGGTGCCTTTAGTGTCTGTTTTGCGTGACACACTCGGTGATGCTGACACCGAGAATGATCGGCTTCGCTACGTTTGGCCGCTGACGTATACGCGGCCAACTCTGAAGCAGAAAATGCTCGGTGCAGTTCCCTTCTTCTATGGACGGATGGGAAACAAAGGGGTGTGTTCGGGAAAAGCTCCCCCACCGGCGATGGACCTTGCCGCTCCAGAAAATGAAGTCTGGAACGGGATTTTTTGGACCGCTCTACAAAACATTCTGCTTGATCCCTACGGAATGCCGATCAAAGCATCCACTCGTTCGTATCGTAGGAACATTGGTGATTATCGCAGGTCTCACATTATCAGGGCCCTCTCGGTCCTTTCGTTGTATCAGGCGATGGAGGGTCATTCCGCTTTCACTCCCGGCGAAATAGCCGAGATCAATTCGAGGCTCAAACTGACGGACAAGACTTTCGGCGGGCTTGTCGATGACTTGAATCTCCAAAGTTACTACGAGAAGACTGCGACGCAGGAGAAAGACGAACGCGGACATAACTGGGAACTGCTTCGCCAACGAGCTGAAGCAGAGTCACTCTATTTCGAACCACTGCAGATGCCGGACGGCTCAACAACTCATGCCCTCCTCTGGGTCGCGAGACAGGACCTCGCAACAAAGCCGAATCATCCTTACAGCAGTAGATTTCTGAACATCTCTGATCCTTGGTCCGACAAGCGTCTTCAAGACTGGAAAGGCTATGTTGAGACTCGTTACTTCGACGCGGATGGACATCCTGTCTCTCCGGACACAGAAGGCGCACGATCCGTTGAGATGATCCCTCTCGCCTTGTATGGTCTGGATAGTCCGAAGATTCCCATGCTGCTCGTCGACTTCCGAGACGGATTCAATCCCAAGAAGCGCGAAATGTCGCGGCGTGTTCTCCAGGACGTAACACGCAATTTATTGTCCATTTCTCGGTTCGGCAATCTCCCTTATTTTCTCGGTCGCACGGTATTTGACTTCGTGACCGGCCGACGAGGCATGGATATAAATCAACCGTCGCGTCTCAAAACTTATTCGCAACTAAAGCTGTTGCTGGCACTGAATAGCGCACTCGATCCGGAACTGCGCGAGGAGATAGGTGGACGGCTGGAACGCGTATCGCTGAATCCGCTGGAAAACGATTTAGATGTCGAGGCGAGAGTGGCAGCAGAACAATACGATGCGCTTCTGGCGTACGCGAAACGCCCTGACGGTTTACCCGCGAAACTCGACCGTGATCGACGCCAAGAGATGGTGAAGCTCGAGCATGGCCGGACGGAACAGATCTTTTTCCGCTTAGCCAACTTGCTCACGTTGGGGAAATACGTGCATCGAGAAGATGCTTCGCCGGACATGGAGGCGCGGATAGACGTGAAGAGGCGGCTCGACTACCACACGAAGTATCTTCAACAGGTTGCCAAGTCGAAGTATCAGATCGATGTCGCCTGGAACCTCGACGCAATTAGAAAGTCTCTTTCTTACATCGCTGAGCATGGCGACGAGGCGGGCTCAAGTGCGGTTCTAGCGGCCGGCAAGATCTTTTCGCGCACGCACGACGAGCAAACCCGGCGGGCCTGTCTCGAAAGCCTGGTGCGAATCGCAAGCCCCAAAGCGCGGAACGAACTGCTACGTATTTCTCAGAACAAGGATCTGGATCCCACATGGAAGGACACTGTCAACGCTTACATCAGTCAGGTCAACCAGCCTCAGTCTCCACCTACGGTAAACTCCGCTAAGACTGAAACGGGCCGATTCGTGCAGCAATAATCATGTCCCGGATCCGTCAAGCAAGCCGCCATTTCCGTGCGTCAATAACAGGGGCCAGCTTTCTCCCGAAGCGCTTCAAGCTGCTGCTTGTGTGCCTCGTTCTGGTTTCGACGCCGCTGCTCGGTGCGGCGCAAACAAAACGCCTGGTGATTATCAAAGTTGATGGTCTTCCTTACGGTACAGTCGACCGTTTTGTGCGGGAACGCGATCCTCAATCGGGAAAGAGTCAACTTCCGTGGTTCGACTACATCTATTACCAACGCGGCGCACGACTGGAGAACTTTTATGTGCGCGGCATGAGCCTGTCCGCGCCGTCTTGGTCGTTGCTAGAAACGGGCCAGCACCTCCAGATCAAAGGCAATGTCGAGTTCGATCGTTTCACGCTCAAAACTTATGATTACTTGAACTTCGTGCCTTTCGTGGTATTGAGCGTCGTCGGTGATAGAGTCGACATGGCCGCAGTTGAAGTCCTTGACTCGCTCAAGACTCCAATGATCATTGACGCCTATCCTCACGACCAACGATATATGACGTTTTCGCTCTTTCAGCGGGGCCCGAGGTTTATTACTTATCAAAACAGCCTTGTAAATCGATTCAAACGTACACCGCGTGATCTATTTGACGAATGGACCACCGGGCTCGAGATGCGCAACACCATACCTGACGAACTGCTTCGCGAAATGCTCGCAAAGCTGTCGGATCCCAAAGTCGGATATCTCGATATCGTACTTACCGACTTTGATCACGTTGCGCATCACAATAACGATCGGCAGTCGCATTTGTTGGTAATGAAACAGATTGACGCTGTGCTGGGCCAAGTCTGGACCACAATTCAGAAAAGCCCACTGGCTGCTGAGACAGCATTGGTCGTCGTTTCGGACCATGGTTTCAACAGTGACGAGCGTGTCTACAGCCAGGGCTACAATCTTGTAAAACTTCTCGGCAGCCTTTCCGGCGGCGGCCACCATGTCATAACCAAACGTCGTTTAATGCTTGACTACTCGGTTAAGGGCGTAAATCCATTCGTACCACTGATCACCACGACGACGTCCGATTCGTACTATCTGAAGGGCCAAAGCACGACATACCCAACGGCATTGCTTGACTTCGACGGAAACGAACGCGCGTCGATTCATTTGCGCGACAGCGATCTGAACATGCTCCAGATCCTTCTGCAGCAGCTCGCGCGGAAGGATTTGAACCCGAAGCTTCGTGCAGCCGCGAGGGATCTGTTTTTTCAAACGATCGACAGACGAAGATCTGGCTGGGAAAAACAAGTCGCGGACTTGAAGGAAGAGCTTGGTGCTTTGCGCCGTCGCATTGCCGAACAGCAAGCCTTATGGGAATCGATGCCTAAGAAGTTTACTCCCGAGGAACAGGCAGCGGGACGCGACGATACAGTCAAACGAATTCACGCGCAGGTTCTGCGCTGGCAGGGGCATGAGAAGTCTTACAGTCAATACGTGCAGACGATGACGAATCTTCTCGGTCTAAGCAGAGAAACGTTCTCGGCCACAGCCTACAAGATTGAATCGTTGATACCGCCGCTCGCGATGGGGGATCGAAATTCAGTCTACGAGCTACAAAACTATGTCGTTGGTCCGGCTGCCGGGGGACTCGTACTGCAGTCGGACGGCAACATTGACGTAAAGAAAAGTTTCATCCGAGTCGACTATTTTTCTTTGCTGCACGACATCGTTGTCCGAAACAACGTGCAACAGAACGTAGCTAATCGTCCGGTCGATATGATTGCGACGCGGCTGCCCTCCGAGCTCGTAAGTGCAGTTATCAACGATACTGGACTCACAAACGATGTGGTTTGGGTCTACGGCGGAAGAGAAGATCAAGCGCTAATTCTCGCGCGCCGGGATGCGCGCGGTAATCTCAGCTTCCGCTATCAACCAATCAAGGCTCTAACTCAAGACGAAAATGGAAAACTTCATTTTGAGGTTGTCGATTGGCGAGCAGGTCTACCGCTGCACATTTGGGAAGACAAGCAGCTGAATGTTCCGGTCCAGGATCGCGCCGGGTGGCTGAGTTCGTGGCATACCGATATCGAGTGGCTGAGGGCTTTGCATCGAACGCAGTATTCAAATGGATTGATTGGTTTGTATGAGGAGCTTGGAGAGCATCCGATCGAGACTCTGCGGCTCGATGAACCGGGTATATCGAATGACGAACGTCTGATGCGCAGGTATGCAACAAGACAACGGCAGTTGATTGAGGCCGACCTGCTCGTGGTTGCAAATGATCATTGGAACTTCGATGTGCGCGGCTTTAACCCGGGCGGCAATCACGGATCGTTCCTGCGCATTTCCACTCACTCCATCTTCATGATTGCAGGCGGCGACAAGACAGGCATTCCGCGAGGACTCACTATCGAGGAACCGTATGACAGTCTTAGTTTCGTTCCGACGCTGCTGGCCTTAACCGGCGATTTACGCGATGATAGCAGTCCGATTCCAATACTTTGGGACAAAGGTTTCAGACCTTTCCCCGGTCGCGTCATTAAGGAGTTGGTGCCGGACGCGTCCAAACCAAGAATTGCTGACACTGGAGTAAGTACACTGCCTTGATTAGATCTGAAGAAGAGCTGGCCCCCAATTGGACAGACGATTCTGACGAACTCTCCGAAGAACCTGAGACGCCTGCAACCAGCAACTCGCGCCGCGCATTCATCTGGCTTCAAACCCTCGCCTTCATCCTGGGGTTCGGACTTCTTGTCTTCGTAATTAACCGTGTAGGCATTCAGCCTGTTTTCGATGCACTGCTCCGAGTCGGGTTTGGATTCTTTATCGTTGTTGCGATCAGCGGCACACGCCACTTTCTTCGGACCATTGCGATGCGGGCCGCAGTTCCCGCCGAGCATCGACGGATTACTTTCATGCAAGCTTTCACTGCTCGGCTTGGTGGCGAAGCCATTAGCTTTTTGACGTTCACCGGTCCGCTGCTTGGTGAAGCAACCAAGGTCGCACTCCTCCGTAAGCGCGTCCCACTTACCTACGGCGTGCCCGCGCTGGTGGTCGACAATCTGCTCTACAACCTTTCAGTAGTTTTCTTCGTGATGAGCGGAGCATGCGTGATGCTGTTTACTTATCACCTGCCGCCGCTTGTTTACTACGTTCTGATTGGAATCGCGTCGGTGGCTGCGCTTGGCATTGCTGCAGCCGCCTTCGCAGCACGACGTCGAGTGATGCTCCTAACGTGGTCAATCGATCAACTGGCCCGACTGCGTCTAAGTCCAAAGGTGATATTGCGGAAGAGACATCACATCTATCACCTCGAATCGAAGGTTTATGATTTTTACAAGCATCATCCCGCCGCTTTCTTTGGCATGATTGCTTGCAACCTCGCAGCTCACGCAACAAGCGTCGTGGAAGTATTTGTAACTCTAAAACTGCTTGGCTTTACCCCTCAGCTAGCGCAGGCATACATCATCGAATCGCTGACAAAGGTGATTAATTTTGCGTTCGCTTTTGTGCCTGGAACGATTGGCGTGTATGAAGGCGGCACTGAGGTAATCCTGCAAACTCTCGGGTTTGCTGCCGCAACCGGCGTCACTCTCGCGCTGGTGCGCAAAGCGGCAATAGTTTTCTGGACCTCGCTGGGCCTGCTGGTGCTGACCTGGCGAACGCTGCCAAACGCGTGGCAGCGTTTACTCGATCGTAGCCCTCGCTTACAAAGACTTATGGACAGCCTCGTATTCTCGAATATTGCCCACCGGCCAGCGCGTACCGCAGTAAGCATTCTAGGCACTGCTGTGGGAGTACTTTTGATAGTTTTCACTGTCGGTCTTGCGCATGGAGTCTTGCGCGAGCGTGGCCAGCGCGAATCGAATATCGGCGCTGAGATCATGGTCCGAGCCTCGGGTACGATCGGTATCGGCGGCAACTCGCCATTTGTCTTGCCGGCATCCAGAGCCGCCGAGATTGCACAAATCGAAGGTGTGCGTGCGGCCACTCCGCTGGGGCAAGCTGTGGATCGGAGTGATGCCGGATTTGGATCCCGACTCGTCGATGGGATTAACTTTGATGAGTACGCACAGTTGACTGGGATTCGGATCCGCGAAGGACGCAACCTGATTTCCGGTGACGAAGCTATAGTCGATCCGGTTTGGCAACAGAACCGGAAGGCGGCCGTCGGATCCACCGTGCAGCTTTGGGAGCGACCATTCAAAATTGTCGGCGTGTACGAACCGCCGGGCGGTGGCCGCATCAAGATTCCGCTCGCTACAATGCAGGAACAGGAAGGCGCCGCTCACCGTGTTTCTGCAATTCTGGTTTCATGCATCGATCCTGCCAAACAGGATGAGATTGCGGCGCGCATCGAAAGCAAGTATTCCGATCAACAGATCATCTTTACTCGCGATCTTCCTGAGCTTTACACATCGAGCGTTCCCGCGCTTAACGTTTTTATCAAGGTTGTTGTAAGCATTGCTGCCGCGATCAGTATGTTGGTGATCCTGCTAGCGATGTACACCACAGTCACTGAACGCACCAGACAGATTGGCATTCTCAAAGCGCTCGGCATGTCTAAACCGGCAATTGCGTGGGTCATAGAGCAGGAAGCGATTATCGTCAGCTTGCTGGGCGTGACCACAGGAGTACTCCTGACTTTGGCAGCTCGTTTTGCCGTCATGCGTGTGACGAGTCTTATAGTCGAGATCGAAATGCGCTGGGTTGGAGTTGCGTTACTCGTCGGTTTGATTGGTGGCAGTATCGGTGCGCTGTATCCTGCGTTGCGTGCCGCAAAGCAGGACGCGGTTGAAGCGCTGAGCTATGAGTGATGCCGTTGCTACAGCGGCAACAGCTCTGTGGTGGTGTCCCTGCGCTTCTTATTCTTGAAACCCCGCACAAACATTCCCGCGCTGGGTGTGGTGAATTTTTCTGCGTAAGCCCTGTCCACAGCGTCTTTCAATCGTTCGCTTCGAGTAAAAACTGCGCGAACAGGAATGGTCCGACCATTGACCTCGATTACGCCTTGCGGTTCCTCTAGAAAAGTCCGGTACCAGCTTCGCTCCTTGAGACTCCATGAGCGCACAAACACCCGGCCTTCAACTACGACAGCCCAGATGCCAATAATGCGGTGAGGCTTTGTCCCCGCCCGTATGCCGAGCCTTTTGCCTTCTCGGATTGCCTCGAGTGTGGCTTTATCAAAACGACGGTTCTTCATGGCAGGCGCATAATAGCACCGCCTAAGATCATGCCTACAACAGCGACACCGAAACTACTCTCGTCAACGGATTGACACTGATCCGCATGAGCAGCCCCAATGGAGAGCTTGAATCCGGAGTCTCACCTGGGCCAGCTCCCGCACTCGCTGTTCCACCTGCCGTTGGCCCAGAACCCCCGCCAGTCCGCTTGTACGCCGTGACGACAACGTCGAACGTGAAGAGCTCCGCAGCGCTGTCGTTGAATTCCAGCGACCGGCTGCCGGTGATCTCAGCTGGACTGAACACCTGATCAGCTCCCAGCAAGTTCGAGTACGCAAACAAGGCTGCTCCGCTTGTACTCCTTCCATCACCTCCATTGTCTGCATTTGTAACTCTTACCGTGCCGGAGGCCGAGTTGATCCGCACCACATTCAAGTCGACAAAAGGAACATAAGTGTTAGTGGTGTTGTTCTTCATGTTCAGATCGAGTTTGAAAACACCACCGGTGAAGCTCACGTTCGAAATTGCTGTTGAGACCTGATTCGTGATGTTGACTTTCGACCTGCGATCAACCAGCACCTTAACAACATTGCCGGGCGACGTCACATACGAGCCGATTATTCCCGGTGACAATGCCCGTACGCGCAAGCTCCACTCACCATTCTCTTGGCTGTTGAAAGTCAGACTGGTCTGATTTGCTGCCGGCGTAGCAATCGTGGTGAAATTCGTACCGTCACTCGACCGTTCCACCTCGTACCCTGTGTCGCCCGGATTGCCCTGCCAGTTCAAAGTGAAATTACCGTTGAAATCGACAGCGTTCCCTTGAGCATCGGTGAATTCTCCCACGATGGGTTGAGCTGTTGGTTCAGGGCTCCCCAAAGTTCTCACCGTAGTCAGTATGTACTGAGTGGCGGGCGCATTGGCGTAACCGACCACGCGCCAGGTGTAAGTACCTGGTTTGTCGATCGTGACCTTGATATGCTCTGGACCTCCCTGAACTCCAGAAACAGCGATCGGATGTTCAAATGTCGGATCATCCGGTCCATACAAGTAGAAATCCAGATCGTTGACCCCACTGTTGGCAACCTCAAGAAACTCGAGAGTTCCTTCCAATGCCAGTACCGAGGATCCGAGGTTCATCGGGTAATCAACATAGGTGACGCCGCCAATAATGTTCTGACCAGCGTCTGCACCAAGCATCGTCCCATCAACAGTTTCGGTCTCGGTACGAACCTGCGCAGGTAGACTGCGCGATGCTTTAAGGTAGAACGGCATGCGCAAAGTTTGGCCCGTTCGTTCCGCAACGACGTACCACTGGAACTGGATTGGCGGATTCGTCTGACGCAGCACATTTCCGTTAATCGAGACGTTAACGGTGTAGCTCGCCGTGCCATTAGCTGGAACACTGACGCTCGACTTGCTCAACATAACGCTAATACCGCTACGCTCCAGCTCACGATTATTCGCCACGCGAAGGGTGTAACCGCCACTCTGTCCCGATAGATCGCGAATACTTACCGTCACGGTCTCGCTATGAGTGACACGACTGTTGAGCACCGGAATCTCGCCAAAGGAATGGCTGCCGAGAATCGACGGCTTATCAATTCCATCGCCGACCACACCCATCATCGCCTTTGCATTCACTGCTGCATAGACATCAATCAAACCTCCACCCTGAGCGAGAATAGAGTCTGCTGATGGTCCATCCGCCTTCGGAACGCCTGATTGATCGCGGCCGTTGGTCGATGTGTTCATCACAACGGTTCGGATCATGTCTGACGTCCAGTTCAGGTGTGCCTGTTTGATCAACGTCACAGCACCAGCGACGTGCGGAGTCGCCATCGAGGTTCCGTCCAAGCGGTAGTAATTCGGTGAAGTAGGCGTTGAGATTGCAGCCAGACCTCCGATCAGACTCGCGGGGGGAACAGCCGCCAGGACCTGTACGCCCGGTGCGCTCACATCCGGCTTGACCTGGCCCAGCCCTCGTACGGGACCGCGCGAACTGAAGTCAGCTACCTCACCGACGAATGTGTCGGTGAAAGTTGGATTCATACGCACTGGCAATTCCGAGATTGCTCCATTCGATGGATCCACGTTGTTGTCGTCAGTCGAGGAGAGTGCATCGACCAATACTTCGAAATCCGCTGGCATGATCGTCGCGGCTGGAATTGAAGTCCTGATGCCATTCACGGTGCCTCTGTCGTCCGACAGTATGACCCCCACCGCACCTGCATTGTTTGCTTGAGTCACGATGTCAAAGATCGTGACGCCGATTGCGCTCTTCACTAAGGCGATGCGGCCTGAGACGGAAGCCGGCCAAACTACTAATGGATCATTCACAAACACATAACGCTGAGCCATTGCTCCCGCTGGAAGAGCGCTAGTGCCCGCCATCGCAAACAGTCTCAAACGACTGAAGCCCGACGCTACCGGAAAAGTGTTTGCCGGCGACACTGCGCCTGTTGTCGTCGGAGCGATGGCAGTCGACTGCAGCAGATCAGCCGACCATGATGAACCCGCAGAACCGGGATGAGTTGTCGCGCCGACGGAAATCACGTGAACTCCGGCAGCTGGCGAACCCGTTGTTCCCTCACCCGGCCCTGAGTTTCCTGATGCTGCCACTACCACCGCACCAGCGAGCGCAGCGTTGCTCGCAGCGACTGCGGTCGGTTCGGTTGGACCACCGCCACCACCCAGGCTCATGTTGATGGCGTGAGCGACTGGCTTCGGCTGACCCGTGAGCGTAAACGGTGAAACTGAGTCCTCAAGCGCCATGATCGTATTCGACGACTCGCAACCGCCCAGAGCCACGCCTGTAGCAGCATAAATACTCGAGAACACATCGCTACAAACTTTGTAAGAGAGAATCCTTGCTTGAGGCGCCACTCCATGGAGGCGAATATCATCGGCTGTGTTCGGCAGACCATCGGCGCCGGGAAACTGGGCCAGGTATCCGGCGGCAGTCGAAGCAACGTGCGTCCCGTGACCAAAACCGTCGTTGATGGCAATGTCAGTCAACGGCAGGTAGTACACGACTTTCTTATTTGTGTTTGTAACCGCCGGCGTTGGAGGCGCAACACCCAACCTTGGCGGTGTTGGGTCTCCACCAAACATTGGATGTGTCCAGTCAACGCCTGTGTCGATCACCGAAACGTACATTCCCTGCCCTTCATAACCTTCGCGCAAATCGTCAAAAGGAGTTAGCTCGGGATAGCTACCGTAGACCTGAGGTGCACGAATGTACGGTACGCTGTTGTTGAGCGAGGTATAGAGCAGACTATCTGCGTGCACACTCTTGACCTCGGGCATACTCTTGATCGTGTTGACTGCTGAAGAAGGAACCTTTAATGCGAAACCGTTATAGACGAGTGTATAACGCAACTGGACCGTAGCCGCGACGCTGCCGTCGTAATTCTTGACCTCTCGCGAGACTACGTTGTAGGCAACCCCACTGTTACCAAGTGCAGTTAAGAACTGATCCTGTTTTGTGCGCAGCTGATCTCGATACGCCTGAACCTGCTCGGTTGTCGCTGGTTGGCCGGAGTTTTCGGCTCTCGCCTTGTAAACGGCCGCGGGCTGATCTTGCAGCTGAACTATTACTGTTTCCGTTCCGCTCTGTGCAGTTGTTGGTGTCGTAACAATGCGGTCAACGACCAAGGCACCAACCACGATGCTTAGCAAGATCAAGCTCAACAAAAAGAGTAGTTTCGTCTTCGGCATCTCTTCGCTCCAGAAATGAAAATGAAATAGCCAGTATGGTCCGACCCGTGTGAATGCCTGCACTTTATTGAAAAGCACTTGAGAAAAGCTTGAGCAAAGTAAGAGTTCTCAGACGCTTGCTTTTGTTAAGAAATGCTGAGAATTTGGGAGATAATCGGCTGGTTGAGGAAAACTTGAGCTTCTTCGATTCCTTTCAAATCGCGAGTGTCGCTGCTTTCTTAGCGATAGTTATCGCCCGGATTTTCTATCTGCGATTGCGCAAGAGCATCAATCCCATCGCGATTGGTGGAGGTAAGACAGGACTCGTCCTGGCAATTGAATTGATTTCATTTATCGGTCTCGTCGTTTGGATTCTTGAGGTATTGTTGGTTGCGCTTCATTCGCCATACCGTCTCTTTCCTTCAGTTCTTGAGACTCCACTGTTTAGTTCAGATCTTGTTAGCCTGATCGCGTGTGCTGTCGTCACCTTTGGCTTAGTTGTTTTTCTCCTTGCATTCGTCTCTTTTGGTGACTCGTGGCGAATTGGCTTTGACACCAGAACCCCGGGGGCGCTGGTGACGACCGGCGTTTTCGCTTACACACGCAATCCAATTTATGTCGGTATGATCTTGTGGTTTTTTGGTATCTTCCTGATCAATCGCAGTTTGATCTTTCTCATCTTTCTTGTGCTGGCGATTGCGGCGGTCCACTGGCAGATCCTTCAGGAAGAGAATTTCCTAATCAAACTCTACGGAAAGCCTTATGAGGATTACCTGCGAGGAACCGCAAGATATTTGTTTCGGTAAGGACGAATTGAAAGTTGCGGGTGTAGTGATAAAGTTATCTCGTCTTACAAGGAATGGAAAGTGTGATACAAAGCAGTGCTAATTCGATCAAATGAGGTCCAATCAATGAACATTCGGGTTCCGTTTATTTTGATTTGCCTGACTGCAATTACAATGTGCCAGGTTGCTTGTCAGCGAGGAAATCAGAATTCGCAAACAGCAAGCACAAACTCGAACCAATCGATAGCACCACAGCAGCAAGGCGTCGAAAAAGCCAAGCCGGCGCCTGGAACAGGCAATGTCCAGGGCAAGGTTCTCTACAACGGCAAACCAGTCGAAGGCATTGAAGTAAAGTTATGTGAAACTTTCAGCAGGTTTCTCGGCGGATGCGGCGGAAAGGTCTTCGCCGCACAGACCGACAAGGATGGCGACTACGTTATTGCCAATGTCGAACCAAAAGTTTACGAAGGGCTGATCGCTCGTGTGTTCGATACAGATTCGTATGTGTTTGCTACCTCCGGCATCGGCGGGCTTAGCTCAACGAAGTACGAAGTAACACCCGACAAGACGTTGTTTGTCACTTCCACAAATCTCTTTAAGAGCGACTTAAAACTGACGAACCCAAAGGCGGGCGCGAAGGTCAGCGCAAGCAATCTCGAATTGAAATGGACGCCGTATCCAGACGCAGCCTACTACAAATTCAGTATCTACCCCGAAGACGCGAGCGTCACGGCTCCGTACGTCAACGAGCGTACCGACGCAACGTCATTCAGCATCAATAAGCCTCTGCAAAAGGGTACTTACCGCTGGCAGGTCGAGGCTTACAACAGCGCAGATCAGAAATTGTCTGAGAGTGCTGATGATATTAAGTTTACGATTACTGATGGTGCTGGTTCATAGGTTGACCAGCGCAGGAACATTGCAGCCCGAATCTCCGTATTAGCACCGTGTCTTCTACTAAAAAAGGAAACATTATGTTTTGTCCCCAATGTGGTGCCAGCCAACCTGACGAGCTGAAATTCTGCAAGGCTTGCGGCCTCAATCTCCAGGGCATCGCTCAAGCGCTGAAAGGCGGTGACCAGTTCGATTGGAATAAGACATGGGTTTCTCAGATGTTGCTGTCAAAAGAGGAACTCGACCGTAGACGCGGTATCACACCCGAAGTGAAACGCTACAACGAGATCAAGGGCGGTGTGATCACCGCGAGCGTTGGCATCGGAATAATGATCTTCCTGTACTTCCTAATGCAGGGGGTCATCTTAAGTGGGCAAACAAATCCGGGTGACGCAGCGATTCTTAGCCGCATTTGGGTATGCGGCGTGATTCCCGTGTTTGTTGGGCTCGCGCTGATCTTCAACGGTGTGTTCCTGAGCAAGAGGCTTGTAGAGGCGGATAAACTTTCGCAGCCGGCTGAAGGGAGTCTGCCGTCCGCAGATCCTCGAACACTGCGGCCCGCGGACACGTCTGAATTCGTTCCTGCCAACTTCAGCGTCACTGAAGAGACAACCAGGCACCTAAGCAGTTCAAACCGCGAACAGTAACTTATGCACGTTTCAGAACTCGAAACGCCGGCGGTCGTCATCGACCTCGACGTGATGGACCGAAATTTATCGCGAATGGCCGAGTACGCGCGCGCTCATAATCTCAAACTGCGGCCGCACACAAAATCACACAAGATTCCCGAGTTGGCGGCGCGACAGTTGGCGAGCGGAGCAACGGGAATCACCGTGGCTAAGATCGGTGAAGCTGAGGTAATGCTCGATTCAGGAATAACAGACATCCTCATTGCTTATCCGCTCGTTGGAAAGGAAAAAGTTCAACGGCTGGCAAGAATAGCTGAGCGCGGAGAGTTAACGGTCTCACTCGATTCAATAGAAGCGGCGAAGGCCATCTCTGACGAAGTGATTGGTAGAAACGTAAGGGTAAATATTCTTGTTGAGCTTGATGTCGGGTTCAGGCGCTGTGGCGTTGGCAATGAAGACGAAGCTTTGGCTCTCGCACGAAAAATACTCGAGTTACCGGGTTTGCAGTTTAAGGGCTTGATGTTCTTTCCCGGTCACTTCCAGGTTGGACCAGCGGAACGAGCCGCTCTCCTCGTGCCAGTCAACGCGTTCCTTGATAGAACACTGGCAACATTCGAGAGGGCCAACGTGCCGATCAGCATCGTAAGCGGCGGCTCGACACCTACTGCCTGCGAAGCGCATCAGTTTCACGGCGTCAACGAGATTCGACCAGGCATGTACATCTTTAACGATCGAAACATGGTAGGCATCGGCATCGCGACGACTAACGACTGTGCCCTGTCAGTGGTTGCCACTGTGGTGAGCACCAGCGTTTCAGGGCGGGCGATTATTGATGCGGGATCGAAAACGTTCGCGTCAGACCGCTACCAAGCCGGCGACGGCCGCGGATTTGCGATCATCAGGGAAGATTCGAATGCTGAGCTAGAGGCTCTATCCGAGGAACATGGGCATCTGAACATCTCGCGCTCGCCCCGCCGATACCGAGTTGGTAATCGTCTAACGCTGATTCCGAATCATGTATGCAACACCGTAAACATGCACAATCAGATCTACGGCATCAGGAAAGGCCAAGTCGAAGATGTATTCACAGTCGCCGGCCGCGGCAAAGTTAGGTAGCTCCCTGTGAAGTCTCTGTGTCTCTGTGGTGGATGTCATTGCTCGTAAAAATCACCACAGAGACACCGAGACACAGAGGTTTCACAGAGAGCACTCAGGTTAGCGATCCAACTTTCGTCGCGACTGATAGTAATAAACGGGTAAGCCGATGGCGACGAGCAATAGACCAATGAATGATCTAATTGGCGCTGTGATCAATGTGCTGACGAGCAGCCAGGTCGTCGTAAGCAGAAACAACACCGGAACAATCGGGTAACCCCACGCGCGATACCTACCTTCAGCTTTGGGAACCGTCCTGCGGATAAAAAACACGGACGAAATCACCAACCCGAAGAAAATCCAATTCGCGAATATCACGTAATCAGTCAAGGTGTCGTATGAACCCGAAAGCGCAAGCACGCCGGCCCAAATCCCCTGGACCGCCAACGCACGTACGGGCACCCGCGTCCTCGAGGAAACGCGTGCGAGAGCCCGCGGGAAAAGACCATCATGCGCCATCGCATAAGGCACTCGCGAATTTGCCATGGTAGATATGTGCAATGCGCCAAATGTCGAGCTGAGCATTGCCGCAGCTATCAAGCTAACGGCGATTGGGCCAAGGAATCTCTCCGCGACTACAGCGGCGACCGACGACGCTGCGGGCACATTGGCAACTTCACCGGGCGTCAGGACGTAGAAGTAAACAGTGTTCACGAAGATATAGAGCGCAGCGCAGATGATCATGCCGCCGACCAACGCGCGAGGAATGTTTCGCTCGGGATTCTTCACCTCACCAGATACAAAGGTCATCTCGTTCCAGCCGTTGTAAGCCCATAAAGCTCCAAGCATTGCTGCCGCAAATCCGGCGCTCCCACCCTGCGCAGCTCCAGAGACTCCTTCGCAGAGACCTCCGTGACCTGCCAACGCGAAGTGCGCCCAATCCCCTTGAGCAAACACGAGCGCTCCGACACCCAACGCAATAATGATCGCTACCTTTAACGATGTCAGCGCCGTAGCGAACGCACCTCCCATGGTCACCGAAGCGCAGTTAATCAGCGTGACAATCGCGATCGAAGACAATGCGACGATCTGCAAGCCGCCGAACGGAAAGTCATAACCAGCAAGTGAGATGGCAAAATAATTGACGTTGAGAGCACCTCGCAACAACACGTTCAGAAAGATCGCGAAGCCGGCAGCGAGCGCAGCGAGGGACCCAGGGCCCGCGACAAAAAACCGCATCCACCCAAAAAGAAAAGCGAGACGCGAGTTATAGGCTTCGCGGATAAACACGTATTCACCGCCCGCACGAGGCCAGATCGCAGCCAGCTCGGCGTAAGTCAGCGCTCCGGCCAATGAGAGCAAACCAGCGACAACCCAGACGAGAATAACCCTGCCGGGCGTGCCGACATTGCATGTCATTACACGCGACTTGAGAAAGACCCCGGTACCGATTACATCGCCGATGACGATTGCGGTAGTCGCAACAAGACCTAGACCGCGAACCAGAGCGGAATCAGGGAGTGCTGAGGTGGACATGAATCAAGCTTGGCTGGAACTGTTCAAGGTCACGAGACTGGCGTGAGAAAGTATCACAACTCGCGGTGAATCTGTTGCGCTCATTTGTCGGCAAAGGTTGAGAGTTTCGAACGGTTGCGGGGGTAAACCGACCTTCCTTACTGTGATTTTCTGCCAATTGAATAGACTCTCTGGAAGTCACAGTAAGGAAGGGCGGTTTACGCCGCAACCGTTCGAATTGCTTTACCTGCCTGCTACAATTCACTCCCACACAGCTTTGGCCCACTCGTCTATGAGGAGGGAGATCTGATTGCGGAACGTAAAGATGGCCGGAGGCGTTCTAAGTCTCGCACTTATCGCTTTTCAAATTCTCTCTTCTGGTATTGTCATTTCAAGCCCGAAAGAGACATATGACGTAGTCGTGCTGAATGGACGCGTCATCGATCCTGAATCAGGTTTGGATGCCATTCGCGACGTTGGCATTTCAGGCGGCACAATCAAGATCATCACGACCAGAAAGCTCGAAGGTCGTACCACAATCGATGCGACCGGATTAGTAGTTTCACCGGGCTTCATAGATCTTCACCAACACGGGCAGAACGACGAGAACTACCGCTACAAAGCGATGGATGGAGTGACGACTGCATTGGAACTCGAAGTCGGCACCGGCGATGTCGACCGTTGGTATGCTGAACGTAGCGGAAAGGCTGTGATCAATTACGGTGTCAGCGCTGGACACCTCGCCGCGCGAATGGCAGTGATGCATGATCCACCGACTTTTCTACCCACCGGAGAAGCAGCACGCCGCGCCGCTACAGATCAAGAGATTGCTGAGATGAAGGTCTTGCTCGAAAAAGGATTGCAACGAGGGGCCGTTGCGGTCGGCTTCGGAATTCAATACGTTCCGAACGCATCTCACTGGGAGATTTTGGAAATGTTTCGCGTAGCAGCGAAGTTTAATGCATCATGTCATGTTCACATGCGAAATGCAGGCACGAAAGAGCCGGCCAGCAGTGTTCAAGCTCTCGAAGAAGTCATCGCCGCCGCTACGATCACAGGTGCACCGCTTCACGTGGTACACATCAACAGTACAGGAGGGCCTGCTACTCCGAAACTCTTGCAACTCATCGCTGACGCTCAAGCGCGCAAACTGGACGTGACTACGGAGTGTTATCCGTACATCGCCGGTATGACCGAAATCAAGTCCGCCATTTTCAACGAAGGGTGGCAAGATGTTTTCGGCATCGACTATAAAGATCTGCAGTGGGCAGCAACGGGTGAACGACTCACGAAAGAGACGTTTGAGCAATATCGGAAGTCTGGCGGCTACGTCGCGATTTTTTCGATGACTGAAGAAATCATTGAAGGCGCTCTGAAGAATCCATTGACGATGATTGCCAGCGATGGAATTCTTGATCAAGGCAAAGGACATCCGAGAACTGCCGGAACCTACACACGCGTGCTTGGCAAATACGTGCGCGAGCGTGGCTTGATGACTCTGCTCGTAGCCCTTCGAAAGATGACTTTGATGCCGGCGCAACGACTCGAAGGACGTGTGCCCGGAATGAAGAACAAGGGACGAATACGTGTCGGGGCGGATGCAGATCTGACCATTTTCGATGCGCAACGAGTCATCGACCGATCCACGTACCAGGAGCCGGCCAGGTATGCCGAGGGCGTCAAATACGTTCTTGTAAACGGCGTTCTGGTTGTTAAGGATGGAGAAATTCAGAGCAATGTGTTTCCAGGGCGTGCGGTCCGGGCGCCAATTCATTTTTGATTTTCGATTGCGGATTTTCGATTTGGTCTTTGTCAATCGAAGATCGGCAATCGAAAATGACTAGAGGTGCACGATGGAGATTAGAACCGTAACGACAAACAAAGCGCCAAAGCCCGGTGGCCACTATTCACAAGGAATTGTCTACAACGGGTTGGTCTTTGTCTCCGGGCAGCTGTCAATTGATCCTGCAACCGGTGACAAGAAGCTGGGCTCAATTGAAGAACAGACCGAACAGGCGTTGAAGAATGTGTTGGAGATCGTTAAGGCTGCAGGCAGCAGTCTCGAGCGTATCCTCAAAGTTACGATTTACGTGTCAGATATAAACCTTTGGGGAGCCGTCAACGAGGTCTACGCGAGGTTCATGGGTTCTCATCGTCCAGCGCGCGCAGTTATCCCGACCAGGGATCTCCATTATGGTTTTCTTATCGAGATTGAAGCTGTCGCCGCTGTGCAATAGCAAACTGTTCGAACCAGGATTCTTGAATGGCACATCAAACTGTTGTTCGAATATGCGTGGTCCTGTTCACTGCCTTGTTGTTCGGCTTCTGGCCTGACGCAGCCGTTGGTTCGAAACCAACGAAACCGTGGCGAGCGGTTCACCTGCTCGGCTACGACACCGACAGCGATCTCGTAACTTTGGCGAAGAATCTCGAGACGCTTGCCTCCAGCGGTATCAATGTCGTTGTACTCGAAGTTGACTACAGCTTTGCTTTCAAGTCGCACCCGAACCTGAGGCGCGGTACTGCGCAGATTACACGTGACGGTGCGCGTAAGTTCGCAGCTGCGTGCAAGAAGCTCGGCATTCGATTGATCCCTGAGTTTCAATCTCTCGGACATCAATCATGGAAGAAAGAGACTTTCCCGCTCCTCACCGTTTATCCATCATTTGATCTAACGCCCGGCGCCTTTCCTGAGAACGAGGGAATCTATTGCCGTGAATGGGATCCATTGAATCCTGAAGTTGCTCGAATCGTTCTTCAGCTGATGGATGAGATCATCGACGGCTTTGGCGCTGACGCAATCCACGTCGGAATGGATGAAATCTTCCTTCTGGGTTCCGAGCAATCTCCGTCTACCAAAGGAAAGGATCCAGCAACATTATTTGCAAAGGCCGTGAATGATCTTCACGCGCACATTGTTAAGAAGCGCAAGCTGGAGATGCTCATGTGGGGCGATCGCTTGCTGGATGCCAGTAAGCTTGAGCTCAGTGAGTGGGACGGATCGATGAATGGGACCGCGCCTGCCATCGATCTGATTCCGAAAGACATCATAGTGTGTCCATGGCACTACAATCGGAAAGATTCCTATCCTTCGATTCCCCTGTTGCTTGATAAAGGGTTCCGAGTGCTCCCCGCAGGGTGGAACGACATCGACGCAACGACGGCGCTGATTGGATATAGTCGTCAGCAGAACGACAAAAGAATGCTTGGCTACATGTTTACAACCTGGGGCGTGAAGAAGGATGCTCTTCTGGAGTTTCCGCCGCTGGTTGAAGGACTGAAACTTTTGCGCTCCGATGGTTCAGCTGCGGCCTCCGGATCTTCGAACTAAGCTTTGGGTCTTTGCGTTAAATCTGTTGCAGTGTGAAAAGCGTCACTGACATGACTTGTAAACCACTATCAATCCTTGTACTGGTCTTTCTGTTCTTCGCACGCGCCAGTGCCCAACAGAGCAATGAGCCAATTTCCGAGGCGCTCCAAAAGAGCACGTGTGTAGACGTCGAGTCCGGCAAAATCAAAGTTTGCAAGTTCGACTACAGCTCAAATGGTCGCGCGATCGAGGCTATCTCATTTAGACCCACTGCAGACGGTAAGTACCCTGGTGTCTTGATGATTCCCGGCCATATGCGTACTGCTTTCGATTTGATCTACCTCGGAGTAGCTCTTGCTCGCGAAGGCTTTGCTTCCGCGGGTGTTACTCAGCCCGGATACGGGAAGTCACAAGGTCCCGGTGACTTCGTTGGTCCACTCACGATCAAAGTCTTGACTGAAGGATTTCGCAAGCTTCAACGTGAGCCATATGTCGATGCGAGCAGGATGGGTGTTTACGGTTATTCGCGCGGTGGAATGGCTGCTTCCCTGATGGCTGTTCAGCTAGACGATCTTAAAGCTGCCGTGTTTGGAGCAGGGGTATACGATTTCAAGAAAGCCTATGATGAGACAAAGATTGAGGGTATTCGCAAGAACATGGAAAGAGAAACGGGCGGCATGGCTGAAAAGGCCATAAGCGAAAGATCCTCGATACTTCATATGAAAAACCTGAAGTGCCCGGTTCTGATCCTTCACGGCGAAAAAGATGAGAACGTACCGGTAAGCCAGGCGTTATTACTTCGCGACGAGCTGAAAAGGCTGAAGAAGGATTTCGAGATAAAACTGTTCCCGGATTTGCCACACGGCATCGGTCAGGAAAACGTTATCAACTACACAACCGATTTTTTTAAGCGTAAATTGGCGTCCCCAGGCAAGAAGTAGGAGGTTGGTCCAATGTCTGCATCCTTGACACCTCGAAGGGTCGTATTCACCTTCATCTCAATCGTCTTACTTGTCTGTCCGTTCGTTCGAGCAAATCCGCCTCGCATGTCCCAGGGTAAACCAGTCATTCTGATCTGGGCGGTCGGGTCACCGCATCGTGGAGATACGCCCCCAGCGATGATTCCACCTGAACTCCAAAGTGATGCTGAGAAACTTGGTTTGCAGCTGGAGCTGAAAGCATTTCCTGCCCAAGGCTTCGCAGATCGATTCTTTCGCGCCTGGCTAGTGAACGAGGAGCCGGACATCCTCGCCATAGATAACTGGGGTTTAATCGAAGGCATTCGAACCGACCTGGGTCTCTTTCAGGGAATTGGTTCAGAAAAGAAGGTTCGAGACTCGCTAATCAAGGTGTCTCAATCATTGACAGCCCTGGTCCCACGAGGCGGCTGGCAATTGCTGATAAGTTCGTCGCGGAATCATGCTGCCGCCAGGTCGCTCGCGCTTAGAGAATTGAAATGCGATCCGGCGATACTGTCACAGATACCTCAGAATGATGGCCGACCGGGCAATGATATTACGACAGCATCAGAGAGTGCGGCCGAGGCTTTCTTCAAAAACGATTTGAATGCGTTGAACAAACTGGCGGGCGGTAAGTATCCGGAAGGAGCATTAAATCTCGTCAACCAAAACGCCAATATCCGACAAATTAAAACGTGCGGCATGTGGGGAAATCAGCGGCTCGCATTCGTGAACACACTCGTTCTCTTCGAACGCGGTCCGATGATCGGGCACCAGCAGCTCGTCACAATCTTCGCTAAGCAGAACTCGTCATGGCAGCTCTTGCATCTTTACGAGTACGCGGACCTTATCAAAGAATTACGAAGGACCCATCCGACGTTTCTCGAGGACTCGGCCCCGATGAGCTTGCAAAGGGCCAGTTGGATATCGCCTCCTGAGCAGACTACTTTCCTGAGATTTCCAGTTGAACTAAGGCCAACTTTGGAATGGACCAAGGCAGCGGAAGGCAAGATTATTTACCTCGTTGAGACGCAAATACGAGATCGCAGTGGTTGGTATCAGAACCGGTTCAAATTAATTTCCGAACCAGGGGACGAGGGTACTATCAAGATTCAGGCACCTCACGGCGTCGGGATGCAACCGCACAGGATTCGAATCTGGGCAATCGACCAAAGCGGCGATATCACCGTCAGCGACTGGCGTGTAATTAACTTCCGGAATTAAGCATGAATGGCGACGAATTTGAGCTGAACAACAACATCCGTCAGATGTCTGACGAAGAGTTGTTGAAGATGTTGCGCGACGATGCGAGGCAGTATCGGCCTGAGGCACTCGAGATTGCGAAAGCAGAGTTTTCGCGAAGAGGGCTGGTCCTCTTCCCTTCAGCGAGAGACGTCAAATGCGCGAAATGTGGCCAATCAATGGAAGAGGGCTTCATGCCTGACTTCGCGCAATATCAACTGGTCCGGCCCGTTACCTGGGTTGAAGGCAAACCAGATAACTCATTTTGGACGGGCGCCAGAATCGGCGACAAAAGGCAGCTTAACGTCGTGGCTTATCGCTGCACGTCTTGTGGATACCTCGAGTTTTATACTGTGGAGGATGACTCTTCTTAACTAACTAACAGGAGTGAATTGAGGAGATGAATTCAGCTGTCGTAAGAGTCTCGCTCTTCTTTGTTCTTTGTTCGCTGGTGTGCTTTGGCTCGTCTCGCCAGAGTGGACAAACAGAGCCCGAGAGAATTGAAGTGCAAGCAGGTGGACCCGCAAAGGTTATCAAAGGCGAAGTCAGGAATCGCAAAGAGGTGGCCTACGTTTTCAAGGCAAAGGCTGGACAGAAATTCAGCGGTCGAATCACAAGACAATCCGGTGATGCGAGTTTTGCTGTCACTGATTCTGACGGAGAAGCGCTGCCAGAAGAAGAATTCGATGTCAACGTTATCTTGAAGGGCACATTGACAAAGACCGGCGACTACAAGATCACCGTGAACACAGTTAACTCGGATAACTCGAAGTACACGCTCTCGATAAAAGTCTATTGACGAACCGCAGCTTGTTTATCAATGGCCAGTGAGATCATTCTTGAAACTGAGCGACTGATCCTCAGGATGTTTCGCGAAGAAGACTTCGACGAGTACGCCTCGTTCTGCGCGGACCCGGAAGTAATGCGCTACCTGGGCGGGAAGACCTTCAATCGCATGGAAGCCTGGCGTCACATGGCATTTATTGTTGGCCACTGGCACTTGCGCGGCTTTGGCCATTGGGCGGTCGAAGAAAAAGCGACCAGTAAGTTAGCCGGGCGAATTGGTTTTCTCAATCCAGAAGGATGGCCAGGGTTTGAACTCGGCTGGACTCTGGGCCGTCCTTTCTGGGGTCGGGGATATGCGACTGAAGGAGCACGCCGGGCGCTTGAGTATGGATTCAACCAGTTGGATCAGAAACACATCATCAGTCTGATTCACCCAGACAACAAGAACTCGATACGCGTGGCAGAAAGATTAGGAGAGAAGGTCGAGGGAAAAACCGAGCTGCTGGGCCATGATGTGTTGGTGTATGGGATTGATAGACCCTGAATTGCGGATTGCGGATTGCGGATTGCGGATGCGCGTTTATCCGCGGCTTATGACTTCCGCAATCCGCAATCCGCAATTCACTTCACGGCCTGCGCTAATGATCGGTAACTCTCGTGCAATAGCAGATCGATCTTCTTCCAATCTTCTTCCGTAACGCCGCCGCTTTCTGCTTTGTCGTCTCGAATCGTCATTGCTTCGGCGCGTTTGCGGCCGTGCTCCATGAATCGCTCCACTGGTTGTCCGTAAATCGCAGACTGCAGTTCCGCTAAGGCCCGATCCAAATCACCCGGCGCGTGCTTTGCCCGCTCACGATGAATGATCCACCACTCGAGCTCTACTTGCGCCACGCGATTCACATCAAAGGGCACATCACTCATGTCACGAATCGACTGATAGAACTTCACCAAGTCCGGTAGCGCCTGCCCATAATCTGAACGTTGCTTGCCTCGCTTGAAAACGAATGCGGCTTTGGCTGCGTAGTACGCAACGCGATTCGATCGGACGAGCGGCATGTTGTATTGACTGCGTAGCAGCTCTCCTAACTCGAGGAACAACCGCACGCGCTGCTTATCGTAATAGGATCGCCACATCGCTGTTTCCAGCCGCGCCACCTCATCGGGGTCGAACTGGCGGAGATGCGCCGTTCGCGGCGAGTACAGATCAAACAGCACCCAGCCCACAACGACGACCAGAACAACAAGAAGGATTTTGAGGACAGTTTTTCTTCGAGACTTGGCGGGGGATTTTGTAGTCATTGCTAAAGGAGTTGGGATATTATCTCAAGCCTATCATCTCCCGAAAGCGTAGCCCTGTATATGAATAACAGCATGGATGATTTTCTGCACGAGTTTCGTCGGACAGTTGAAGACGCGTCACAGCGATTGTCTTCAATATCAGAAGAACAAAGCCGGATTCCACGCGCCAAAGGCGATTGGTCGCCAAAAGAGATCATCGGTCATCTAATAGATTCAGCTGCGAACAACCACTCGCGATTTGTTCGGGCGCAGTTTACCAGCGAGCTCATTTTCCCTGAATACGACGGAGTCGAATGGGTATCGGCCCAGCGGTATTACGATGAGCCGTGGGATCGTTTGGTTTCGCTGTGGAAACTGTACAACCTGCATATGGCCCACCTGATGGAGGGAGTGCCTGAAGCGACCAGAGAGTTACCGCGCACGAGACATAATCTCGATCGAATCGCTTTTAAGACGGTCGGGACGGACCAGCCGGTGACGCTTGAATACTTCATGCGCGACTACGTCGACCATCTACGTCATCACTTGCAACAGATCTTTGTCGAGTAGTGTTACCAGATCCGCGAATATCCGCGGCTCGCAATCATGACTCAAGGAGCTTACCCGCATGGAATACACGATCGAACAACTGAAACACAAGACAGTTGCTGAACTGCGCGACATCGCGAAAGGAATTGAGAACGACGCAGTTAAGGGCTACACACAGTTGAACAAAGAACACCTTATAGTGGCTATCGCAAAAGCACTCGGTATTCATCACACGCATCACGACGTTATCGGCGTCGACAAGGCCGCGATCAAATCACGCATTAAGGAACTAAAGAAGAAACGTGAGGAGGCTCTTTCGGCACACGATCATGCCCAGCTGAAAGTCGTCAGACGTACGATCCATCGCCTGAAGCGACAGATTCACAAGGCAACCGTGTGATTTTCGATTGCCGATTGTCGATTTCCGATTGGCCGACTCAATCCAAGGCAATCAGAAATCGGCAATCGAAAATTGGCAATCGTCAATTCCATTGACTTTCGAACCGATCTGGCATAGAAACCTCGGCAGCAATCCTAAAAATCAGCAGCAACAAAGTGAGGTAGCTTATGAAGCGAGCTATCAGTGTTACCGTCAACGGAGTGACGCAGCAACACGAGGTCGAACCACGTCTTTTGCTCGTCCATTTCCTTCGCGACGTCCTTGGACTCACCGGAACGCACATCGGATGCGAAACCTCCCTTTGCGGAGCTTGCACAGTAATGATCGATGGGCAGGCCGTAAAATCGTGCACCATGTTCGCCGTTCAAGCCGACGGCGCGTCTGTAACGACTATCGAGGGCTTTGCACGCAACGGCGAACTTCACCCGGTGCAAGAAGGTTTCTGGGAACGGCACGGACTGCAATGTGGTTATTGCACTCCTGGAATGATTGTGACCGCAGCCCAATTGCTCGATCGGAATTCTCAGCCCACTCGTGAAGAGATTCGACACGGACTCGAAGGGAATCTCTGCCGCTGCACCGGCTATCAGCACATCGTCGAAGCGGTGGAATACGCCGCCAAGAAGGCAGCAGGATCATAAAGAATTTGCGATTTCAGATTTTCGATTTCCGATTTTGCAATTCCGATCGAAAATCAAAAATCGACAATCGGAAATTTCCCTGGTCCACATTGAATGTCTAAGACCCATTTCTCGGAGGACTTATGAGTAGATATGTTGGACAACGAGTGAAGCGCACCGAAGATCCGAGGCTCATCAAGGGTCTTGCGCATTACGTCGATGACATTCGGCTACCTGACACTCTGTACGTCGCGTTCGTACGTTCAGTCTACGGCCACGCGCGAATCAAATCGGTCGATACCAGCGCCGCTTTGAACAGCCCTGGCGTGATAGCTGTCTACACGGGCGCGGAGATTGCCGACAAGCTTGGGCCGGTGCCGTGCGCCAGTGCTCTTCCCGAGCTGAAGGTCCCTGACTACCGTGTGCTCGCCAAGGACAAAGTCCTTTATGTGGGGCATCCAATCGCGGCGGTGGTGGCTAAAGATGCTTACGCAGCTCGTGATGCTGTGGATCTGGTTATGGTCGACTACGACGAATTGCCGGTCGTTGTCGATGTTGAAGAGGCAGCAAAAGGCGGCTCACTGGTCCACGAGCACTTTGGAGACAACATCGCTTACAAGCTCACGGCCGGAGAAGGTGATATCGACGCAGCTCTGAAAGGCGCGGACCGGATAATCAAACAACGCGTACTGCATCAACGTCTTGCTCCGATCGCGATGGAACCGCGCGGTGTGCTCGCTCGCTACTTACCGGGCGAAGAAGAGCTGACCATCTGGTCCTCAACGCAAATCCCGCATCTCTTGCGGACGCAACTCGCGTTGATGATCGGGATTGCCGAGAACAAACTTCGCGTGATTACTCCCGAGGTTGGCGGGGGCTTTGGCTCGAAACTCAACGTGTATTCCGAAGAAGCGCTGCTGGGCTGGATTTCAATGCAGCTCGCCAAACCGGTGAAGTGGATCGAAACGCGCCGCGAGAATATTCAGGCGACGATTCATGGCCGCGGCCAGGTGGGATACATCGAAGTAGGTTGCAAGAACGATGGTACCGTAACGGGTCTGCGATACAACGTTTTCGCCGACCTCGGCGCCTATCATCAGCTGTTGACGCCGGCGATTCCGACACTCACCGGATTGATGCTTTCCGGTGCTTACAAGATTCCGGCGATTCAAATCAACATCACAGGGTGCTTTACCAACAAGATGGCCACTGACGCTTACCGCGGCGCAGGTCGTCCTGAGGCTACTTACATTGTCGAACGTGCAATGGACCTCGTAGCGGCGGAATTAGGAATAGACCCGGCTGAAGTACGTCGCAGAAACTTTCCCGCCTCAAGTGAATTCCCGTTCCACACCGCCACAGGATTGGATTACGACAGCGGCAACTACGAAGCGGCTTTGGATAAGGCCGTCGAACTCTCTGGCTACGTGAAACTTCGAGCGGAGCAAAAGAAAGCCCGCGAGGAAGGAAGGCTGATTGGCATCGGTATCTCGACGTACGTTGAGATCTGCGCGCTTGGTCCATCGCAGGCTATGCCTGCAGGCGGTTGGGAGAGCGCTACCGTTCGAATTGAGCCGACCGGCAAAGTCACCATCCTAACTGGAGCATCTCCGCACGGTCAGGGGCAGGAGACTTCGTTTGCGCAGATCGCAGCCGATGAGCTCGGAGTCGATATAAGCGATGTTACTGTAATTCACGGCGATACGGGCGTGGTCCAATACGGAATCGGCACGTTCGGAAGCCGCGCTACCGCCGTGGGGGGAACCGCCGTACTCGTTGCAATTGAGAAGCTAAAAGAGAAGGCAAATAAGATCGCTGCCCATATGTTGCAGGCGGATGCAACGCGACTCAGATTTGAGAGTGGGCGCTACTCGGTTCAGGCAGCAAAAGCAGCCGCTGCTGGCGAGGCTTCAGAACCTGTGCTGCCCGTTGGCGAAGCTCCTGCCGCCGCCTTACCTGAACCTCAGACTGAAGGAAAAACCAGCGTGACGATACAGGAAATCGCGCTGGCGGCGCATCTTGCAAAAGAGCTTCCTCCGGACACGGAACCTGGTCTGTCTGCTACCTACTTCTTCGAACCGAAAAACTTTACCTTCCCGTTCGGCACGCACATCTGCGTCGTCGAGGTCGACGGTGAGACCGGTGATGTCAAGTTCCTTCGCTATGTTGCTGTTGATGACTGCGGCAAAGTGATCAATCCGATGCTGGTTGACGGTCAGCTTCACGGCGGCATCGTGCAGTCGATTGGACAGGCAATGCTTGAAGAGGTGGTTTACGACGAACAGGGTCAGCTGGTGACTGGAACGCTGATGGATTATGCAGTGCCGCGCGCCAAACATATTCCATGGCTTGAGCTGGATCGGACGGAAACACCTTCGCCAGTGAACCCGCTCGGAGTTAAGGGCGTCGGCGAGGCCGGTACGATTGGCGCAACCCCGGCAATTGTCGGTGCTATCGTCGATGCACTCGCGCCGTTCGGCGTGAAGCATCTCGACATGCCGGTCAAGCCGGAAAATATCTGGAAGATTATCAGTAAACAGGCATAAGGAGAGCGCAAATGATTCCCGCACAATTCGACTATGCGACACCGAGTACGATCGCTGAAGCAGTTGCTCTGCTGGCGCAGCGTCCGGACGAAGCGAAGATCCTCGCCGGCGGACACAGTCTCATTCCGGCAATGAAGCTGCGGCTTGCGCAACCTCAGCTACTGATTGACCTTGGTCGGATCAAAGATCTGTCCTACATCAAAGTTGAAGGGGATCAGATTCTGATCGGAGCGATGACCACGCACTATCAGATCGAATCCTCAAGTACGCTTAAAGACATCTGTCCGCTCTTGCCTGAATGTGCGGCAAGTATTGGCGACGTGCAGGTTCGAAATAAAGGAACGATTGGCGGGAGTCTGGCCCACTCAGATCCAGCCGCTGACTGGCCTGCGGCAGCAATCGCGTTACGAGCAGACATTGTCGCTGTGGGCTCGAACGGAGAACGAGTGATCAAGGCCGATGATTTCTTTGTTGACCTGCTGACCACAGCGCTCGAACCCGATGAGATCATTCGTGAAATTCGCATTACACGACCAAAGAGCGGAGCAGGTCAGGCTTACCAAAAAGTACCGCATCCCGCGTCCGGTTTCGCTGTCGTCGGCGTAGCTGCTCTGTTGAGTGTGACAGCAGACGACGTGTGTCAGTCGGCGAGTATCGCAGTAACCGGCGTTGCGGCTAAGGCATATCGTGCCGCCGCAGTTGAATCAGCTCTCACTGGCAAACCTCTCGACGAACAGACAATCGTCGGCGCAGCGTCGCACGCAGGTGATGGGATCGACGCTAACTCAGATCTCTATTCCTCCGCTAGCTATCGAGTCCATCTCGCGAAGGTCCACACGGCACGGGCGATTAAGCGGGCGATGGTTCGGAAAACCTAACTCGGTTTGATTTCGCCTGCGTGAGTCTGCTCGTCTATGAAGATCGAGGGTACCCATCAAATCAGCGCGCCTCGTGAACGTGTCTTTCAGAAACTAACCGATCCTGAAGTTCTGCGACGCTGCCTACCGGGTTGCGAAAAGCTCGAGAAAACTGAAGAGAATGTATTTGCGTTAACCATTCGCGCCGGCGTCGGTTCCATTAGAGGTGTATTCAACGGCACCGTGCGCATGGAGGAGCTTCGTCCGCCTGATCATTTTCGGCTGGTGGTTGAGGGTAAAGGCACACCAGGTTTTCTGAAAGGATCCGGTGCGCTCGACCTGGAGGGTCACGACGGCGGGACGATGATCAAGTACGCAGGCGATGTTCAGGTCGGCGGGACGATCGCCAGTGTGGGCCAGCGGATGATTCTGGCGTCAGCGAAGATGATGACGACTCAATTCTTCACAGCGATTGAAGCCGAGGCAAAGACGGCTCCGGATGAAGTACCACCAAAGCATGGCTTTTTTCGCACCGCCCTGAGGTGGTTCTCAGGGTTTCTCAAACGATTATTTCGCCACAATTGAACACTTATCAAAAACAGATCGTTAGACAAGAAATGAAATCTGCATTAGTGACTACCATCGCAGCGGTTTGTTTGTGCTTCCCAGCCTTGTCCGTCACAAGGTCTGCCAGCATGCGCTCTTCGACTTCCGACTGGCCTCAGTGGCGAGGTCCCGAACGTAACGGCGTATCGGCCGAGCGCGGCCTCCTAAAACAATGGCCGAAGGAGGGACCGAAACTGCTCTGGCAAGTCAACGATTTAGGAGACGGATTTTCGACGCCATCGGTTGTTGGGACGCGCATCTATGTGATGAGTAATCGGGGCTTTGACAACGAGTTTGTTCAGGCGCTCTCGATTCAGGATGGAAAACAGCTCTGGACGACGCGCGTCGGCAACGTAGGAAATCCAGAACAGGACCCGCCTTACCCAAAAGCTCGCTCCACCCCGACGGTTGACGGAGATTTGCTCTACGCGCTGGGCTCGGACGGCGACCTCGTCTGCCTCGAAGCCAAGGGTGGGAAGATTCGATGGCAGAAGAGCCTCCGCAAAGATTTCGGAGGCAAGCCGGGTACATGGGCTTATGCTGAGTCGCCATTGGTTGATGGTGACGTTGTTGTCGTTACACCCGGCGGCGAACAAGCCACGATGGTGGCGCTAAACAAAAAGACAGGTGCGGTTATCTGGAAGTCGGCGATACCTGGTGGCGATTCGGCCGAGTACACGTCGGCGATTGTCGTGCAAGGCGGCGGGCGTAAACAATACGTGCAGTTTTTGAACAAGGGCCTTGTTGGGGTGGATGCAAAGACGGGCCAGTTCCTCTGGCGCTACAAAGAGGTTGTAAAGGGCCCGGCGCAGTATTTCATGCCGGCCGCGCGTGGTGAATATGTGTATGGTGGGGCGCTTGGCATCGGAGGCGGGATGGTCCGCTTGAAGCCCGATGGGGCCGGAGTTGCCGCAGAACAAGTTTACTTCGAACGCGGACTTCCGAATGGTATCGGTTCAGCAGTCGTGGTTGGTGACTATCTGTACGGTACTCAGTCCAGACAGACACTGATCGCAGCAGAGTTCACTACCGGGAAGGTGAAATGGAAGAACGAGGACTTCGGCGCAGCTTCAGTGGCCTATGCTGATGGGCATCTCTATCTTCATGTTCAGAATGGAGAAGTCGTGTTGGTAGAGGCAACGCCTGACGGCTATGCGGAAAAGGGCAGATTCACTCCACCAAATCCACCGAAGAAAAAACAGGCGGGGCAGTTTGTAGAGCGGGCATTCGCGTACCCGGTCATTGCGAATGGCAGGCTGTATATCCGCGATCTGGAAACATTGTGGGCCTACGATATCAAGGAAAGTCGCTAGGAAATTAGGCCACAGATGAACACGGATAAAAACGGATCTCAAGTTAGAAAAAGTCGCGTTGAAAGTTAGATTCCGTCCGGATTAACTCATCAACTCTACTTTCTAAATTTCAGATCCGTTTTTATCCGCGTTCATCTGTGGCCCTTTTTTACCGCATGCTGAGTTCGCGGCGTGCTCGGGCAATGAAGTCTTCGATGTCTTCGAGCTTACGCGGTAGAGCCTCAGTCATCCACTTCACACCATCGGCTGTCACCAGCATGTCATCCTCGACCCGCACTCCAATGTTTTTGTATTTCTCGAACGCAGGCCGGATCGTTGTCTTGAACTTCTCCCAGTCCTGCAGATTCCATCCGTACGGCAGGTAATCGAGTGCATCAGGCCTCACGTAAATGCCCGGCTCGTTTGTGAAGACCGCGCCAGGTAGAAATTTCGATGCTCCGCCTACATCATGAACGTTCATGCCCAGCCAGTGCGAAGTACCATGCATAAACCAGATCCGGTACTGCTCGGAATTCTTATTCGTGATCAAGCCGAGCTTGAGCAAACCTTCCTTAATAACTTCAGTACCGGCTCGGTTGACATCCGACAGAGATGAGCCCGGCCGCGTAGCCTTGGCTACAGCTTCCTGAGCGTCGTAAACGATTCTGTAGATATCGGCCTGCGCCGGTGAAAACTTTCCGTTGACGGGAAAGGTGCGAGTGACGTCGGCCGTGTAATGACCGTATTCAGCTCCGACGTCCATAAGCAAAAGATCGCCGGGTTTAATCGGCCCCTGTGATTCCTGATAGTGAAGTGTCGTCGCGTTCGGACCACATCCTACAATCGAGGGATAGCCCCAATGATCTGCATTTCGCAGTTTGAATGTATACGCAACCTGCGCGTCAACCTCATATTCCCACTTGGCCGTTCCAGCTGCAGCCCAGGCACGCTCTTGAGCCTCGATCGTGATGTCGATCGCGTGCTGTAACAGCCGCAGTTCCATGGGTGACTTGCTCAAACGCATATCGGCAAAGATCTGAGTGCCATTCTTTATCGTGAACCCGCCACTCGCGCGAGGCCAATCTGCAGCGAACCGTTGTTCCTGCCGGTACTCCCGGCTCTCCGGGTTCCGCGGGACAAGCATGTAGAGCTCCGCTTCGCTCTTGGCCGCAGCATCAAAAAGATTTTCGAAACCAGTGGGACCGGGCTGAGCGGTTGCCATAACAGACGTCATGGAAATCTTGTCATCTTTCGGCCGGTATGGCTCACGCTTACGGAAAGCGTTCATGAATGGCTCAAACTCCGTAGAAGCCCAGATTTCCTTGATGCCAGAAATTTGGAACGCTTCCTGTGGGCTATACATGTGACCGGTCCACGTCTCAGCAGCTGGATCGCGCTTCGGGAGAAACAGGATTTCAGGAGTTTGGGAATTCCCTGGCAGCAGGACGAGAGTCGCGCCTCTTTGTTTCAGGTTGGTCAGGTAGTAGAGGTTATTCTCCTGTCTGAATTCGTAGTCGACATCATTAGCGTAGACCCGCGGCTCTGTGCTGAAAAGAATCATGGCGGCACGCGGCCCAATCCGCTGGGCCACACGTGAACGGCGTTCGGCTAGCTCCGCCAACCTCTCCTTTTCATCGAACACGGGAGCCGGCGGCGCCACTTTGATGACTGGGCTGGCAGCAGTATCCCTAAGGCTCGCCTGTACTGCTGAGTCGTTCGGCCTAGTTGTGGCCAAGATGCTGCAAATTGCAATGCCAATGAAAACAAGGCGTACGGTGTGAAAACGCTTCATGATCTCTCCTGTCATTGAAACCGCTGATCCTGTCGTGTGTGTGACTGTAATGTCGGAGGTTATGGTTGTGGTGGCGGACGTTTCGGTCTGGCAGGCCTCAGCACGACGCGCTGCCCGTTAGGCCGAACGAAGACCTGCATTCCATCTGGCGAAGTGATTAGTTGTGACCCATCCGGAAAGTTTCGGATTGTCACTCCACCCATTCGCCGTATTCTCGGTCGACCGGAAACGTTTGGAACATTAGGCTCAGGGACGTCGGGCTCTGCGGGCACGCCAGTTTCATGGCCTTCGGATTCGGCAGTATCATCTTTTTCACGTTTTGTTGCGGTCGACGCTTTCCTCTCATTACTTTTCTTCTCAGCTTTTACCGCCTGCTTCTCGGCTTCGACGGCCTTCTTTTCACTTTCAACTGTGGCCGCTGCAGTGTTGACGTTCGCTTCTACAGCTTGAACCGCCGGCGATGCAGTTGGAACGCCGACGTTCGCATTCTCAGTCGTTACGGATGTCACGCTCTCTCTGGTCGACCTATGAAAAGCGTAGAAGCCTCCGACTGCAATGATCAGTGCGGCGAATGCTGCAACTGGAATAACCCACGACGGACGCTGTGTTGCAGCAGCTGGTGATTGCAGCATAGTTGTCTCGCTGGCGCGCACAGTCGGTTGATTAGCGACTGTACTCGCTGCCGAGCCGAGCAAGGTTGGAGCATTCTCGATTGTTGTCTTAGGTGGGAAGAGTACCGTTGCAGCTTCCGTGCGACTGGTTACCGTGGATGCGGCGTCCGAACCATCCAGAACCTTACGCATCTCAGCTGCGCTGCGAAATCGCTGCTCGCGATTCTGTGACATCGCTCGCTGCAGAACTGCTGCAACTTGTTCGTTCACTGCCTGATTAGCTTCGTTGGCTGGCTGCAATGGATCGGGCTGGCCATTCACAAACGCAGCAGCTCGAGTCAACGCATCCGGAGGCTTAACACCCGTCAACAGATGGTAGATAGTCGAGCCCAGTGAATAGATATCACTTCGAGCATCAGTGCCGAGGCCCTGAATCTGTTCAAGTGGAGCGTAGTTCGGTGTGTAACCGAATATGCTTGCTGAGGTCGTGACGCGAGACAATTCTCCGGCCTGCCCCTTAGCCAAACCAAAATCCAGCAGAATGATCTGGCCGCGCGAAGTCAGCTTGAGGTTTTGTGGCTTGATATCGCGATGGACGATCTGTGGCTCTTGCGTGTGGAGATAATCGAGGGCATCCAGCAACTGATCAGCCCACGTTAAAACCTGGTCGGGAGGAAACGGACCTTGCCGTCGCGCAAGCATCTCAGCGAGGTCTTCGCCTCCGATGTATTGCATTACGAGAAACTGACCGTCGCCTTCAGAAAAATGGTCGCTTACGCGCGGGAGCGCTGGATGGTGAAGTCTTGCGAGCAATCGCGCTTCACGTTCGAATTGCTTTCGCAAACGTTCGTCGGCAAAGAACGTTTCTTTAAGCGCTACAGTAGTATCAAGTCGTTCATCTACCGCTTCGTAAACAGCTCCCATACCGCCCTGGCCCAGTTTTCGCACCACCCTGTAGCGGCCTTGTAAGATGGTACCGGGATTAAGCATCAGTATTCTCTGCCTCGGGGCGAAATTCCCTTGTCTTTGACGGTAGTGAAGCGTTCAGAGTCGACTAAAGTTTTCGATGTTGTGCTAACAACTCAGGCCGAACGCAAACGCGCCCATTATACTCACTGGAAGCACGGGCGTCTTGCCCTGCTCCCAGTCCATGTTGTTTGCATGAGACGGACAGCGTATGCTACCGCCGTGAAGAGAGCAGATTCGGCCTCAGATGATGACGTGATCGATGTAGGCCCACGGCCTCGCCGCCGCTGGCGCCGATGGGTGCTCGCAAGCGTTGTAGTTCTCCTCATCCTGCTATCTCAAAGTCTCTCGATTTACATTTCTGCGCTCTGGTTCGGTTCACTCGGCTACTCTGCAGTTTACTGGTACATCTTCAAATTCAAAATCGCTCTGTTTCTAATCTTCACAGTAGCCACCATCATCGTCTTACGCGTTGCGCTCTGGCTTCTTGAACGAACGTTCTCGGGCTATGCGTTCGAGCAGCGCACCATTGTCATTAATAATCAGCCTGTGCAGTTTTCGCCCGGACGCGTTCTGCGCCCAGCAGGATGGTTGGTTGCGATTCTGTTCGGAATCATCAACGGATTTGCAATGAAGAGCGAGTGGAGAGAGTTTGGCCTCTACTTCAACCAGCCATCGACCGGGTTGCCGGATCCCGTTTTTGGAAGACCACTTGGCTTCTATCTCTTTTCTCTACCAGTCTTCGACACTCTTTCTGGTTGGGTGACTTCCCTTGCATTCATTATCTTGTGTGCGACCTTGCTGTTCTCGTTGCTCGCGTTGCCGCAAAAGGTGCTGAAGTCCGCTCGTCCGTCAACGAGAAGACCGCTCGCCGCGATTTCCATTGCGCTGGCGTTGTTTCTTCTAACGCTGGCGCCGCGCGCTTACCTGGCACGCTTTCCGTATCTTTGGGAGGAACGTCCGACGTTCTCTGGCGTCAACTACACCGAAGCTAACTACTTAATCCCCGCGTTTCTCTTTGTCGCTGTTGCTTTGGTCATCGCAGCAGGCCTCCTGTTCATTAACGCTTTCACACAAAGGCAGCTGCGATTGTTGATGGTTGCTTTGGGATTTCCGCTGCTCATCTACATCGTCGGCGTAATTCTCGTGCCGGCGTACATTACGAGTTTTATCGTTAAGCCGAACGAGCTCGCCCGCGAGACACCGTACATCGAGCAGAATATCGCCTGGACTCGTCGCGCATTTGGCCTCGATCAGGTCGAAGCAGAGAAGTTCGAAGCTGAAGGGTCTGTCGAAGCTCTCAATCTCCAGGCGAATCGCACCACACTCGACAATATTCGGTTATGGGACTGGCAGGCCCTCCACGACACACTCAAACAGATACAAGCGATCCGCACGTATTACGATTTCTCCGACGTGGACGTCGACCGCTATACGTTAAGCGGACAAGTGCGTCAGATGATGATTGCACCTCGAGAAATCTTCATCGAGAAGCTTCCCGAGCAATCTCGCAACTGGATCAACGAGAAGCTCATCTACACGCACGGGTACGGACTCACCTGCAACACAGCCAACGGTTTTACGCCTGAGGGACTGCCACGCTTCGTGGTATCGGACATGCCTGTCAAGTCAACCACTCCGGAGCTTCAAATTAAACGTCCCCAGATCTACTTCGGCCAGGAGACCACCCACGACGTTTACGTCAGAACGCGTCAGCAAGAGTTCGACTATCCGCAAGGCGAATCCAGCAACGCCTACACGACTTATCAGGGATCAAGCGGAATCAGAATCGGTGGCGCGCTGCGGCGCATGTTGTTGGCATGGGGACTGGGAGACCTATCGAAGCTTCCGTTTTCAAACGACGTCACAAGCGAGAGCCGAGTGCTGATGAACCGCAACATTCGCACTATGGTCAATGGCGTCGCTCCATTTTTGACGTATGACGATGATCCGTACATCGTAGTGACCTCGGACGGTCGATTGGTCTGGATGATCGACGCCTTCACACAGTCGGCAAATTATCCTTATTCGCGGCATCATAGGGTCGGAAACAGCAACGTCAATTACATCCGGAATAGTGTGAAGGTAGCCATCGACGCTTACGACGGCACTCTACAGTTCTATGTTTTTGATAATCAGGATCCATTAATCGCAGCTTACAAGTCGATGCTCCCGTCGTTGTTCCGCGATGCCAGCCAGATGCCTGATGATCTTCGTGCTCACATTCGTTATCCCGAAACCCTCCTCAAAGCACAGGGCGAAGTCTACAGCCTCTACCACACACAAAACACAAAAGCCTTTTTCCAGCGAGAAGACGTCTGGAGCATTGCTCAACGCGTCCGGAACGACCAGGGCAAAAAGACAAATGAGGGTATAGATCCTTATTACGTGCTAATGCAGCTGCCTGGTGAGTCATCCGGAAGTGAGTTCGTAATCTTCGTCCCATTCACACCGGCAAACCGAAACAACATGATCGGATGGATGGCCGGCCGTTGCGACAAAGAGAACTATGGAAAACTGCGCGTCTATGATTTTCCGGAATCGCGTCTGATTGATGGGCCATTACAGATCGAAGCGCGGATCGATCAGAACGCACAACTCTCTGCGCAGTTCACGTTATGGAATACTCAAGGCTCACGAGTAGTGCGCGGACACCTGCTGGTAATACCCGTGGGACGGTCGCTGCTCTATGTAGAACCCATTTATCTCCAGGCAGAGAGTAGCCCGATGCCGGAGTTGCGTCTGGTTGTCTTAGCAACTCAGGAGAAGCTCGCGTTCGGGCAAAGTTTTGAAGAGGCGATGGTGAACCTGTTTGGAGAAGCTGCCAAGCCCGGTACCGAGCAGAAGCCACCTGCGGAATCAGGCAAACCAACAACGGCAGAACCGAAGGCGAGTCCGTCACCAACAGGTGCGGAGTCGCTGTCCGTTTTGGTAAATCGGGCAATTCAGGAGTTTGAAGAGTATCAGCGCCTGACTGCTCAAGGTAAGCTCGCTGAAGCCGGCCAAAAACTCGAGCAACACAAGCGAACGCTCGAGGAGATCCGAAAAGCAGCAAATCGGTAGGAGGAAAGAACTAGCCGCAGATGAACGCGGATAGAAACGGATCTGAGATTCAGAGCTTTGTTGAAGGATCCGAAGTGCGCCGACGAGTTTCAGTGCCGGCGCAGCAATTTGTTTCATCAACGTCGCTTCCTTAATCTCAGATCCGTTTCTATCCGCGTTCATCTGCGACTAATTCTTCTTCCTTACTTCAGCTTCTTTTGGAGTTCCTTCGCTTGTTCAACTGCATCCTTGTGTTCCGGTATGTAGTCTGGACTCGGCGTCATCGCCAGCAACACGTCGATCTGTTTGCGCGATTCAGCATCACGCCCTGCCATGTGATACGCCTCCGCCAGATACAATTTGATGAGCGCGTTCTCAGGCGCAATCTGTTCGCCCTTTTGAAGGTACTGAATTGCCTTAGCCGTATCTCCGCCCAGCACTCTTGGCGCTCTCAGGTACAGCTGACCCAAACCTAAGTAGGCACTGCCGTTCTGAAACTTCTCATCGATCTTAATCACCGTGTCCATTTCGCTGCGGATGTCCTCAACGCTCGAGAGGCCGGCGAGCGTGCTTCGTTCTGCGCTGCCACCGTAGTTTGCACCCAACCAGAAGTGACCTTCGGGACGCTCCGCGTGCAGCTTCACAGCCGCCTTCGCCGCTTCTATCCCCTCTCGAAACGCATCGTCGGCCTCGTTGCCGTCCGTATGTGAGCCCAGGTAATAGTTGGCCCGTGCCAGCTTCCAAGCCGCGTCAAAATTACCGTAATCGGCCGTGCGGGCTTGTCGAAGGAGAGTCACCGCCAGCCGAGCCTTAGCAAGGTCCTCTCTTTGGACGTACAGACGGTCTGCCTCGGCGATGCTGTTGGTGGCAGCCTTTTCGTCCCCGGTATCTACCGCTGCGGGAGCGACCTCCGCGTTTCGATGGCACCCAGCAACCATTATCGACAAAAAAATTACAATTACGGCACGGATAAGATCGTCGAGTTTCCTCAGCTTTTTTGAGCCTACTGGTGATTTTTGGCCAGAATTGTACAGTCCGTACATACACTCGATTTTCAATGTGACAAAAGTCCGCCTTTCTGGGTTATAGTGGCACGCCTGTTCAAAGAAAACCGTCTGGTTTGGCGATCAGACCATGAGTGAAGGAGGCACATTTGGCAGGGGCAGCTTTCTATGACCTCGAAGGAACCCTGGTCAGCACTAATCTGGTTCATACTCTCGGATTTTATGCGCGTCACCAGCCGGGACTCCTCCGCAGCCTGCAAAAAAGCGCCGCGACGTTCTTAAGTCTTCCGGTATTTGCTATCACGGACCAGTATAGCCGAAAGGTATTCAATGACCTTTACTTCAAACGGTACAAGGGCGAGTCGGAAGACCGGCTCAGATTCTTCTCCCACGAACTATTTGAGTCGGTAATCAAGCCTGCGGTTTTCCCCGGAGCCTATGAGTTGGTCGAGAAATCACGGAGTCTCGGGTTGCGGCAGGTGGTCGTGACGGGTGCTCTGGACGTTTCAGTTAAGCCTCTCATGGAGCATTTGGGGATTACTGAGTACGTATCAAATCGTTTGGAGTTTGTTAACGGCGTAGCCACTGGAAGACTCTTGCCGCCGGTGATGGCCGCTGCCACAAAGGCTTCATGGATTAGAACGTTCGCCGAGCGCGAAGGGCTCAGCCTCACAGACTCCTACGCTTACACAGACAGCATGAGCGATCTCCCGATGTTATCGGTGGTGGGCCACCCCGCTGCGGTCAACCCGGACATGCGCCTTCGGCAAACCGCAATGCATCATGACTGGCCAATTCTCGACTTGAGGTAAATCGTGAATCGTAAATCGTAAATCGACGTTACTCGAAAATCGAAAATCAGAAATTGAAAATCACCACATGGCTCTTCAATTACGACGCAAGACGCATGAATCCGTTGTCTACATCGACAGCGATAGCGCGCCACGCATTATTCCATCAGGGGAAGACTTCATTCTTGAGGATCTGCCAATCGGCACGCGCGTACTCTATCCAAATCCGCCAATCAAAGGTCTGCCGAATCGCGAGGCCGCAATCCGCTATGCACTGAATCATCCGCATGGCTGTGATCCGTTGTTCGCTCAGCTCGAACCGGGCATGCGTGTGACTGTCGCCGTCGACGATATCAGTCTGCCGTTGCCGCCGATGGCTACGCCCGACATTCGTCAAACGGTGCTCGAGATTGTTTTAGACATGCTCGTCGGCCACGGCGTCGACGATGTACACATCATCATCGCCAATTCCCTGCACCGGAAAATGACGGAATGGGAAATGAAAAGAATGGTCGGCCAGCGGATCTTCAACGAGTACTACCCCGACCGTTACTACAACCATGACGCTGAGTGGACCGATGGCATGGTCAAGATCGGCGAGACCAAACACAAAGAGCCGCTGTCATTGAACCGGCGCGCAGTCGAAAGTGACCTGCTGATCTACGTCAACATCAATCTCGTTCCAATGGACGGCGGCCATAAATCAGTTGCTGTCGGTCTTTGCGACTATGAATCGTTACGAGCCCACCACGAACCGCAAACAATTCGCGATTCAGACAGCTACATGGATCCTGCCGCGTCTGAACTCAATCGAAAATGCACAAGACTCGGGAAGCTCGTCGACCAGCATTTGAATGTCTTTCACATCGAGACCGCCATCAACAATCGCATGTACAAGGGCGACATGGATTTCCTGCTCAAGAACGAGGACGACTTCACCTCTTTCGATCGCATGAAGTTCGAGGCAATGCGCTACACGATGAACAAGCTGCCACGCGCCGCGCGTCGAAAGTTGTTGCATTCGCGACCTTCGCAGTACGAGATGATTGCCTGTCATGCAGGAAAGACAGATCCCGTTCATGAAAAGACCCTCGAGAAGGGGTTCGAACAGTACATCATTCCGGTGCGCGGCCAGTGCGACATTCTCATTACGGGAATTCCGGACATTTCTCCTTACAACGTTTATTCGATCCTGAACCCCCTCCTCGTCCAGGTCATGGGGCTCGGCTATCATTTCAACTTTTATCGGAACAAGCCGCTCTTGAGAAAAGGAGGCGTGCTGATATTGCACCATCCTTGCTACGACGACTTTGATCATAAATTCCATCCGAGCTACATCGAGTTTTTCAACCGATTGTTGCCAGAGACTCGTGATGCTTTCGTGTTACGAGACAAGTACGAAAGAGAGTTCGCTAATAATCCAAGCTATGTGGAGATGTACCGGCGCGGAAATGCCTATCATGGAGCGCATCCGTTTTTTATGTGGTACTGGGGTGAAAATGGTCGCCAGCATGTAGGGAGAGTAATCGCGGCGGGTGCTGAGAATGCGCACGTGCCGGCAATGCTGGGCTGGGAACGAGCGGACAATCTGACTGAGGCGATCGCAATGGCTCGCAGCTACTTGGGCAACTCCGCGGAAATCACCATGCTGCATCAGCCAATGATCGGGATTGCTGATATGGAGTAGATGGATTATGGATTTTGGATTTTGGATTTTGGATTTTGGATTTTGTCTTTGGCCTTGGGTTTTCGGTCTTTGGCCTTTGACGTTTTACTAGTAGAGAGCCAGGACCAAAGACGAAACCCAAAGACCAAAGGCCGAAGACCAAAGGCCGAAGACCAACGTTATGCAATTATCTCCGACTGAAATATTCAAGGATCGAAACATCTTCTTGATCGGCAGCACGGGCTTTCTGGGAAAAGTCACGCTCAGCATGCTGCTGCATCGCTTTCCAAATATCGGTCGCATTTACCTGACAGTCCGCGCACGCTCGCAGGAAGAGTCCGAGTCCCGCTTTTGGAACAACGTTCTTACTGCACCGCCGTTCGATCCGTTGCGCGAACGCTACGGCAATGCTCTTGAAGGTTTTATCCGTGACAAAGTTGTAGTTCTGCGCGGAGACATCGGCGACACCAATCTGGGTTACACCGATGAAGAAGCGCAACGCATTGCCGACGACATCGACGTAATCATCAATAGTGCGGGAAACGTGACGTTCAACCCGACACTCGAGAGCGCGCTGCGAACGAATGTCGTTGGCACACAAAACGTCATTGCATTCGCCAAACGGATGAAACGTCCGACATTGGTCCACGTCTCAACATGCTTCGTCGCCGGCAATCGAGCCGGAGTCGTTTGGGAGAACGATCCAGTGCCCGGCTACTTTCCGCGGCACGAAGAACTTCAAGGCGTGGAATTCTCAGCTCAGCAGGAAATCAAGGATTGCGAAAAGCTCGCCGAGCGGGTTCGCGAGGAAGCACGCGACGCAATGATGTTGGCTCGTTTCCGAGATCTGGCCCGCAAGCGACTCAATGAAGAAGGACGTGATAGCACGGATCCGGACGCATTAGGTTTAGCAGTAGCCCGTGAGCGAAAGGTCTGGACTCGAACACGTTTAACTGAGCTCGGTGTTGAGCGGTCAGAGTGGTGGGGCTGGCCGAATATTTATACCTACACCAAGTCACTTGGCGAACAACTTGTAGCTGCCGAGACTGACATGGTCCGAAGCATTGTGCGGCCCAGCATCGTCGAGTCTGCTCTATCCTATCCGTTCCCCGGATGGAACGAAGGATTCACTACTACGGCTCCTATCATCTTCCTCGTGCTGAAGGGTCAAACTCAGATTCCGGCCAATGAAAAATTGATCCTTGATGTAACGCCAGTCGATCAAGTTGCGTCGGTGATGCTCGCGGTCGCAGCAGAAGCCTGCGTTCGACAGCCGAAACTGGTCTACCAGGCCGCTACCGGCGATGCGAATCCCAACAACATGCAGCGAATCATAGGCATGGTGGGTCTTTTCAAGCGCAAACACTTCCAGGAAAAGGAAACCGGAATCAAGTTTGTTAACGAGATCGCCTCGCGCATCGAGCCGCGGCCGGTGCCAACGTCCACGTTCGAAAAGACGTCGATTCCAATGCTCAATTCAGCCGCGAAAAAAGCTTCATCTTTTCTCCAGAGAGCGCAACCTCGCTGGGGTGGTGGTCGTGCTGTGGAAGTCATTGACCGCTTAAAGAGCAGCGTTGATCGTCTTGAAGAGGTCACGCGCGAAACAACTGAAGCGTTTGACATGTTCCGGCCGTTTACCGTCGAGAACGCCTACGTCTTTCGTTCGGACAATGTGCGACTTCTCTTCTCCGATATCCGAGAAGACGAACGATCTCTCCTGTCCTGGTTCCCCGAAAAATTCGACTGGTACGACTACTGGATCAACATTCACATGCCGGGTCTGAAGAAGTGGGTCTTTCCAACTCTTGAAGAAGACATGCGCGCAAAGCCGAAGCGCATTTATACGTACCGGGATCTTCTCGAGCTATTCGAGACTTCGACTCGACGCCACGCCACACGTGTAGCGATGCGAATCGAGCGCGATGGACGGAAAGAGCAATACACGTACGCTGACGTTCGTGAACTCGCTAATCGTGCAGCCGGCTTCCTCGTGAGCGAAGGTATTAAGCCTGCCGATCGCATCATGCTGGTTAGCGACAATGCTCCGGAATGGGGCATGACCTACTTCGGTGTGCTCAAAGCAGGCGGCACTTGCATTCCGGTCGACCCAGAAAGCTCTACACAAGAGATACTCAACTTCGCCGCAGCGGGAGGCGTGGCGGCAATCATTCTGAGCCAGAAGTTAGATGAGAAGCACGCTGATCTGAGGCAACGTCTGTCTGATGCCGGACTGAGTCCAAAAGTATGGACCTTTGCTGAGATCTTTGCGCTGCCTGAGGAAGCAGTTGAGGAAGAGCGGCTTGCTTTGCTTCCACAGCGAGTTCACGCTCAATCTGTGGCTTCGCTTATCTTCACGTCCGGAACAACCGGCAGGCCCAAAGGCGTGATGCTGTCGCATCGTAACTTCACCAGTATGGTGTCGATGCTCTCTTCCGTCTTTGACATGTCGACAAGCGATGGCGTCCTGTCGGTTCTTCCACTTCACCACACATTCGAGTTCTCAACCGGGTTCCTCACTCCTTTGAGCAGAGGCGCGCAGATTACATACCTGCCGGAGTTGACCAGCGACGCTCTCGCAAAAGCGATCAAGAACGGTCATGTCACCGGCATGGTTGGCGTACCTGCGTTGTGGGAGCTTCTGCATCGACGTATCAAGAATCGACTCTATGAACGCAGTGACTGGGTTGGAAATACCGCTGATGGTTTGATTCGTATTAACGCCTGGTTACGCGACAAGACGCCGCTGAATTTTGGTCAGATCCTTTTCTATCCGATTCACGAAGGACTCGGCGGACGCATCCGCTATCTGATAAGTGGAGGCTCAGCACTTAGTGAAAAGGTCCAAAGAGATTTTCAGGGACTCGGCTTCACGATCCTTGAAGGTTACGGTTTGACTGAAGCTGCGCCGGTGCTGACTGTGACGCGACCGGAAAATCGCATGCTCACCGGAAGTGTTGGCCGTCCACTGCCTGGCGTAGAAGTCAAGATTTTAGGTGCTGACAACACTGGGGTTGGTGAAGTCATCGCGCGTGGTCCAAACGTGATGCTTGGCTACTTCGAAGATGAAGAAGCTACTCGAACGGCCCTCGTTGAACGATGGCTCTACACGGGTGACCTCGGACGTATTGATGACGACGGCAATCTTTATCTGGTGGGGCGCTCGAAGGAAATCATCGTTGATACGAACGGCAAAAACGTTTACCCGGATGAGCTGGAAGAGATCTATTCAAACTCACCGTACATAAAAGAATTGAGCATTGTTGGACTGCCCGACGGAATAGGAGAGAAAATCGCATGTCTCGTCGTGGCGGATGATGAGTACGACATCACACTCTCTCGAGCTGAGCTCCAACGACACATTGAGGAGCATATTCGCGAGGTCTCGGCTTCTCTTCCCTACTTCAAACGAATTAAGGTGCTGAACTTCACCAGTGACGAATTGCCTCGTACAGCCACTCGCAAAGTGAAACGCCGCGAGGTGGTTGCGACGATGCTCGCGCTGGAGCAAAACCAGAAATCATCGCGTACTAGCAGCGAACGCGAGACGATCGATGCCGATTCAGCATGGGTTATCGGTCTGGTCGCAAATGTCTCCAACAGGCCTCGTGAGGAAGTTTCAATCAACTCTCGCCTGAGCGATCTTGGCTTTGACAGTCTGATGTTTGTCGAGCTGGCAACCGCGATCGAAAGTGCGGGCGGCTCGATCTCAGCTCCGGAACGATTCAATGAGATTCAGGATGTGCGTGAGCTGGTGAGCGTCGTTAATCGGCGTGGAACTGCGTCAGTCAACCGTGAATCGCGTGCCGGGGAGCGTCGCACGAGCGATGATGAGATACAAATTCCATCGCTGCTCAAGGCTGCCGGAAATCGAGTTGCTGATTCGTTACAGTCGCTATTCTACGAGAAGTTTCTCAACACGCATTACGAAGGCCGTTCGAACATTCCGCCTCATACTAATTTTATCGTCGCTGCGAATCACTGCTCTCACCTCGACATGGGCTTGACGAAAATGGCGCTGGCCGAGGCGGGCAACGATATGGTAGCGCTTGCAGCCGCAGACTATTTCTTCGACACGAAATACAAACGTGCGGTGATGGAGAACTTCACCAATCTCGTGCCGATGGAGCGCACGGGTTCACTGCGTCAGTCCCTACGTCACGCTCTCTCGTTTCTCGCTCGCGGTTACAACGCCTTGATCTTCCCCGAGGGAACACGTTCGATGACGGGAATCATGGCCGACTTCAAACCTGTAGTTGGTTATCTTGCCTTGCACGCGCGCGTCGGCATTCTGCCGGTTTATCTTCACGGCACTTACGCTGCCATGCCGAAAGGCTCAACCTTGATTAAGAGTCGTGACGTTGGAGCGCGTATCGGGCGGTTGATTTCGATCGAGGACTTGGAAGAGTTAACAAAGAATATGCCTCGAGCTCAGGCTTACCGGTTGATCGCCGAAAAAATCAGGCACGAAGTGGTAAACCTTCGCGACGGTACCCGTGAAAAATTCGACGTTGCTGAGATACGTCGTCGTTGGAAGGCTGAGCGACGGACCCAGTCACTGCAAGAGGAAGTCGGAGAGCTGGTCGGCGCAGCACAATCCTAGCGAGCACTTCGAGCACAATTATCATTTTCGATTGTCGAGTTTTGATTTTTGATTTGATGGTATTCATCGATCGAATCAAAAATCGAAAATCATCAATCGAAAATCGAAAGTCACATGACCACATCAAATAAGCGCATTGCGCGAATCACTCCGGGCAAGGCTGCGTCAAGGCGGCGCGCAGCGATCGAGAAACGAGCTCGACCAACAACCTTGATTACAGGTGGTACCGGCTTTCTCGGATCACACCTCGTTCGCCAGCTGGTCGAAGAAGGTACAAAAGACATTCGCGTTATGGCCACTTCGATTCCGGATTGGCTCGTCGATCTGGGAGTCGAAACGTTCGAAGGCTCGATCACGAATGCTGAAGACGTGAAGCGAGCAGTTGAGAACATCAAAGAGATCTATCACCTCGCTGGAAAAGTTTCTCGCGAACGCGAGCTGGCTCGAGAGATGTACGCCGTGCACGTCGAGGGCACACGGCTTCTGTGCGATGCTGCAAAGAAAGCCGGCACAAAGACGATTGTGCTGGCGTCATCCAGCGGCACGATCGCGGTAACCGAAGACGGTGAGATGATCCCCGACGAAACTTACCCACCACCATTGGACATCATTTCTCGCTGGCCGTATTACGCAAGCAAGGCTTATCAGGAGATGGCCGCGCTGGAGCGTTTCAGTGGAAAGGGCCTTCGACTCGTGATCATGAATCCCAGCCTGTTGCTCGGACCAGGAGACGAGCGGCTAAGCTCAACGAAGATGATTCTGGATTTCATGGCACGTAAGATCAGTGCCGTGCCCAAAGGCGGGTTGAGTTTTGTTGATGTGCGGGATACGGCGAAAGCCTTTCGCACAGCGTTGAAAAAAGGTCGCCACGGCGAGCGCTACCTGCTTGGTGCTGCGAACTGGACATTCGTCAAATTCTTCGGCCGGCTAGAACGTCTGACGAAAGTTTCGGCGCCGATCCTCGCGCTGCCATCGCGTTTCGCAGTAACAGGCGCCCAGCTTATCGAGTCACTATTCAAGCAATGGGATATGGCTTCGCCGATCGAACCAGGAGCGATCGAGATGGCGCAGTACTTCTGGTACCTCAACTGCGGCAAGGCCACTCGTGAACTCAGCTTTCGCCCGCGTGATCCAGGCGAGACACTTCACGACACAGTCGTCTACACACGCGAAAACTTCCTGGGCAGCAATGCGTTCGGGAAGTAGATTCTCGAAGCGGATTAGCGCCGATCACCAATGCCAGACTTGTTCGTAGTCGTCGAATAAGACCGCTATGTCGTTGCGTGCAATAAGCTGAGCGCCGCCGATACACCTCGACACGTCAATCCCGCGATCCTCAATATCATCTCGCACTGCAAAAACCGTGACGCCCTTTTCGCGCAACCTGTCGAGGTCGTCGTTCAGCCGTGGTGGATGATTCACACCGGCTGTTCCGATTTTTACCGGCGGGCACTCCTGCGGCACCAGGTAATTAACTGCGCTGCCGCGAAGGAGCACGTCGAGATTGGCGCCCGCATTTTTCAATGCACCACTCAACCAGATAATCGTGTCGTCCTGTTCTTCGAGCGTCGCCCGGTAGGCTGTTTCGACTATGTTCAGGATTCTCATAGCATCTCTCTTTTTTTACTTGGTGGGGATCACCAATGTGTTCGTCGATTCCTGGGCCATTCGGAAGAAGTCAGCGGGACTGCCACGCCTCACTCCATCGACTGCGTTACTGGCTCCTCTTTCGTCAACGCAGAGACCGCAATTCACCCAGGTTAGGAGTGGCTTTTCTTTGCCGATTGCCAGCAAGGAGCTGACGAACGCTCGTGTCGTCGGGTGCTCCTCTTCCTCAATCGTCGTGCCTTTTACTGGGTTCGCGTGGGGCGATTGATCCTTCAACGCCAAACAAACAGCGCCTTCGTACGCAAAGACATTCACATGAATACCCATATTCAACGCCGCTACGATTATTCTCATCGTAGTCGTTGAGTTGGCTGACTCGTACGGAGGATCCATCAACGCGAGCGTGAGTTTCTTTTCAGTCATGATTGAGTCCTTCTCTCTCGGGAACCTAGTGCCAGATTGCTTTGGTGTTTTCCTGGACAAGGGCTTCCACGAGCCTTTCAATTGGAGCTTCCTGAATCCCTCTGGCAAGCTCCAGCGTTTCGATGCCTCTTTCCTTCAGCGAAAAGTTGTCGGCCAACACAGTGACTCCTGCATCTGCGACCTTCGCCAGACTATGAACGCTGTTTCTAGCGGCGAACACGCCGTTCTGAAGCAGGAACAGGGTTACATCGTGCCCACGCTGCTTCAGTGTGGTTGCAGTTTCAGCAACAAACGGCGTGTCGCGTGACTCAAACGGATCTCTTGATTCAATGAAAAGGTATTTTGTCATGGTGATTGTTCCTTTGGTCGCTAGCTCGGTTGCTGCGAATACATAGCAAGCTTATAGAACTGAGGTTCCAGAAAACTTCGCTGATTCTTCCCAGAAACTTCCCGGACTGAGTTAGGTGTGGCGGGTGGGGTTTAGACGCTACAAACCGACGCGATTGATTATTTTTTGGAGGCGACTATCGGGACGCAGGTCATCGAGCACAGGATCAACTTTCAACCACAGCAACCAGCAGTCCCGTTCTTCAACGGCACGGTCAAACCAGATGAAAGCCTCCTGCTTGTCGCCGAGCGCTGCGTTGATCGAAGCGATTCGGTACGATGAGACGTAAACTTGTTCCCTGAGCTCTATCAGTTCGGTCAACATCGCTCGAGCCTTGTTTTCGTCCCCTGTGAGAGCATTTGCGTGACCGAGCAGGCACTTCGTCAGCCCACTGCCACCTGACAAGGAAACAGCTGTCTCAAGTTCTGCAATCGCTTGTGCAAACAGGCTTTTCTGCTCATAGGAGAGCGCGAGCATCCAGTGGGCAATAATGAACTGGGGATCGATCTCCAATGCTCGCTGGTACTGTTCGATCGCTAGATCGTACTTACGTGCCAGGTAAAGCAGCGTGCCCAGATTGGTGTTGATGATGAGTGAAAGTGGTTCCAGCTCGAGCGCATGACGCTCGACCTCAATGGCCTCGTCGAGGCGGCCGATTGGCGCTAAGTAAACAAAGGCGTACCAGTGGTGCGCTGTCGCATAGGATGGTTTGAGTTCAATCGCTCGCAAAAATTCCGATCGCGAAGCTTCCCAGTCCCATTTGTAATTAGCCAACGCGAAGCCGAGTGCGCTGTGAGCCTCAGCCAATCCTTCGTCAAGCTCTAGCGCCTTTTCAGCTGCCTCCTGAGCAGCGCTGAAAGCAACCGTCGGAGGTAATGCGGCAATGCCAAAAGATCCGAGCACAATGTACGAATCCGCAATACCCGAATACGCCAGCGCGTACTGAGAATCGATTTCGATTGCTCGTTCAAACCATTCGATGCTTTTCTCCAGCCCTTCAACCGTGCGCTTGTTCCAAAAGTGACGACCTTTCAAGTAAGCATGATAAGCATCGACGCTCTTCGTTGAATGCTTAACCAGTTTCTGCCCCGTACTCGCGAGTTTGAGCTTGAGCTGTTGAGATATCTCTTTAGCAACTTCTTCTTCCAGTTCAAACAGATCTTCCGACCTGCGATTGTAGCGTCCACCCCAAATCTGCGACTCCCGAGCTACGTCAATCAGCTCAGTTGAAACGATCAAGCGATCCGATGCTTTCACCAGCTGTCCACTCAGGACCAGGTTTGCACCCAAGGCGCGCCCAACTGCAGCAGGATCTTGTTCCCCACGACGGCGAAAGACTGTGCTGCGGGGAATGACGCGCAGTTCTGATACATCTGAGAGAGTGTTGATTATGTTTTCGGCAATTCCGTCAGCGAGGTATTCGAGATCGGGATCGGCGTTGACGTTAACCAGGGGCATCACAGCCAGCGATTGGACGTGCTGAAATTCTGCCGCTTTTGACAAAGGCGAACCTATCGTGACTCGAAATTCGGAACCGAACGTACTAGCCCCGTATGAGACGGAAGTTCGATCCAAGCCGACAGCTTGCAAGAGGTTTTGAAACCGCGAGTCATCGCGAAGTGAGTCGAGCCACGGGTCGACATTCAGATAGATCATCCAGCTGGCGTGTTCCGCTGCTCCTTTTTCGAGCCATTCAAACGCTCCAACTTTGTCGCCGAGAGCCGCATACAAAGTACCAATGGCATAGGGCGAAACATATTTCACCTGCGATAGCCGCATCAGATCGTTCAGCATCCTGAGCGTCGTTTGCGCTTCTCCAGAAACGGCGTGCACATGGGCTATTGCGACCAGGGCTTCCGGGGTTTCACCCGACAACTCACTGGCCTTCTGAAGTTCGGTCAAAGCTTCCGGATACATAGCCACACGCTCGTACACGCGTCCGAGGCTAACGCGCGCATGATAAAAATGAGGATCTAGCTCGAGCGTCCTGCGAAGCTGCTCGATAGCTTCCTCATTACGGCCGAAGAAATACAGCAAATCACCTAAGGCAGTGTTGATGGGAAGTGATAGAGGATCCAGCTCAAGAGCCTTTTGAATCTCCGAGGGCCATTCATCCTGCCGTCCCTGCATTGCGAGGCTGTAAGCATACCAATGATGTGTCGTCGCGTAATTCGGGTTAAGTTGAATGGCGCGTTTGAATTCTCTTTCGGCTTCGGGCCACTCGTACTCATGCAAATACAGATGAGCGAGCGACGTGTGCGCTTCGGCGAGTGTCGGATCAGTTTCTAAAGCTCTGACAGCAGCAATCTTCGCTTTTGAGAACGCCGTCTTCGGTGGCAGTGCAGAGACGCCGACATCTCCAAGGTTCGTATACGAATCGGCTATTCCCACGTACGCAAGGGCATAATCGGGATCTACCGCGATCGCCTCCTGAAAGTAGTCGATACTCTTGCTCATCCACTCGAGACTGCGTTTGTTCCAGAAGTAACGGCCTTTTAAATAGAGTTCGTAGGCTTGACGGTTCGTGGTGTGACGCTTCGCGAGTCTCTTGTGATCGTCACCACTCAATTTCAGCCTCAGTTGGGCCGTGATTTGACGAGCGATCTCCTCTTGTGTCTCCAGCACATCGGTGCTCCTGCGATTGTATTGCTCGCCCCACAGCTGCGTACCGTCACGCACATCTACAAGCTCAGTTTGAATGTTCAATGCATCGCCCCGTCGCAGCACCCTTCCGGAGAGAATCGTTCTCACCCCGAGCGTATTCCCAATTTCTCTGGGATCAACATGCGTTCCTTTGTAACGGAAGGCAGTACTTCGCGCGATTACTTTTAGCTGAGGAAGCTGCGAGAGGCTGTTGATGATCGTTTCAGTGATTCCATCGGAAAGATATTCAGTATCAGTGTCGCCAGCTATGTTGACCAACGGCAGAATGGCAAGTGAGTTAACATCTTCGCGCCCTTCCAAAGTTCGGCTGGTAACGGAGCCCTGTTTTTGTAAGTCGTCATCTTTGAAACCGACTCGACTCAGCAGATCTGAGAAGCGTGAATCCTGCCTGAGATTGTCAAACAAAGGCTCGGCCTTAAGATTGAAGAGATCAACAGCGTGCTTCTGAAAGGCCAGGTCGAGCGACGCGAAAGCTTCCTGTTTGTTGTTCAGTCCTGTATGAAGAACCGCGAAGTGATACGCCGGAACGTGGCTCGTCGCAGCCTTTTCAGTTAACCGCTCGAGCGTCTTTAGCGCTTCCGATCGCCTTCCCGCAGCGGCCTGAGCGAAACCAATCACCGCGGCAACCTCTGTATCATCATCAAGGCCTCTCGAAGCCTTTCGCAGATCTTCGATCGCCTCGTCATACAGACCCTGTTTTATCTTCGACTTGCCAGTCACGAGATGGATCAACCAGAACTCGGAGTCGAGAGCGAGAAGCCTTTGGCACTGTTCGATAGCTTCGTCGTAGCGGCGCGCGAAATACAGCATGTCACCTACGTTTGAGGTGATGATCAATGAGAGCGGGTCCAGCTCTTCCGCACGTCTTGCGGCATCTATCGCCTCGACGAAAATGCCTTGTGCTGTGAGGTATTCGGAATACCAGTGATGTCCAGACGGATAACCGGGATTTATTTCTATCGCACGCTTGAGCTCCTGAGCAGAATCATCCCATTCCCAGTTATGCAGCATCGCATGCCCGAGAGATGCATGAGCTTCGCCGAGCTCATCGTCGATCTCGAGAGCTTTGATCGCCGCAGCCTTTGCTCGAGCGAAACCATCTGCGGGTGGCAACTCTTCGCGGACACAAAGTAAGGTGTACGAATCCGAAAGTCCTACGTATGCGAGCGCGTATCCGGGATCAAGCTCGATCGCTCGCCGGAAATGATCCACTCCCTTCCACAACCACTCGGCGGTTCGTTTGTTCCAACAGTAGCGGCCCTTCAGATATGCATGATATGCCTCGGTGTTTGTTGTGTACCGTCGAGTCAGGCGTCGCCTGTCAGCTCCAGTCAGCTTCAGGCGCAACTTTTCTGATATGTCCCGCGATATCTCTCCTTCAACAGCAAACGCGTCCTCTGCTCTTAGTTTGTATTGCTCACCCCAAAGCTGCGATCCGTCAGCAGCATCCACGAGCTCAGTTTTCACTACGACATAATCAGTTGCCTGCAGCACTCTGCCGGTCAAGACACTCCGCACTCCAAGTTCTCGGCCGACCTCTTTCGCGTCCATCAGCTTGCCCTTGTAGCGAGAGACTGAACTCCAGGCCATCACGCGCAATCCTGTCAACTGCGACAAGCTATTGATTATTCCTTCGGTTATACCGTCAGAAATATATTCGGCATTCGCGTCCGTCCCCGCATTAACCAAAGGCAGTACGGCGATGGACACGATAGGCATTGCCGGCGCCGAGACGGCGGCAGATTTTGTCTTCGCAGATAGTTGGATTGTGCCGGCAGCGATTCGGGCATGGAGATTCACCGTCTCCTGGCCAGGCGACTCATCGAGCTCTCGTCGTAGATCCTGACAACACTGATGGTACTGGTGAATAGCAAGCTGGCGATTTCCGCTAAGCGCATACAGCCGCATCAAGCTGCGGTGCGCGTCTTCATTGGCGGGATCTGCTGCAACGATTAGTTTGACGCGTTCGACCGCCGCGGTGTAGTTCCCTTCTGCCTCGTGGAGCTTCGCAACATTTTCCAGAAGCTCCTGTCTGAGACTGAGAAGTCTTTCGCGCGGCGTTCTGGTCCATTCTTCATATGGGTCCTCGATCAACAGATCACCCTCATAAAGATCGAGAGCCCGGTCGTAAAACGATGAATCACTGGATTTCAGAGCCTCCGTCGCAGCCGCTTCGAAGGCTTCGGCGTCGATCCACAGGCTGCCGGGCGCGCGCAAATGAATCTGGTGTCCACGCGTCAGAATGAAACTTGAACCTGCGCCTGACCGAAGTGCCGGCTCGAGTGCTCGCCTCGCCGCATGAATACACTTGTTCAGATTATTGGCAGCAGCCTCGGTATGGAGATCGGGCCACAGAAACTCCATGAGCTGCTCGCGATGAAGTTGGTGGTGCGGCTGCAAGGCGAGGATTTTCAGGATAGAGATTGGTTTCCGCCGTTTCCATCTCTGTTCATCGACGGGCTCACCGTTTACTGAGACACGGAAAGGCCCCAACAGGCGAATCTCCAACGAGGGCCCACTGGGAGCGCGGGCGTCTCGCCCACTTGAACTTGGATGAGTTGTAGATGACCCTGCGGGCGAGCCGCCCGCGCTCCCAGTGGTTTGAGCCGTTGCTTTGCTTTCAAATTCGGCCATGTGAACTTCTTATTACGTAACTCTACGAGGATTGGTGCGCGCGAGGACATACATGCGCGGGGTAGGATACTCGAAGTCGTAAGGTTTACGCTCGAACATTCTCTCGACGGTGAACCGGGCTGATTCGAGAAAAGTGGCCATCTCCGGCGCTTCAAACAGCGTGACATCAATTGAGACTGGTTTTTCGTACCATTCGTCGCGATGCAGTTCTCCTTCGCCACCGTGAAAGGAGATTAATGCTTTCCCTCCAGGTTCCAGCACTCGGTATAACTCTTTCAGAGCGGAAGGTACATCTTCTCGCTTCAGGTGAATGATCGAGTAAAAGAGCACAACACCCGCCAACGAAGCGTCTGGAAAGGAAGTGAGTTGACGCATGTCACCCTTTTCAAAGGTGATGTCGGAATTCAGACGCCTGGCGTGCTCCACCATTTGTTGGGAAAGATCGACGCCGCACATGTTCGTACCGCGATCTTTGAGGTAACGCGCGATCTGACCAGGACCACAACCGATTTCACACACGCGACCTTTGCCGCGCAGCATTTCGGCATATTCGTCAAGAAGCTGACAGTCGAAAGGTTTCCGCGCGAGCTCTCCAAAGAATTCATCGGCGAACTCCTGCGCGACTCGATCGTAGCTAGCTTCGATCTCAGACCTAGTCACAAGGTTGAATTGTACTTTTCCCACTGCTGCTTCAACTTTGCCATGAACGTTTTGAAGCCATCGTGGTTCCGCAAATTATTCAAGATGGCATGCTTCTCAAAATACGGGTAGCAAGGAAAACCATCGTCGGCCGCCGTTTGCAGCCATTTGATTGCATCGTCAGGTTTGTTGAGGATCGAGTAGACAGCCGCTACGTTAAATGCAGTGTGGTGAAAGTGGCCGAAGTATTTCCCGATTTCGACGGCGCGTCGGATGGTTTCTTCAGCCTCTTGTGTTCTGCCCGCTTTTGCCAACAGCAGTGCCTTGACACTGGTAACACTGCCACCCTCATCGTTTGAGTAAGTTTTCAAATATTCATCAACTACGGAAGCCGCTTCGTCGGTCCGGCCAAGATAAAACAGTGCTTCGGATAAATTCCGGTCAACGAGGGGCGGGTTGGCTTCTCGCGGAATTGTTTTGAAGGTGGCGAGCGCCTGTTCGTAGTTGATCCGATACATATGAACGACCCCGAACCTGAATCTGGCCATCGTATTGGTGGGCTTGATCTCCATTACCTTCTCGATTTCTGCCCAGGCTTTGTCCAGCAAGCCTATATGGATGTAAACGACTGCCAGTTGATGGTGTGCTTCATCAAGGTTTGGATTTAACGCGATCGCTCTTTTGTAAGATTGAATAACCTGCTCATGCGGGAAGCCCTTTTCGTGAGTCCACAAGATGAGACCTCGAGCGAAATGCCCTTCGGCCAGGTTTGGGTCAAGTGCAAGGGCCTTCTCTGCAGCAACTTCTGCGGTAACAATGAGCTGCTTCCTTTCTGCTCGAGGAGCATAAAAGAAAGTCTTTCGATTGTATGCCGCGGCCAGTTCAGCCCAGGCAGGAGCGAAGTTGGGATCAGCTGCTACAGCTTTTTCAAGCAGTTGAATAGCGATATCGATGTCCGGGGGATTTTCGCTCCGCACCATCACCTTCCCTCGGATGTAGCTGTCATAGGCAGGTGAATTTAGCAACGGGTTACTGGTGGCCAACTTGGTTCTAGCGCTTCGGTTGAAGACGGCATACGCGGTGATAACCGCCGCCAGCAGCAGGATTACGCCTAACGCTAATCCTCGTCTGGACCAAAGCGCAGAGGCTGGCGTTGTTTCTGTATTTGTGCCTGGCGTCGACATCATTACAGTCGGTCTTTCTGTCACGCGAGGATTCGCACTTTGAAGTGGGGACGTACCAAGTTCACATTCCCGCCGCACAGTGTCGAGGTCAACAAACACGTCACGCATCGTTTGGTAGCGTCGCTCGCGGTCCTTCTGCACGCATTTGTGTACGATCTGATCGAGACGTACCGGAATCGCGCCTGAAAACTCTTTTAGAGCCGGAGGATCAACTGTGAGGATTGCGGAGATGATTTCTGCCGTAGTTTTCGCAACGAACGGGTTTTTTCCTGTGATCATTTCGTAAAGCATCGTGCCGAAGCTAAATATGTCCGTCCGCGCATCTACTTTTTCGCCTTTCACTTGCTCCGGCGACATGTAAGGAACTGTGCCAACAATCATCCCCGGTGTGGTAAGAAGACTTTTGGTAACAGCTTCGGGATTCGTTGTCTCGATCGGTTCGAGTGTTTTCGCAAGACCAAAGTCCATCACCTTCGGCTGTCCGCGCGAAGTGATCATAATGTTCGCCGGCTTGATATCGCGATGGATGATCCCGTGCGCGTGAGCTTCAGCTAACGCATCGGCAACGTGAACAGCAATTGCGACTGAGGTGGCAAGATCCAGTCGCTGCTTACCCATTCGTACCTCCAATGTCTCACCATCGACGTACTGCATGACGATGAAGCTGCGACTCTCTTCCTCAGCGACCTCATGAACTGCACAAATGTTTGGGTGATCCAGAGTGGCGGCTGCGCGTGCTTCTCGAAGCAGCCGTTTGTGGGCCTGTTCGCTGTCGATTGAATCAGGCGGAAGGAATTTGATAGCGACGTTGCGGTCGAGCTTCGTGTCACGCGCCAGATAGACTTCGCCCATGCCGCCTTCGCCGATTTTCGTACGAATCTCGTAACGGCCGAGTCTGGTCCCGTCCTGAATGCTCACTTGTTGCTCATTGTGCGGCAGCTATTCGCCGAGAGCCGCATATTTGAATAGTCGGAAGCGGTAGCGCTGCTGATCGCGGATATTCTTTGCAATCACTCCATGCAGGTTCTCATTCCAAGTCGTGTATTGATCGATGAAGCGATCCGACGCTGCTTTGTCGCCCTGGTATTGAATCTCCAGCACCTTCGCGAGAAGCTTGCCGACAACGTCGTGATAGCGGTCGTAGTGAATCTTTAACTTGCCCGCTTCAAATGTTAACAACCCGTTCTCGAGGAAAAAGTTCCACTGCATCAGTTGCATCGTGTTGTAGGGTTGGTCGCGGCGAGGTTTGTTGTTTTGCAAAACGCGAAGTATCCCACCCGCGTAGACTGACCTGAGTTGCGCATCGGTGTAATAGCCTTGCTTGTGCAAAGCATCAGCAACAAAGAGCGATACCAGATCCGCCTTCATCTCCTCGAGCGCGTTGGAATTGTCCTGGAGTGCTTCGTCTAAGTCCTGACCATTCTTCGTTCGATCTACACCGAGATAGTGGCCCACCTCGTGCCAGAGCGTTCGGTAGAAGTTCCCATCAGACGTTAACTCCCTCGCTTGCGCTTCACCGACAGCCGCAGCGAACGTCTTCGACGTACCTTCGAAGATGTTTGGATCGCGCATGATGTTTGCGCGCAACAGAATCGTTCGTCCATAACGGCGCGCAAGATAACTTTCATTCGGAAGAATTGTCGCAGTGTTTCCGCCGCGAGCTTGACCAAAGTCAGCAATCACGTCGTACACGCCGACCGGAATGTCTTCCCGCACCTTCTTATGATGCTCGTACGGAAGAGAGTTTTCGAGGGCCTGCAATCCCTTCATCGCTTGGCGCAGCGCAGCCGTCTCCTGCTGCCGCGTGCTGAGCAGACTGAGCGCGAAGAAAGTCTTTACGCCATACAGCTCGTCATCATACGTTTCATACGAACCGATCTCTGCGTTGAGGTTCTTGAAATGACCGGTTACCCAGGCTGCGTCCCCCGATTCGTAATCGTTCGTCAGAATATCCCTCGCGCGATTACGTAAGTACTTCGCAAACTCCTCGTCGTCTTTCTGCAGCGCGTCTGCGGCTTCATTCAGTAAGCCGTACGCCTTCATCAACTCGTCTGCGTAAGCCAGCGCATATGGAACTGAATAGAATGCCGCGTTGTTCTGGGGTGAATGACTGGTTTCTTTAGAACGACGGCCAACAGCATCGAGCAAGTTACGTCTTAACTTCGGATGCAGCGTTCCCAGGGCCGGGTAAGCCTCCAACTTGGCGAGATCCTGCAAAGCGATTTTTCTTGTTCTCGGCCGCACGACCGTGCGCTGATCGAGAATTTCGTCACGCATCTCGGGGTGCGAAGCAATGTAGCTATCGACCTCTTCCTTCTTCACTCCCCATGGATACACGTTCTTTCCTGGCACACTCCCGTCGACCGGTAGAAATGGTTCGCGCTTGTTGTCGAGCGTTGTAGCAATTGGACCTTGGTTTAAGCGAAACAGCGTCAACAGATTTTTGGTTGCCGTGCTTGAACCAGTTCGCTTGTCCAGCTCAATCAAATCTTTGTAAGACGAAGCTGCCTGTGCGTGTCGCTGGATTTCATAAAGTCCCTGAAAGATCTTGCCGACTTCAAGTAGCTTCGCCACGGCAGTTCGCTCGCCCGCGCTCAAATGTGACAAATCCGGAGCTAGCCTGATCGTTTGTGTCTTGTCGACGATTGGTTGACTTTTCTCAATTGGCCAACATCCGGATGGCAATGCGGAACGAGGGTTCATAGGAGCTTTCGTTTGTGCAACGGCGCAAACAGTGACGACAATCAACAGAATGACGGTGACTAATCTTTTAGACATCATTGACGACATTTATCTACTTCCTAACGCGCTTAACTTGTTGCCATACCTATAATCATCATTACCAGCCAGAAGACGAACATCGCAAGCGTGAACAACAAGACAACCCCACCTGTGATCATTCCAATGAAAGCAAATGGTTTGCCCGAATACTGCAGTGGGTTACTTTTGATTTGCATCAGGGCAACGGCTCCAAGAATCACGGCAAAGAGACCCAACGCTGGCCCACCACAAATCCATCCGAAGGTAATGGCGAGTAGTCCGAATATCATGGACACTATCGCCAAAGTTTGTTGTTGGTTTGTTGGACGAACAGGAGGCGGCGGCGCAACCCAACGCTGCGGTGAATCGTTGGCCCAACCGTACGGCTGAGGCTGCGGCGGGCGGTTCGTAAACGGATCCGCTACATTCTTAGTCGGGGAGGGCGTGGGCATTTGGACGGTTGGCGGTGGATCCGTGAACAGCGCTGTGGGTTGAGATTCCAGCCGCGCCTCGGAGCGCGCGCGCACCAGCGTAGTTCCATCATCGATGCAGAAACTCAGCGTGGGGTCGGTAAACTCTCGATTACAGGTAGGGCAACGTTTCATTCGCACCCTAGTGTATCTCGGCTGCTGTTGTGGATCTAATTATTCTTCTACCAAATCCGCGGGAATCGAAGGAGCATCGTCACCGGTTTCTTTTGCGAGTCGAATAACCAAAGCTACCTTTTGCTCCTGGTCTTCGTTCAGTTCGGTGAATTGGACACCAAACCCGAGTCCGGCGGAATAATGCCTGACCTCACCTTCGAGATACAGCCAATCTCCATCAGGAAGCAGGACGCGAAAACCAACAATCTCTCCGCGTAGCACTTCGCCGACAGTATCCATGTAGCAGCCACCTTCAGAGAGATTGGTGACGCGGGCCTGATGTCGGCCTGTAGTTCCGTCCCACTCGGCGTCCAAGCTCACACTTAGCCTTGGTTTTTGTCTGCGGTCGTCCATGAGGTCTCCCACGTTTGATTTGAGCGACGACTTGCTCGTTGAGTTAAGCGCGAAGGATCACGCTTCGGAATACTGACTGATTTCGCCAGGCTTGCGCAGCATCTTATTTACCTCGCCCAGGTGTTCTTCCTCTTCGGAAATCAGGCGCCGCGCATATTCTTCGAGCATGACAGAACGGTCGCGAACTAGATCGAAGAGCCGTCGATAAAGCTCCAGGCCCGCCTTCTCTGCTTCCAGTGATTCGATAAGGATATCGTTTATGCCATGCTTATGCGTTTCCAACAGGGCGCCGATTTTTAATGACGGATGAGCACCGAAGTAGGTCACCATCTCGCCTGCCTGAGTGGCATGTTCCAAACAAATATTGGCTTCGCTCCGCAGCCAACTGACAATCGGAATCCTGTTGTGACCAAAGACCATTAGCGAATAATGCGTGTAGCGTACAACTCCAGCCAGTTCAGTCTCGAGAATCTCGTTTAGCAACGCTACCACAGCTTTCTCGTCAAATGTCTGTTCTGCCATTTGTGTGCTCCCATTCGTGAATCGTGAATCGTGAATCGTAAATCGTGCAACTACGATTCACGATTTACGATTCACGATTTACGATTTTTACAATTCACGATTTACGATTAAAGCGTCCCCAGCTGTCGATGCATGTTCATGAAGTCAAAATGGTTCCATGCTTCGACGATTTTGCCGTCGCGAATCCGCACAATCGTAATCCCTTCGAACCCAACGTCAATAGCAGTAGCCTTGAAGCCGAGATGATCTCCCAGGTGTTTACCTTTAACCGAGCATCGAGCGGCCACTTTGTCACCCTCAGCAACCATATCTTCTACTTCGACTCGGATGTTTGGGAAAGCTCCGCGGAACGCCGCGTGAAAGGGCTTGTAATCACGCGGTCCGCGCATCTGTTCGCCCGGCGTATTGGCGAGGCCGTGCGCAATACCGTCCTCGGCAAACATCTCATCGATAGCTTCGGTTCGCCCATTATTCCAAACTTCTTCGAACCAGCGGCGCAGCAGTGCTTTGTTCTCTTCTGACATAGAGACCTCCGGTAAATCGTAAGGACGTCGAAAGGTCCGACAGATTCGCGCAATACATATTTAGACGAGTCGCTATTATGGCAGGGCTTTGGCCCGAACGAAAGAGAGAATCACGGATGAACGGATCACATTCCTCGGCAATCAGTTCTTCCATGTTCGTCTGATCGGATGAGCCTCGGTGTTAAAGGTCACGTTTTTAAAATCAAGGGCGTTGCGCGGTGAGAACAACAGATAGAAGTACTTGAAAGTCTCAGCGAATAGGAAACTCTCCATCCGATCGTTCTTTCGCTTATCAGTTACGTCGCGCAACGCTGCGTACCCTGTATCGACACGACAGTACGTCACAAAGTCTCTGAAGAACGTCTTGCCCATCTCGCGATAGAGTGGGTCTCGAGTGAGCTGGTCGAGGTAATAGGCCGATTCAATGATCTCTGGCCGGAGTGGATAAGCCGGATTAGTGACCTTCATATTCACGTAGTTCAACTCTTCCGGCTCGATTCCGTGTAACGTCCACATCTGGTAACACGCGGCCTGCGACCGACGAGCACGATCAAGATCACCTGCTAGCGCTAACACGGCGGGAAAGAATGCCTCCAAAGCTCCGAACGTCTGTGCGGAACGCTCTCCAGTAGCCATGTCTGAGTGACCGTACCAAAGATTGGACTGAATTTGATCAGCGAGGTACTTGTTGACAGCAGCGATGCTGGTTTGCCACATGTCGCGGCATTCCTTATCTCCAAACAAGAGCCAACATTTCAGGAGATACTCGTAGTAAGAGTCGATTCCGCCACCCACATGACTGTCCTTGTTGGTCCATTCTCCGGTCTCAACGTTGATTGTGCTGCCAACTAATCCTATCGACGACCTACGTTTATAAACTTCAACTAAAGCGCGTTTCGCTTTTTCATAGAACACAGGTTTGCCTGTGAGCTTGCTGAGCGCGCCAAACTCTATCAGCAAAGTTCCCGCTTCGGCCGGGTTCGTCTCATGCTCTCTGACTTTTCCGGTTCGCAGGTTCACAAAACGATAGGGGATTCCGGTCTTCGATTCGAAGACAGGCAACAGACGTCTACCCAAGTCTTCAGCCATCTGCAGCAGACGCTTATCACCCGTCATCTGATACGCAGACAGTAAGCCGCCGAGTAACCTGATCGTGATCTCGAAGTTCTGAACGTAAATATCTTTGTCGAAGGAGAGGTTTGTGACGATAGCGTCTCTTGTTTTCTGTGCTTCCTTTTCGAAACCCATGAGAATGAGGGTGTCGAGCGCGTCGACAGGCGTCATCCAAAGCGAAGTTCCGTACCAATCGTATGGTTTCTTTGAAAGCGGCAACAGACTGTCATGGCCCCACGCATAGTTCTTGTACGCGTTCCAAGCGTGAAGGAACTCTGTACGAACTTGTTGAGGCGTAGCCGGGATCTTGCGTGTTTGAGTAGCAGTTTGTGCGAAGGAAGTGGATGGTAACAGTGTTGTCAGAATAAGTGCAGCTGCGAGTTTGCTACCGCGATTCAGCATCATCGTGTTCGTACACTGGAGGTCGAAAACACAAGCGATTGACTGGAAGGCAAAGCAACAACGTGCCCGATTCTAAGCCGAAGGGGTTAGGTTGAAAAGCGAAAATTTCGGGAATTATGGAGTTCGGAACAGCTTGACTAACGATCGAGCAGGCTCTTGTCCAGGCGACCGAAGTTCCACACGTCCGAGCCTGAAAGCCCACTTCGGTCCGGTTTATTGAAGAAGGCGACGACCTCTGCACCATCTTTTAGTTCAGCAAACATTTCCGGCGTCAACGTTAGAGTTAAGTTTCTTCCAGTATTGTCACCTGACAATTCATTGACAAAGAAACGTTTGCCCACGTGCATTTGTAGCGGGCTTTCTTTCGGAGGAATTGACCGACTGGTTTTCAGCTCAATCTGGACGAGAGGCTGACGCTTTGAGCCAATCGACATGGTTACTCGCCGAATCGCAGATATGGAATTACCTGCCTCACCGGTTACGGCAGCGGCCTTGACTGTTGAAGGTAATCGCAAACGATCCGGAAGCACGACGACTTGCCCGCCTTCGGGATTCGACATGGATATTTCTGCACCATCCTTCAGTATCGACGTGTCAAAAATGAGTGTGCTCATTTCTTTTCGTTCGTAACTCCACGAACCTGGTAGCGCAGCATCATCGATCCAGATCAAAGCAGCATTGGAAACGCCAGGTCCTTTTAGCGTCAGGCGAAATGCATAATCAACGACTTCCCTCCTGCCTCTCAGCTCGAGTTCTCTTTGAGCAGGAAGTGCGACCTGCTGAAGTGTAAAAGAAACCTCCGAGCTTGCCGGCGCCTCAGCAATTAATTTGCCGCTCGTCGCTCGGAGCTGTGTAATGAACGAGTTATCTGCTGCTTCAACCTTCTTTCGTTGCGGGTTTCGCGGCGGAGCAAACGTGACACGATAAGAAATTGCACAAGGAGCACCGTATGGTTCGACAGCCTTAATCGATACCGTTGCGGGCATCAACATCATTCCACCGTTCCCGAACCATGGCTGATCTCCCTGGAAAGGATAGTCGCGATTGCCGGTCATGAATCCATAGATTAATTGCGAGTAGATTGGCTGCTCGCGTTCGTCGAGAAAGGTCACGACGAAGTTGCTGCCATTGTTTCGCCCATTGGACCAGTTTAGATCGAGCGACACAGTTTGGCAGTCGCCTATCTTAACGGGAATGTTAAAGCTGTCATTCGCGCGGCGGAAGCGGTGTGTCCCGGCAGTTTGGGGAACGGGATCGGGACATGGAGTTATCTGAGCTTCGGCAGCTGCGGCAAAGAAAAATATGGCAGCTGCTACCTTGACTATAAAAAGACTGGAAACTGAGAGTCTTGGAGACATATTGCTAGCCTCTGAAACGCACGATCTTTGAGATATTCAATTTTCAGTTGGGGCTTTCGCAGTGAGGCTGCTCTAGCGGGGCAGTCCTAATACTACCCACTTGTCGTTCGAGAGAGCAATACATTTTGATTACAGAAGTCAGATTGTGTATGGAAACTGAACAAGTCACATTAAGTTGCAAGTTAGGAAGGGTGGTTTACCCCGCTTACATTTGCTGTCCGGGCGTTGAATGGCAAGGTAAGCGGGGGTAAACCGCCATTCCTAACTTGCAACTTAATGTGACTTGTTCAGTTGCCGCTGCTCGATGGGTTTCCTGCGACAAAGCCGCGTTTCTTCATCAGCGCATCGACTCGCGGATCGCGACCTCGGAACTGACGATAGCCCTCGGCCGGGTCGACTGTGTTCCCGACGGAGAAGACGCTTCGCCGCAATCGCTCGGCGACCTTCGGATCGTAAGGTCCCTTTCCTTCAAGAAAAGCTCCAAACGCGTCGGCCGTAAGCACATCCGACCATAGATAGCTGTAGTAACCAGCGGAATATGCGTCACTCGAAAACACGTGAGTAAAATGCGGAGTCCGATGCCGCATTACGAGCTCTTTTGGCATCCCGAGCTGAGCAAGCGTCTCGCGTTCGAAAGCGTCCGCGTCGATCTTTTTATCGCCGGCGAGATGCAATTTCATGTCTACCAACGCGCTCGATAGATACTCCGTTGTTGCAAATCCCTGATTGAACGTCGCGGACTTCTTTATTCGCTCGACCAGCGCTTCAGGGATTGGCTTGCCCGTTTGATTGTGAAGAGCAAAGCGCTGCAGCACCTCGGGTGTGTACAGCCAGTGTTCCAGTAGCTGCGAAGGAAACTCAACGTAGTCGCGAGCCACAGCTGTGCCGGACAAGGATGGGTACGTCACATTCGAATTCAAGCCATGAAGTGCATGACCGAACTCGTGAAACATCGTAACCGCATCGTCCCACGAGATCAGCAGCGGCTCGCCCGGTTTTCCCTTCACGAAGTTCGCATTGTTCGAAACGATTGTCGTAATCGCGCCGTTGAGTTTCTCCTGACTGCGATACGCATTCATCCAGGCACCTGACCGTTTTCCCGGTCGAGCGTACGGATCGAAAAACCAAAGTCCGACGTGACGATTAGTTGTCCTGTCTGTTACTTCCCAGACGCGCACATCCGGGTGATACACCGGGACATCTGTGACGGGAGTAAACTTGAAATTAAAAAGCTCGCCCGCGACCCAGAAGATACCTTCCCGCAGTTTCTCGAGTTGGAGGTACTTGCTTACTTCATTCTGGTCCAGATCGAATCGAGCGGCACGAACCTTCTCGGCGTAGTAGCGATAATCCCACGGCTCGATCTTGATCTTTGCTCCTTCTTTGTCGGCGAGCGACTGCATATCAGCGACTTCCTCATGGACACGAGCAACTGCCGGTTTCCAAACTCCCTCCATTAGTTCCATTGCTCGCTCCGGTGTCTTGGCCATCGCATTCTCGAGTCGCCAATGCGCGTGAGTCGGATAGCCGAGCAACTTAGCTCGCTCAGCGCGAAGTTGCAGGATCTCTGTAATGATTGCGTTATTGTCGTGGCTGTCGCCGTTATCGCCACGGTTGACAAACATGCGCCACGCTTTTTCTCGCAGATCGCGCTGCGATGAATAGGTCAGGAAAGGATCGATCGACGAACGCGTGTTCATGATGACCCACGACCCAGCCATCTTCCTTGTTGCTGCAGCCGCAGCGGCAGCATCTCGCACTGACGGAGGCAGACCGGCGAGATCAGCTTCATCCTTGAGCACTATGAATTGATCAGATTCTTCGGCCAGCACGTTCTGACTGAAGCGTGTGTAAAGCCCTGCGAGCTGTTGGTTGATTTGCGAGAGGCGAGACTTAGCTTCAGCATTCAAACGGGTTCCCGCGCGAACGAAATTCGTGTAGTAAAGCCAGCTCAGGCGCTGCTGTTCGGGAGTTAGACGTGTTTTCTCCGGTGAGTTGTAGACAGCTTCGATCCGCTTGAAGAGAGCTTCGTTCTGCGTGATCTTATCGGTGAAGGCAGCCAGCTTCGGTGCCATCTCTCGTTGGATCACCTGAAACTCGGGACCATTCATTGTTGCAGCCCAAACGCCGTAAACAGTTTGTACTCGATTGAGCGTGCGACCGGCTCGTTCCAAAGCCTCGACTGTGTTTTCAAATGTAGCCGGAGCAGAATTTGTAGCTATTCGGTCCACTTCCGAAAGTTCTTCAGCCATCGCCGCTTCGAGCGCAGGCTTGAACAGCGGCACCTGAACGCGATCAAAGGGCGGCACACCACCGTACTTCCCTTCCCACTTCGCAAGCAGCGGGTTCTGGGCATCGTCGGCGATGCTATTGTTCTCGGCGGCCAGCACGTTTGAGCCGTCAGTTTCAATCATCTGTTTCATTGTTATGCCGGCGACAATCGTAGTCGCAATAAGCAGCATGAAGGTGCGAATGACAAAAGAGCTCATAAGCCGTGCCCTTTCCTTTGTTTTGAAGCTCGGATGTATGTAAAAACGCAATGGAGAGCAATCGGACCGGGAAGTATATTGGCGAGGAAGATCGGATGTACAGCGAGGAATTGATGAGACGGCCTTTTTCCGGGACGAACTGACCACGATGCGACTTAACTCTTTGCTGGTTTATCAGTCCAGGCGTGCTCGATGATCAGCCATCTGCCATTCTGCTTTCTAAACACAATGATGTAGCTTCCACTTAACTCGCGCTTATCGGCACCAGCCGCGGTGCCCACTTCATGATAGTCACCGCTGTCGTAGGCCAGTGTATCGTCGATTTCTGTTCGGAGACTCCGCACAGTGATGTTGGAACTGTTCGTTTTGAGGGCCTTCTCAAAAATGTCGCGAATCGCCTTCTTACCTGTAAACCTATCACCCTGGCCTGTAAGAAAGACGGCATCCTCAGCATAAAGGGCGACGAGTTCGTCCAGCTGCTTCGCGGACCAGTATCCCGCCCAGCGTTCGGCTACCTTAGCTAGATTTTTGCGAGTGACTGGACCGCTTTTAGCCAACCTACCACCAGCCTGACTTTGGGTTGATGAGCCGGCCGAAATATAACTGGGAAAGGCCAATGAAACTAGGGCCAGAAGCAAAAACAACGTACGCATGGTGTGGGCTCCATTCCGTGAAATTAGGCGCCTGCCATCTTATTTTAAAGCCAACTATTGCTGCTTATTCGAGCATCAATAGTCTATCGCTCTTCAGTTGACGGTTGTGACATAATTCTGCCTGCAAATTTCGAGAACCCACGCTGATCTTTCGGGGGTGACGCTCATGAGAAAGACGTTCTTTTTTGTACTTCCATTGCTTTTATTCCTAAGCGCGTCGCTTATTCAAGCACAATCCGGACGAAACCGTGGCGTCACTACCCCCTCGAAAACACCAAACAAGTCGGAAGCCCGACCCACCCCGTCTCCAGAAGATGATAGTGGTATTTCTGAGTCCAAGGTTGAGGAAGGCGGCGAAACCGTCGAGGGCGACGTCGTGCGCTTTGATACATCCCTGATTACGGTTCCCGTGACGGTGCTCGATCGAAACGGCAAATATGTGCCAACCCTCAGGCGCAGCGACTTCCGCATTTATGAAGAAGGCGTGGAGCAGAAGATCGCGTACTTCGCTACAGTGGATCAGCCTTTCACCGTTATCCTCGTAATCGACACTAGCGGATCGACGCAAATAAAGCTCGAAGACATGCAGAATGCGGCCCTCACTTTCGTCGAACAGTTGAAGCCCGAAGACAGTGTGATGGTGATGTCCTTTGACGACAGTATCAATGTCTTAACAAAACCAACCAAGGATCGAAACGCTATCACAAAAGCAATACTCCGAACGCGCACGGGTGGAGGCACTCGCCTCTACGATGCCGTGAGCTCGGTCATGAAAAAGCATCTGAGGAACATTCAAGGACGCAAGGCAGTAGTTCTCTTCACCGACGGAGTTGATACTGCCAGCTATCAGGCAAGCTATGACGGCACATTACGTGAAGCTGAAGAAGCCGATGCGCCGATATATGTCGTCGACTATGACACCTCCGGAGGATTTTCGAGTATTAACTCAGGCTCTCTCCCGGGCGGTCGCGGAACCATACTGGGCATTCCCCTTCCAAGGCCTACAATAGTTCACGGGCCCATGCCTACGGCTGCAGACTATCGCCGCGCCAATATTTATCTCCACGAGCTTTCCGATCGAACCGGAGGACGCTTTCACAATGGTGACAGTATGTCCGGGATAGCACAGGCATTCGCTCAGATTGCCGAGGAACTCGGGCGTCAGTACAGTCTTGGTTATTATCCGAAGACAAAAGGACAAGCAGGACAGCGACGCAACATTAAGGTGCGAGTAACTCAGGAAGGTCTTGTCGTGAAGTCTCGTGATAGCTACATCTATACGGACAAGAAGCCGGCCGCAGGCGACACCAAGCAGCCGTACATCTCCGAGTCGAAAGCTAATCCTTAATCACGCGGGGCAACGGACACGTAAAGCACCCGGCACGATCTGAAATGTAGCAGGCAGACGGCCGGGCAGCTCACCATCTATCTCGAGAGCGACAACTCTTTCTCTGTCATCCGGACGAGCCGCAATCTTCCTCGCCAACACGTGGTCCACACTGTCCATTCTCAAATGTGTACCTGCATACAACCGAGGAGCGTTTGTCAAAATCTTAAGGGTGCCGATATCACCGATACTCACGACGTCGAACTTCCCGTCGTTCAATTTCGCATCCGGTGCGATCTTCATTCCACCGCCAAAGTAACGCGCATTCGCAACGCAAAGATTCGTAACTGTCAAACGTCGTTCGTGGCGATCGTCTACTTGAACAATGACGCGCGCAGCTGACGTCTTCGCCGCCGTTTGCAGCATTGAGACCGCAAAAGAGACTCGACCGCTCAGCCATCGCGGCGTGTTGGTCGGTAACCAATCGGGTCCGCCGTGTTTGACGCGGTCAACCACCTCAGCGCTCATACCAAACGACGCGACTCCCAAGAAGTAACGACTCGTTTCCTCCCCGCTATGGGAAGTGAAAGTTACGCGGCCGATATCTATTAACTGAGACTTTCCGTTTCTAAGTATTTGTGCAGCGTCGCGCACCCTTGTCGGAATTTGCAGCGTACGTCGAAAGTCGCCTCCCGTTCCGCTCGGAAGTACGCCTAATTCAGCGTCTTGACCGGAGTCAATGATTCCGTTTGCAACTTCTGAAATGGTTCCATCTCCGCCACAAGCAATAATCAGTTTCGCTCCCTCTCGCGCTGCTTCCAGCGCAAGCGTCATGGCATCGCCGCGTCTTTCCGTAAACCTGACTTGAAACGGACCAAAGTGACTGCGCAACTCACTTGCGATACCTGGCCAGACTTTTCCTGTCGAGCCCGAAGCCGCAGAAGGATTGGCAATTACGCACGGTAGGGTCATAACCGTCCTTGCATTTCACGATCTTTCTCGCCGAGTTCCTGGATCTTGCTCATGACGAACTTCGAGATCTCGATGTAGGTTCGGGGTCGGTCTGGCTTCGCGAGATATTCTGAATAGTCGAGCAGCGGTCCGAAGTGGATCCGTATGACATCCTCTCTGTTCCAGTTGCGCGCAATCTGTCGAGGCAGGCTGTTACAAAGTCCAGCAATAAAAACTGGAATGACCTGCGGTCGAGCATCTTTCAGTAATTTTCCAACACCGGGCTGCGGTGGAAGGAACGAATAAGGATCGTTACTGCGATTGCGAGTTCCTTCGGGATGAAAGCCGATCACGTTTCCCGGCCCTCTTTCGCACAAGTCCGTCAACACTCGAAACGAGAACTTGTCGAACGAGCGCTTCTCAGGAATCGGATTGTCTCCCGTGGCAAAGAAGGGTGGATACATGGACCACCATCCCATGATCAGGTTTACAAACAATCCGACGGGAGATTGATAAAAGAACCGTCCACGCACCGGAAAGAAGAGTCGCTTCCGCCAGCTCGTGTTTCTAAATAGCACCGTAGATACGGTGTACATGTCGAAGAACGATCGGTGATTGGCTGCAAGCAGGATAGGCCTGTCGCGCGAAGCTGCTTCTACGTTTTCCAGCCCATACACGTTCATGATGTTGTAGGTTGAGAGATGAATCCATCCTGCTCCGAATACTCTTTGACACCACGTCCAGAATCGCTTCCAACTGCCCTGGTTCATCCGGCGCACCAGACGGAACGCGACACGTTCGAACGGACTCAAAACGCTGAATTCTTCTTGTGCGGGTTCAAGGGCCTGGCTCGACTTCACAATCAGCGGCTCGATTTCGCTGTCTTGAACGGCCGCCGAAGACCTCTGTGCGATAGCTGAGTCTTGGCGTTCGTTCATAGCTTGAGTCTCCGTTTACGTAATGCTCTCATTCGCGCAAGATGTTTATAGCATCGCGGCGGTTCACACTGCGAATCTCAACGCTGCTGGATGCCCGCGGCTTGCCCGCGGGAGCTTCACGTTCGCTGCTAGAACGCAGATCAGCTGTCTAAATGTGCAAAAACCGGCGAGCGTCGGCCGTGTAGCTCGGCGAACGTGAACCTCCCGCGGGTAAGCCGCGGGCATCTAGTGAAAAGACTCGAGCGTCCGTGTAGCAGCGAACGTGAGACTCCCGCGGGCAAGCCGCGGGCATCTAGTGAAAGAGTCGAGCGTCCGTGTAGCAGCGAACGTGAGACTCCCGCGGACAAGCCGCGGGCATCTATTGAGAGGTGAAGTCGGGAAATTACTCGATCGAGAAGTACTTCGCTTCCGGATGATGGACGATTATCGCCGATGTAGACTGTTCCGGCTCGAGCTGAAACTCTTCGGACAACGTCACGCCGATCCGCGATGGATCAAGCAACTCAAATAACTTCACCTGATCCTCGAGGTTGGGACAGGCCGGATAACCAAAGCTGAATCGCGAGCCTTGATAGATCTGATGAAACAGTTTGTTGAGTTCTGTGGCGTCACTTCCTGCAATGCCAAGTTCTTCGCGAATCCTCTTATGCCACAACTCGGCCAGCGCTTCGGCACCTTCGACGCTCAAGCCATGGAAGTAAAGATAATCTGCGTAGTTGTCAGACTTGAAGAGCTCCGCGGAGTACTCGCTGGCGCGATGGCCCATGGTCACCAGGTGGAACGCGACGATGTCGGTCTTGCCTGAATCGACTGATGCGAAGAAATCCGCAAGGCAGAGATTGCGTGGGGCCGGCTGGCGTGGAAATGTGAATCGAAGTCGTTCTGTGCGCGCGTCGTTATCGTAGACGATCAGATCATTGCCCGATGATTGGCACGGAAAGTATCCGTAGACCACACGCGGTCGCAGCAACGACTCACGTTTAGCGCGCTCTTTCAATTCCTCGTAGATTGGCTTAACAGTGTCTTTAACAAATGCCTGGTACTCGTCAGCTGGTCTCCGGCCTTGCTTGAACTGCCACTGCCCCTTAAACAACGCAGTCTCGTTAACGTAAGCGAAGACATCGTCTAGGGGGATGTCTTCAACAACCTTCGATCCAAGAAACGGAGGCTTGGGAATAGGAACCCTATCACTTACGTTCGAGCGCTCCGTATGCGTGGTGTCAACACCAACCTTGAGAGCCCCTCGCGGTCGCGCTGCTTTACGAATGCCTAGTTTGGCCTCTTCACCGACGAGATCTTCGGAATCCGAATCGACCTCTTCACCGCCTGTTGACTTCAGAGCTTTGACTGCTTCACCGGCCCGTCCTTCCCCATTGCCGCTCGTCAGCTTGTCCATCGTATGCAATCCGGCAAAGGCGTCGCGCGCGTAGAACAAGCTACCCTTGTAGAGAGATTTGAGGTCGTCTTCGACATACCGCCGCGTCAAAGCAGCGCCGCCCAGCACGACAGGTACTGTTATACCGCGCTCGTTCATCAACTCGAGATTCTCGCGCATGATAAGGGTCGACTTGACGAGCAGACCGCTCATGCCGATCGCGTGCGCTTGATGCTCCTCGTACGCCTGCAAGATGCTGTCGATCGGTTGTTTGATTCCGAGGTTTACTACCTTGTAACCATTGTTAGTAAGAATGATATCCACGAGGTTCTTGCCAATATCGTGGACGTCACCTTTCACAGTCGCGAGCACCATCGTCCCTTTTGAGGTTGCGCCACCTTTCTTTTCCATAAACGGCTCGAGGAACCGTACGGCTGCTTTCATGGCTTCCGCCGACTGCAGAACAAACGGCAGCTGCATTTGACCGCTGCCGAAAAGATCGCCCACGACCTTCATGCCGTCGAGCAGGATATTGTTGATGATGTCGAGAGCCGAGTATTTCTCCAACGCCACGCGGAGCTCGTCTTCGAGCCCGATCTTCTCGCCATCGATGATGTGATTCTTAAGTCGTTCTTCTACCGTCTCACCTTTCGAAATTTTCTTTGCGGCCTTTGCCTTGACGCCTTCGAACAGCTTCGTGAATTCGGTCAGTGGGTCATAGGTGCAGACGTCACCTTCGAAGCGACGCTGATCATAGATGAGCTCACGAGCAACTTTGATTTCCTGCTCGCCAATTCGATTCAACGGTTCAATCTTGCTTGCGTTGACGATCGCCGAATCGAGACCAGCCTCAACCGCGTCGTGCAGGAAAACTGAATTAAGCACAATGCGAGAAGCCGGACTCAGGCCAAACGAGATGTTGGAAACTCCTAAAATGGTGAAGCACCCAGGAAGTTCACTTTTGATCCGTCGAATCGCCTCAACGGTTTCGAGTGCGTTGCGACGATCTTCCTCAATGCCCGTGGAGATTGGCAGCGCAAGAGGATCGAAGAATATGTCGGAGGCTGAATAATCGAGCTCCTTTGTAGCCTGTTCGTAAGCTCGTTTGGCGATCTGGAACTTACCTTCCCCAGTTCGAGCCATCCCTTGCTCGTCGATGGTGCCAATCACAACACTCGCACCGTAATGTTTGGCGAGTTCGATGACTTTTACGAAACGCGGTACGCCATCCTCGTAGTTGGTTGAGTTCAGAATACTCTTGCCACCGGCGAGCTGAAGTCCGGCTTCCATCTTCTGCCACTCCGTCGAATCAAACATCAACGGAATTTTCACATTCGTCACGAGTCTCGAGGCCAGCTCCCGCATGTCGCGTTCGCCATCTCGACCTACGAAATCCACGTTGACATCAAGAATGTGTGCTCCCTCGCGCTCTTGTTCTTTCGCGAGAGAAACCAGACCGTCCCAGTCTTCAGCATTCAGCAGGTCTCGCATTTTCTTTGACCCGCTGGCATTCACACGTTCGCCGATAATCAGAAACGAGGTGTCCTGGCGATAAGGTTGTTGAAAATAAATTGACGAAGCTGCGGGAATCAGTCGCGCGTCGCGCTGTTTGCGCGGCACGTTCTGAATTCCTTCAACGATCAGGCGCAGGTGCTGGGGTGTCGTGCCGCAGCAGCCACCCACAACGTTGGCGCCAAAGTCTTTTGCGAAATGCAGAACCTGACTTGCGAACGACTCTGGCGTCTCATCGTAATGCATCTTCCCTTCCTTAACAGAAGGCAAGCCCGCGTTTGGTAGAACTGAGACCGGCAAAGGAGCATTCTCACAGAGGTAACGAAGATGCTCGGTCATGTGCTTTGGACCCGTACCGCAATTCATGCCGACCACATCGATTGGAAATGGCGCGAGCGCAGTTAGGGCAGCACTGATTTCAGTTCCGTTGAGCATCACGCCATTACTTTCGATCGTCACCTGCGCTATTACCGGGACACGTCGCTTGTTCGTTTCGAAGTCGGAGAAAATGGCTGCGAGCACCGCCTTCGTTTGAAGCAGATCCTGACAAGTCTCGACAATGAGCAAGTCAGCACCACCATCCAGCAATCCTCGTACTTGTTCAGCGTAGGCGGTTTTCAGCTGAAGGTAGGTGATTTGGCCCAAGGTTGGAAGTTTGGTACCTGGCCCAATTGATCCGGCAACCCAGCGTGGATGATCTTTACTGGAGAAATCACTTGCAACACGTTTGGCAAGCTCGGCTGCTTTACGACTGAGTTCGTAGGCGAGCATTGGAATCCCGTATTCACCCAGGACCACCGGCGTCGAACCAAAAGAGTTGGTTTCGATCACGTCGCAGCCTACCTCGAGGAATCCTGCATGAACTTTTTCTACAGCTGAAGGCTTGCTAATCAGCAGATACTCCGGACAGCCTTCAAACTGCGGTCCGCCGTAGTCATCTACGGTCAGGTTCTGAACCTGCAGATTGGTTCCCATCGCGCCGTCAAAGACGACGATCCGGTCCTTAAGAGTGTCGAGAAAGTTGGGCATTTAGAGATTTTCGATTGTCGATTGCCGATTTTTCGATTGTCTAATGGCCGAAATCGAAACTCGGCAATCGAAAATCGAAAATGGCGAGAGGCCCCGCGCCTTAACAACGCGGAGCCTCTCAATTCGGGTCCAACCAATTTTGAAAGTCGCCGAGCTGTTTAGCTGTTTGTTTTACGTGGCCGCAAGTCGCCTTAACTCACCACGTTCATGTCAATTCGTATTGAAGCATCGGCCATATTTGGTGTCAAGCGGCTGGTCAGGAGGCAGGAGGCAGGAGGCAGTTGGCAGGAGGCAGTTGGCAGGAGGCAGGAGGCAGGAGGCAGGAGGCAGGAGACAGTGGTCAGTGGGCCGTGGTCAGTACTAACCACTAACCTAGCCCACTAACCACTAACCACTGACCACTGCCTCCTGCCTCCTGCCTCCTGCCTCCTGCTTCCTGCTTCCTGCCGACTGCCGCTATTATTCACTATTTACCATTCACCATTTACCATTTACCATTCAGCACATGCGACGCGCCATCTATCCTGGCTCTTTTGATCCGGTTACAAATGGGCACCTCGACATAATCGAACGCGGCTGCAAACTGTTCGACGAGATAATTATTGCCATACTGGTCCACCCTGAAAAGCAACCGTTCTTTTCAATTGATGAGCGTCGTGAGATGTTGGCTGAAGTACTCGCCGATATTAAACGCGGTTCTTGCACGTTGCGCGTCGATGATTTTAAGGGGTTACTCGTCCAGTACGCCGTCGCCAAAGAGGCAAATGCGATCGTGCGGGGCATCCGAGCAATCTCCGATTACGAATATGAGCTTCAGATGGCCTTGATGAACCGGCGGCTCGAGCCCACCATCGAAACCGTCTTCATGATGCCGGCAGAAAAATACTCGTACGTGAGCTCGCGGCTTGTGAAAGAAGTATTCCAACTCGGAGGCGTCGTTGACGGTCTTGTACCTCCGTTAGTGCAGAAACGAATGAAGGAAAAACTTAGATGATGACTCAGACTGCCCCAACTTTCCCGGTCTCCGACAGTGTCGCGAGAATGCAACCGTCTTCAACTCTCGCTGCAATGCAAGCGGCTGACGCGCTCAGAGCAGCCGGCGCTAACGTCGTGGATTTTGGTGCGGGAGAGCCCGATTTCGATACCCCGGAAAACATCAAGCAGGCTGCTGCGGACGCGATGCGCGACGGTCAAACGAAATACACTCCAACTGGCGGGATTCGGCAGTTGCAACAGGCAATTATCGACTTCTATCGGACGCAGTTTGGCACGCAGTACGAGCGCTCCGAGGTGATGGGTACCTCCGGCGGGAAGCAAGCAGTTTTCAACGCCGTGTTGACCCTATGCAACCCTGGCGACGAAGTCGTAATTCCCAAACCTTACTGGGTAACGTTTCCTGAAATTGTCGTTTTTGCAGGTGCGAAGCCAGTGTTTGTAGAAACTGAAGAAACTGGCTTTCAGCTTCATCGCGAGCAGATGGAAAAGGTGATCACCAGTCGCACGAAGCTGTTGATTCTCAATTCTCCGTCGAACCCGTCGGGCCGTTTAATTCCACCGAAAGAATTCGAGCGAATCATGGAGTTAACGGCTGAGCGAGGCATTTACGTTGTTTCAGACGAGTGCTATTTGAGATTCGTCTACCCGCCCGCTCAAGTATTCAGTGCAGCCAGCCTTCCCGCGGAGTTGCGCGCGCGGCTTTGTATCGCCGGATCTTTCTCCAAAACTTATGCGATGACGGGTTGGCGGATGGGCTATGCTCTTGCTCCCGCAAGTTGGACCAAAGCGATGTTGAAATTGCAGGGACACTCAACCAGCAACCCAAACTCCATAGCTCAGCGCGCTGCTGTCGAGGCTCTCACCGGTCCACAGGACTCCGTCGCAACTATGCTGGCTGAGTACACAGCGCGGCGAGGTTGGTTATTGTCCGCACTGAAGGAAGTCCCGGGGTTGACCTGCAACGAGCCGGAGGGCGCGTTCTATGCTTTCCCGAATGTGAGCGGCTGCTTTGGCAGGACCATAAAAACATCGGCACAGTTTGCCGACCGTTTGCTTGAACAAGAACAGACGGTAGTGACCGAGGGTGGCTCATTCGGCGCCGAAGGATACATGCGAATGTCGTACGCGACGTCGATGGAACAACTGCGCGAAGGCGTCACAAGGCTCAAGCGATTTGTCGAACGCTGCCGTCAATGATAAGAACTTAATCAAGGCCGAGTTGGGCCACCAACATTTTCCATTTTCCATTGTAGATTTTCCATTTGCCATTTCGTTCCGCGCACTGGTTTCAATCATCAGTCCAGGCACAAAATGGCAGATGGAAAATCTACAATGGAAAATGGAAAATAAAAACACCGAAGCCGCAGGGACGTAAGTACCTGCGGCTTCAATGTTCTTAGCCTTCGAAAACTACAGTCTCTCTAGTACAGGTTGAAGTTGTACTCCAATTGAATGTACATCGAGACGGGCCGTCCATCCTTCGTCGCCGGCTGAAACTTAATCAGTCTCGCAGCGGCGATTGCCCTCTCAGTCAAACCATACGGCAGACCAGAGACAGCACGGATATTGGTTACCTGTCCTCCGGACGTGAAGACTGCTCTTAACACGACTGTTCCGGTAATCTGGTTCTTGCGTGCTTCTTCGGTGTACTGCGGTTCGGGTTTCGAAAGTACTCTGGCTTTCTGTGAAACCTCACGGCCGCTGAAAATCCGGTTCGGATCTCCGCCACCACCGCCGCCTGGTCCACCACCACCTTCGCGATAGTCGCCGCCTCCGATGTTGCCACCGCGACCGGGGCCAACACCGCCACCTTCACCTGGGCCAACACCTGTTCCCGTTCCGTTACCAATACCATTTCCAGTTCCGGGGCCTGACGATGGTGTGGTGCTCGTCGATTTCGGATCGCCGTAAGCCATGACGCGAGCATCCGGTGGGACCAGCAACGGATCAGCAACAACCGTAGCTGCAACTGGAAGAGCCGGATTCTTAATTGCCGGCGGCTTGGGATCCGGAGGCAGTATCTGAGGTACTGTCAATGACGCCTGTGGCAGCTTACCCGCAGAAGCCGGCGTTGTTTCCTGACGACCGCCACCGCCACCGCCACCGGGTCTTTCCTGTTTGGGCTTGCTGCCGCCACCGCTTCCTTTATTGAAGCCGGCGTTTCCGGGTTCTGGGGTTGGCTGGTCCTGAGGAATGTCGAAAATCTGTTCGACTTGAAGTTCTTCGGCGTTCTGAGCAATTAAAGCTTGCTGCTTGCTGCGATGATCTAACCACAGCACAAGGCCGAGTACGCCTCCGAGGAAAACAAAGGAAGCGACCATTGAGAAGACCACGCCACGCGAGTCAGCCGGCTCCGCTCCCATTACTGCGGCGCCTCGTTCACGGCCTAACCATGTTGCAAACAACGCGACCAGGAGGCCTGAAGCTATCACCGCAAAGATAATCAGCCCGACTTTTGATGGCCCAGCCGAATGTGATCGATCGAGCAGAACTACAGCTCCCACAAGACCGAGCATGGCAAGCACTGCGATTCCCATCGCGGCGAGGACATTCTTGTTTCCCAGAAACTTTCCAAGCATCTGGCCATAGCCGACGAAGGTACGCTTGGTAAATCCAAATGGGTCGCGCTTGAACTCGGGCCAGGTGAGTTCATATTCGTGAGCTACGTCTCTGATCTCGTGAGACAGACGCTGGATCAAACCGGCGTCGTCCATGATTGTCAGATGATATTCGCCCCGGGGAACCAGGCTGGTCGATCCAGCGCCTGCCAGAACTGGTGATGGCATGGGAATAACGACTGGTTCACGCTTGACGGAAGGTTTCGTGGCTTCCGAATCGACGGTGACATTCGTAATGCTGGGGTCTTCCACTCGCGCAACGACTGGACTCAGCGGTGTCCCATCTACAGGACAAAAACTGAACTTGTCAGCGAACTCTTCGTGGCAAGTCGAACAAGACTTCATTGGTACAACCTCTTTCTGCCTCTGGGAAAGCAGTGCCGATTCGGCCTGCAAGTTAGCGTTGGCGATTTCTCTCGCAAAACTGTTGGTTACGCGCCTATCAAGAGATCTCGGGGGTTCGGGTGATACCCAACGCTCGAGCAGTTTCCTGAGTTCGGCCTCAGAAGTGAACTGATCCCGTGGCTCGATGTCGCTCATCCTCAAGCCTCCTTCAAGGTAACAATTTCCTGGTTACTATTCAAATATTGATGCAACGCGTTTCTGAGCCGCTCCCGAGCCCGATACAGGCGCGATTTGACGGTTCCAACGTCAGCACCGACAACTGCCGCAATCTCGCTTAGCGCCAACCCTTCATACTCGAAAAGTATGAGTGCTTCGCGCTGCAATGGCGGCAGGCTTTGCACTGCTTCTCGAACCTTGTCCGATAGTTCTGTTTCAAGTAACTGATGCAGCGGTTCCTGTCTAACCGGAACCATCGGATCCTGATCTTCATCAAGATCATCCAGGCTCGTCACCCGACCCACGGTTCGAAATTGCTTCATCGCCAGGTTTCGAGCCGCTGCGAATAAATACGTACGCAACGATCCTCTGGAAGCGACAAAGTTCTCCGGTTTCCGGATTAAGCTGAGAAAGCAATCGTGAGTCACATCCTCAGCTAGATCGGCTGAGCCGAGCAGCCTGTAGGCGAAACGGAAGACCGGTAATCTATGCCTCTCATATATCTCGAGAAATGCCGCCTGGTCACCGCTTCCGGCCCTTTCAAGCAGCCGGCCGTCTGTGTCTCTGTCTGGCAATCAAGCTCTCGATCCTGCAGGAATCGCTTCCTACGGTATTTACCGCAAAATGGCCAAAAGATACGGCCGCCACAAACGATTTCTTCGCGGATAACAACTAAAGTCGGGGTACGCAGTTGCCCCTGCGATTATATAACCTTGAGGTTTACGACTGACGAGATTTGCTCTCCGAAATTTCACGGGAATCCGGTCGCGCAGACTAAACCCAGGCCTTGGATGCATTTATCTATCAAACGGTTGACGGCGCAAGGCCTCGCTTCTAAGATGTTTTTCGTTTCCCGCCAATGGAGAAAAATACTGAAAGAACTCCCCCATCCTTTTGTCGCTCACCTGGTAAGACGGTCGTATTTATGAGCCAAACCCTGACACGTTTGAGGATGCTGATTCTTCTCCCGTTGTCGCTGGTTTCCGCGTTCCTTATTGGTATTGCTCAACCGGTACCTCCTGAACCAGTCCGCGAGGAACTGCTTAACGGCCTTCGAGTGCTGATATGGTCGCGACCGGGCAGTCAGGACCTTACGGTAAAGCTGAGAATTCACAGTGGGGCTGCCTTTGACCTTGCGGGAAAAGCTGGCTCGACGAGCCTCCTGGCTGACATGCTCTTTCCCGATCCCGCTACGGTTGAGTTCTTTACTGATGAAATGAATGGCAAGCTGGATGTCGATACGGACCTCGATATGATGACCATCACCATGCAGGGACGCGGCAACGAGTTCGAACGCATTATCGAGATTCTGCGCAATGCGGTGGTCAACACTCAGCTGACTCCGGAGCTCGTAGCGCGGCAAAAAGAGCGAAGATTAAAGATTGTTCGAGAGACTGCCGTTTCACCAGTAACCGTGGCGGACCGGGCAATCTCGTCACGTCTATTCGGCGATTATCCATATGGCCGGCCCGCGTCGGGTACAGCTGAAGATCTCGCTCGTATTGAGCGCGCAGATTTGATGCTGGCCCGGGAAAGATTTCTGAACCCCAACAACGCCACACTAACAATTGTAGGGGGACTCGAAAAGAACCGGATGATGCGAGCCCTAAGGCAGCTGCTCGGTCCATGGCGGAAGAGTGAGCAGCTTGTACCCGCGACATTCAGACAGCCTGAAGCGCCTGATCAGCGAACATTGATCATTAATGGACCAGCGGATCAAAGCGCCGATGTCCGGGTAGCCGTCCGCGGGCTGGCGCGAGCAGACAACGACTTTCCGGCCGCCATGGTCCTTGCTTTGATTGCGCAGCAGCGATGGGTTGCTCAAATGCCGCTACTGTCAAGAAAGCCTTTCTTTGTCAGACACGAAGGTCATGCATTACCAGGCATGTTTGTGATGGGGGCGTCAATTGATGCGAAATCGACCGTCGAAGTAATCGAGAGCGCTAAGAAGGTACTTGGTTCGCTCACGCAGAGTCCGCCTAGCGAAGCCGAAGTTGCCCAGGCAAGAAACGAACTGCTCACGCAGTTCAGCAATGCGATCGGCAAAACTGAAACGATGGTCGACTTCTGGCTAGATGGGGATACGTTTAAGTTGCCCCCGATCTCAGAACGACTTAAGACGTTGAATGCTCTTTCCGCAGGTGATGTACAACGAGTGGCGAACCGTCTGTTTCAGAACGTACCGATTGCCTCGATTGCGTTGGGCGATGCGCAACAATTAAAGGCCCAAACTGAAGGACGACTTCCCACCGAAGTAATGGGAGAACTTCCGAAATCCAAAAGTAATCAATCAGAGACAAGAACTGCACCAAAGCCAAACACTGTGGACAAACCCTAGTAATTGCAAAACCTTCGCAAGCTCATTGCAACCATACCTCCATCAGCTTCCGGTTAACTGTGTCTGAGCAGACTAGAACTGCTGCCAAGGATCATGCTAATCGCGTGCGCGAAATGTTCGCGACAATCGCGAAGCGCTATGACCTTTTGAATCACCTGCTTTCGGGTAACACTGATAAGCGATGGCGCCGGTTAGTAGCTAAAGAAGTTCATCGGCGCATCGGTTCAAAAAGAGCACAGATCCTTGATGTAGCTTGTGGTACTGCTGATCTTTCGCTCGAGTTATTTGAATCAACCGCGTCACAGATTACGGCAATAGATTTTTGCCACGAGATGCTTGAGATCGGCGCGCGCAAGGCTCGGCATCGCAACGGACAAATAAAGTTCGTTGAAGGTGATGCACTTGTCCTGCCGTTTCTCGATCAGTCGTTTGACGTAGTCACAATTGGGTTTGGTCTTCGCAATCTTGCAGCGGTTGATGATGGGTTGAAAGAACTCTATCGGGTATTGAGACCGGGAGGCTCACTCGCAGTCCTCGAGTTTTCAAAGCCGCAGACGCCGGTGCTCCGACGACTCTTTCAACTCTACTTTACGAGGCTCTTGCCCTTGATGGGCGGTGCGATTAGCGGGTCGCGTAGCGCTTACAGCTATTTGCCAAACTCCGTGCAAAGCTTCCCTGATCAGAAGCAGCTGGCGGCGCTTATGGACCGAATTGGGTTCGAAGAGGTCAGGTACCAAAACCTGACCGGAGGCATCGCGGCACTCCATTTGGCTCGGCGGCCGAATTGAGTGCTTGAGGTTTGGTTGCAGATTACCGCAACCGACAAGTGTAGTCCGGGGGATTGTCTGAGGAAGACGCGGTTGTCGGGGCCGTATCAACTTTCGGACTTTCCCCGCGGGCTACATCTTTTTGTAAAGAAATTAGGATTTGCGATTTATACGGGTCAATCTAAAATCTCAAATCCTAATTCCTAAATCGCAATGCCTAAATTCTTCCTCACCGTTCGTGTTATCATTCCACGTCTTATCCTTCAATCTGCATTCGAGAACTCGCCAGGGTGCGTTCAAAGCTGAAGTATAAACTTCTGAGCTTGTTGCAGCGCGTTGCGATCCTGCTACTCGTCGTCTTTACTGTCGTCTCGCTGGTAACGCTGCTAATTGAGCTCGTGCCCGGTGATCCCGCAGTGGCCGTCCTCGGAGAGCAAGCAACTCCAGAACAGTTCGCGCAGTTCCGTCAAAAACACGGATTGGATCGTCCACCATTTTTCTTTGCCTTTCCGCGCGCCGAAGACGGTTCACGGCACTTCCGCTGGTATGGGCCCGACAATCGCTACACGGATTACTGGGTTGCGATCCTTCACGGCGATATGGGCCGATCTTTTCGCAGTGATATTCCGGTTAGAGATCTAATCCTCGAGCGCTATCCCGCCACCATTGAACTTGCAATCGTAGCTTTGATCTTCGCGGTAATAATCGCGATCCCACTGGGAGTCATCGCCGGGAAGAATCGAGGTACATGGACTGACAATGCAGCGTCAGTTGTGGCGCTGATCGGTATAAGCCTACCCAGCTTCGTGATCGGTCCAATGCTCGTGTACATCTTTGCAGTAAAACTCGGCTGGCTGGCTCCATCTGGACGATTTGACTGGAGCGACATCATCCTGCCTGCGTTTACGCTCGGCGCCGCACTATCGGCAATATTGACGCGACTCGTTCGGTCTTCTGTGATTGAGGAACTCGGCGAAGATTACGTACGGACTGCGCGTGCAAAGGGATTGAGCGAGACGAAGGTTGTTTACAAACATGTCTTAAAGAACGGATTGATTCCGGTCGTAACTGTGTTGGGATTGCAATTGGGCGTGCTGCTTGCCGGAGCGATCATTACGGAAAAGATCTTTGGGTGGCCAGGATTGGGTTTGCTTTTGGTTGAGGATGGAATTGGAAAACGGGACTATCGCGTCGTTCAGGGTTGTGTGCTGGTAATTAGTCTGACGTACATCCTTGCAAACACGTTGACGGACATGGTCTATCGTTGGCTCGACCCCAGGATAAGAGTTAGTTGAAGAATTGCGGGTTGCGGATTTTCGAATCCACATACAATCCGCAATTCGCAACCGCAATCCGCAATTTTCATGAACCGCCTTACCATCATCGGACTGATCATAGTCGCCATACTTGTAATCGTGGCGCTGTTTGCGCCGTGGATTGCAACACACGATGTGGGCGCCACCAACCTCTCACTTCGTTATCTGCCGCCCAATGCTGTTCACTGGTTTGGCACGGATTCGACAGGTCGAGACATTTTTTCTCGCGTTGTTTTCGGAGCTCGCATCTCGCTTGAGGTGGGAATAATCGTCGTCACCATTTCCGCCATAGTGGGAACCGCGCTGGGAGCGCTGGCTGGTTATTACGGTGGCTGGATCGATCGCATTGTTTCCGGATACATCTTTAACGTGTTCCTTTCGTTTCCCGGACTGTTGTTGGCGATTGCGATGGTGGCATTCCTCGGCGCCGGGCTGAACAAGCTGATCTTGGCTCTCTGCATCATCGGCTGGGTGGGCTACGCGCGGTTGATTCGCGGACAGGTGCTCAAGGTGCGTGAGTACGATTTCGTTCAGGCGGCACGGGCACTGGGTGCAAGCGACATCCGCATCCTGGTAACGCACATTTTGCCGAATGCAATTCAGCCACTGATCGTTCAGGCGAGTCTCGGAATGGCCGGTGCGGTTCTTTCAGAAGCTTCGCTCTCTTTCCTTGGTTTGGGAGTGCCCCCACCTGCTCCGTCGTGGGGAGTCATGATCGAAGAGGCTCGCGACTTATCAACGCTGCAAGCCGCACCGCATGCACTAATCTTTCCTGGCATTGCAATCGCACTGACGGTTCTTGCATTCAACTTTATGGGTGATGGGTTGCGTGAGTATCTGGATCCACGGCAGCGCGCTCGATGATCACCTTAGCATGATGAAGTATAATTTCGTCCGTGAAAGAAACTACTCCGTTGGATCCGTCGAAGGCTCGCGCACAACGGCCTTACGAACGACCAGACCCGGAAAGTGGCAGCCTTGTTCTCGTTGTCGACGACTCAATTGATAGTCTCACCGCAATCAGTCTGTATCTCCAACAGAACGGTTATCGTGTCGCTACGGCGTCAAATGGACAGGAGGCAATTACTGTAGCAGGCCTCACTAAACCCGACCTGATTGTGATGGACCTGGCGATGCCTGGAATGGACGGCCTTGAATCGGTTCGACAGATCCGCCAGGACGAGAGTTTGAAAGAAATTCCGGTTATCGCGTTGACTGCATTCAGCACTGAAGGTTTCCGTCGAGCTGCACACGATACCGGGTTCAACGGATATCTGACTAAGCCGGTCGACTTCAGTCGCCTGCACGATCTGATTGGCCGTCTGATCGCGCTTGCCCGCAGCGCAAAAAACAGTTAATAACCTTTTGAATGACACGCGGCGTCGCTGAAAGTATCCTCGACCTGGTCGGCCACACTCCCCTCCTCCACTTATCACGTTTTGTTCCCCCAACGTCAGCAGAAGTCTACGCAAAGCTGGAATGGTTCAATCCAGGCGGGTCGGTCAAGGACCGAGCAGCACTCGGAATGATTGTAGACGCGGAAAATAGAGGGATACTGCGCGAAGGAGCAACTATCATTGAACCCACTGCCGGTAATACAGGCATCGGTCTCGCGCTGGTCGGAGTGGCCCGGGGTTATCGTGTTATTCTGTGTGTACCAGAAGGCTACGCTGTCGAGAAAATGAAGCTGATGGAGGCGCTCGGCGGAGAGATTGAGTACGTTCCTCACGACGCAGGAATAGCAGGAGCAATTGATCGAGCTCACGAACTTGCAGCCAGGATCGACGGAAGCTTTATACCGCAGCAGTTTGAGAACCAGGCTAACCCGTGCTTTCATGAACTGACGACCGCATGCGAGCTCATCGAACAAATGGATGGTCGCATCGACGCTGTTGTCATCGGCGCCGGCACGTCCGGAACGTTTGTAGGCGTCGCCAGAGCAGTTAAGCGAATTAATCCGGATGTGCTTTGTGTGCTGGTCGAGCCGGAAGGATCGATATACGGAGGAAAGCCGCCTGGTCCAAAAAAGGTCGAGGGCATCGGTCAGAAGGATTTCATTCCCGATATATTCGACCCAACGCTGCCCGACGAGATCATGATGGTCATGGACGACGAAACGTGTTCAGCAATTCGCGAGCTTGCAAAAACAGAAGGTGTACTCGGTGGTTGGTCCAGCGGCGCGGCGGCCGCAGCTGCTAAGCGCGTTGCTGAACGGCTCGGTCCGGGCAAACGAGTAGTCACCGTTTTTCCGGATGGCATCGAACGTTATATGAGCCAGGGCATCCTCGACTAACGATTTACCATTTACTATTTACTAATCATGGGTTTTGCAACGATAGCAATTCACAGCGGCCAAGAACCTGACCCTTCAACAGGTGCTGTTACCGTTCCGATTTATCAAACTTCTACTTACGCTCAGGACGGGCTAGGCAAGCACAAGGGTTTTGAATACGCCAGAACCCAGAACCCGACGCGCTTTGCTCTCGAACGAAATCTCGCCGCACTCGAAGGAGCGAAGTTTGGTTTTGCGTTTGCTTCAGGGATGGCTGCGATCGACGCTACGCTGCGTCTGGTGAAGGCCGGTGAACACGTCGTGGTGTCAGACAATACGTACGGTGGTACGTTTCGACTCTTCACGCGCGTGCTGGCCAACTACAACCTCGAATTTGATTTTGTCGACACCTCAGATCCACTGAACGTAGAAGCAGCGATCAAACCAAACACAAAGATGGTTTTCCTCGAGACGCCGACGAACCCAGTCATGATTGTGACTGACCTTCGAGAAGTCAGCGAGGTAGCTCACAAAGTCGGAGCACGTGTAGTTTGCGATAACACTTTCATGTCGCCTTACTTGCAACGGCCAATTGATTTCGGCGTTGACATCGTTGTTCACTCAACGACGAAGTACCTTAATGGTCACTCAGATGGAATCGGCGGCGTTGTGGTCCTAAACAACGAAGACGATGCTGCGTGGATAGGTTTTGTTCAGAATAGTGCGGGCGCAATTCTTTCTCCCTTTGATTCGTGGCTCGTGATGCGCGGCACAAAGACGCTCGCGTTGCGGATGGAACAACACGACAAATCAGGACGAGCAGTCGCGGCATTTCTTGAGGAGCATCCGAAGGTTGGAAAGGTCTATTATCCGGGCTCGGTGTCACATCCGCAGCACGCCCTCGCTGCACGTCAGCAGCGTGGCTTTGGCGGAATGGTTTCGTTTGACGTGGGCTCACTTTCTGCTGCCCGCACCGTCTTTGAATCTGTTAAGCTATGCACGCTTGCCGAGAGCCTGGGTGGAGTTGAATCTCTTATTTCGCATCCGGCTACAATGACTCACGCATCCGTGACCGCTGAGAAGCGCGAACGCTTAGGTATAACTGACGGGCTAGTGCGCATTTCTGTAGGACTGGAAGATACGGATGACATAATCGCCGATCTCGACCAGGCTTTAGATAGTATCTAGTGACAGCCAAACTGTAGAAGGGTTAGAATTATTCCGGTTTCTTGAGCCATTATAGAACTTCCTTTCCACTCCCCTTATGAATGTAGAGTTGTACGCAAAATCCGATGTCGGCCGTGTTCGGCGTGGCAACGAAGACAACTTCCTCGTTTTAAACCTGTCCAATGAACAAACATGGACTGGATCTGATGGTAGCTCTGCACCCACGGAACCTCTTCGTTTCGACCTTGGTGAAAAAGGGCTCGTCCTCGTTGTGTCGGACGGCATGGGTGGAGCGCTAGCAGGTGATGTAGCCAGTCGCATGGCTGTTGAATCTGTTCGAGAAATGTTGATCGGAAACGATTCTGAAGAGCCTTGCGATCCCGATATTCCACTTGTCGACTGCCTGAAGAACGCAACCGTTTACGCGAACCTGGCCATTCATCTCCGTAGCCAGGAAGATTCACGGTGCGCAGGCATGGGAGCTACTTTTACCGGTGCAGCTGTGAAAGGTGACAACCTCGATCTTGTCCAGGTGGGCGACAGCCGAGCCTACATCATTCGCAAGAATCAGATCCGGTTAGCTACAAAAGATCAATCGCTCGTACAGCAACTTGTTGACGTGGGACAGATCAGCGAATCAGAAGCCGAGACGCACATGTTTCGCAACGTGATCCTTCAGGCTCTCGGAGCACAAAGTGAGGTCACACCCGTCACTGGTCGCATTCGTCTCCGACGCGGGGATGTGTTGTTGCTTTGCAGCGATGGTTTGTCAGGAAAGCTGCGATCTGAAGACATTCAAAATATCTTGAACAGCCAGAACGATCTCTCAGTTGCGTGTACCGAATTAATTGCCGAAGCCAACAATCGCGGTGGCGAGGACAACATCACAGTAGTGCTGGCGCGCTTCAACGGTGACGACTTGGAAGAAGCAAGCACCGAGCGCATCACGATCGAGCTACCTCAACTCGAAGAAGACAAGACTCTCGACGATACCTACGAAGCGACAACCGAGCCCCATTAAATCTTCTCACTCTCACTCCAGAGTTCCCGACCGATAATTTGTTTCTTTACATCGCTTAAACAGCGAGTATAGAATGCGCGTCACCAAAGTGTCCCAATCTATGTCGTCGCTGTTTTTGATTAAAACGAACTGTCGGTCTAATCACCCAAATTCAAACCACAGATGCATACTCTTTTCCTTTGTAACTTCGCCAGTATCTCGCAACTTTCGATAGCTTAAATTCAGACGTTTGCTAGGCCGAAATTAAACAGCAACCACACTGACGTTGTAATGCGAATCCAGGAGGAATCCTCATGAGACGACGGGTTGGCCTTTACCTTTTTAGCCCACGTACGATTACCAGATCATTACTCGTTTCCGCACTCGCAGTTTTCGCACTGGTCCTAGTAGTCCGAGAATCCAGTGTTTTGTCGGCAACCGCCGATCTGCTCACCAGTGTACCGCGACCGCTCGTTGGCATCTCTACCGCTCCTCGACAGTCAAGCCCGGTCGCACTGACGTCGGACGACCTGAAGCTTATAAACGTGAACCCCGAGGCCAACACGATCACGATCTTCGATGTATCAACCGACAACCCAGTCAAGCTGGCAGAAGTAAACGTTGGCCGCGATCCAAGCAGTGTAGCTGTGCACCCCGATGGCGTTCGAGCTTTTGTCGCCAACTCATTTGACGGAACGGTCTCTGTAGTAAATTTAAGTTCCAATACCGTCAGCACCACATTCAGTGTAGGCGTCGAGCCTATGGCGGTCGCGCTCTCACCAAATGGAACCCGACTTTATGTCGCCAACTCGGCTTCGAACAGCTTAGGGGTCTACAACACTGCCGGAACGCCTCCGAGCGCGGTGGCCATAGTTGATCTGAGTGCCTTCGGCACAGCACCGCGGGCTATCGCCGTGACGAATGATGGTGACGGCGACGACACCGATGAAACCATTTTTGTTGCGGAGTTCTTCAGTCAATTGAGACCTGGAAAGACGGCTGTCGACGAAGGTCAGGATGATCAACGAGAGGGCCACGTGGTCGCACTGTCCGCAGCAACCAATACAGTTCTTGGGGGCCCAAACCCTGTTGTACTCGGTCCAATAAGTAGTGCGGGCTTTAATTCGAATGGCGCGCTACTCCCGGCGAATGGAATTACTCCGGCAGTTCCCTCCACTAATCCCCAGTCATTTACAACTCCAACAGCGGCGTTTCCAAACCAGTTGGCTGCGATCGCGATTCATCCTATTCAATCGCGCACGTACATCGTCAGCACCGGCGCTTCACCAAATGGTCCGTTTCGATTCAACCACATGGCTCAGGGACTAGTCTCGGTCTTTGACACAACCACGCGCGCTGAGATCACTGCGGCGCAAACCGATCCTACTGTCCGACGCACCGCGCCGCTTAATATCAATCAAGGGATAAACCTTGCTACGACACCGGCTCCAAGACTATTCATGACAAATCCAGTCGCAATGGTTTGGCGTCCCGATGGATCCGATGCGTGGATTGCGATCCAGAACTCGGACGTCATCGTTCGCCTGACGGTTGACGCAGGAGGAATTCCCACCGTAGCAGCACCGCTGGTTGCGGGACCAAGTCCGATCGTGCGCGTTGATTTATCCAACCCACCGAGTGGAATTCCCGGCAAGGCGCCTCAGGGGATCGCAATCAACAGCAGCGGAACACGCGCGTTCGTTCACAATTTTGTCAGTCGCTCGATCTCAGTCGTCAACATTTCAAATCCGACAGCTCCCGTTGTTGCCGGTACCGCGTTGTCCACGGCGCTTCCTGCGCCGGGATCGATGGACGCGACTGCCCTGCTCGGAGCAGAGTTATTCTACTCTGGGAGAGGTCCACAGGATCGTATGTCGAGCGAGAGTTGGGGTGGCTGCGTTGTTTGCCATCCAAAAGGGCGCTCGGACAATGTGACGTGGATGTTCGATGCGGGGCCGCGGCAAACAATTCCGCTCGATGGCATGTTCGATAAATCGAATCCCAGCGACCAACGCATATTGAATTGGAGCGCTGTGCGTGACGAAAACCATGACTTCGAGCTCAACACTCGCGGAATCTTCGGTGGCCGTGGACTCATCGACGATGATCGTTTGTTCCTGGCAATTGCCGGAGCGAACGGCGCAACTCCGACTGATTCAGCGCTGATTGAACAGTTCCAACAGTTCACCGGCGCAACCACTACGACGAACGATCTTGTCGCAGGAGCAACATTGCCATCGGTGCTGGAAGCGCGGCGCGATTTTGCAATCGCCACGCTCGGCGACGATCGAATCTTCATAATCGGTGGGCGGTCAGGTGCAGGTCAGGGCAATCTCATTAGCGGCACCAACGCTGTCCTCGAGTTCAATCCTCGTACGAACGTCATAACACCTGTAAGTTCTGCGGGCTTTACTTCCCGTCATTCACTCGGCGCCGCGGCCGTCAAGACCAGTGGTGGTCCACGGATCTACGCAGTCGGTGGTTATGCGAGCACCTCGTCTTCCGCAAGCCCCGTTAGCACGGTCGAGGAGTACAACCCAGCGACAAATACCTGGCGAACAGTCGCCTCGTTGCCGCAAGCGACCGCCCAGTTCGCAATCACAGTAGCTGGAGGCATCAACACCGCCGACCCGCGCGAGCTTATACATGTCATCGGTGGCAACGCGGGATCCGAGGGAACTCCTTCGCTGGTCTCAGCATCCTTCAATGTGCAGCGATTTCAAGCAGATCCAGTAGGACCTGGCGTATGGGCCAACTTCAGCATAACCGGATTAACAATTCGACGGAATCATGGCGCTGCCACAGCTCTTCGAGGTGTCGCCGCGCGTATTTTCGTAATAGGCGGACAGGACGCTGGGGGCACAGTGCTCAGTACTGTCGAAGAGTATACGAACGCAACTGTTCCGGCAGCAGTCCTTACTCCACACACTACCCTGCCGGCTCCTCGTGCTCGGTTTGGCATTGGCAGCACGCTAACAACAAACCAAATTTACGTAATGGGTGGCATCGATTCAGGAGGGGCTGATCAGACATCAGTCTTCGAATACTCCATCGGCAACAATGGGCCCGTCGCTGGTCCACCGGGAACTCCAAGTGGCAGCTGGGTGACACGCTCCAACATCTCGGTTGCCCGAAGCGGGCTGCAAGTTTCAACACCGCCCGGCGTCACGAACTTTTTGCCTGTAAAAAGTGCGGGCCGCGATTTGAGGCAGGACGCGATCGCGGTTTGGATCGCAAAATTTGTGCGTTCGAGCAGGGGTGCCGTTCAGTCTTCAGATCCCAACGCTGTCGCGGGTAAGGCTTTGTTTGATACTGTCGGATTGGTCATACCTGGATTTAGCTGTGCAAGCTGTCATGGTGGACCGAAGTTCACTATCTCCAGAGTCGACTACACCGCACCACCGTCACCAGCTACCGGGCTGGGATTAGGAAATGAACAGGTCATAGGCGCTGAACTACGCCAAACACAAACGCAGCCCGCCGTACTTACTAATGTCGGAACGTTCACTCCAAACTCACCGGGTGGTCGTGTAAACGAGATTCGCTTCAACGCTGCAGACATTTCGCAGGCAATCGCGCCACTTGGAGCTAACGGATTCAATATCCCTTCGCTTTTAAGCGTGAATGAAACCCCACCTTATTTTTACAGCGGTCTGGCACAGACCCTTGATGACGTGCTCAACGGATCACAGGATGGAAACGGAGGAGTACGTCATCACTTTGTCACCAACGCAACTCAACGGGCACAGCTGGTCAGCTACCTAAGATCGATTGAATTTGTAGTGCCATCCGATCTCTCGGTGACGAAAGCAGACACACCTGACCCGGTGACCGCTGGAACCAATCTGACTTACACATTCGCTGTGAGCAACGCTGGTCCTGGCGATGCCGACAACGTCTCCATAACTGACGTCATTCCAACCAGCACTACTTTTGTTTCCTTCCAACAGAATTCGGGGCCGGCCTTTACTCTGACCACTCCTCCGGTTGGAGGCACAGGTACAGTCACCGCAACCGCGGCAACGCTCGCTAGCGGCGCGAGCGCAACGTTCACCCTTGTCGTCAACGTTAACGCCAACACTCCCAACGGGAGCACACTCACGAATACTGCGACTGTATCCACTAGTGGAAATGATCCAACCGGTGCGAACAACTCAGACACCGAAACAACGGCGGTCAATACTCAAGCCGACCTTTCAGTGACGAAGAGCGATTCGCCAGATCCCGTTTCGCCAGGCGACGACATAACCTATACGATCGTCATAACCAACGCAGGACCCAGCGATGCTCAGAACCTCCAACTCACAGACAATATTCCAGCGAACACTACTTTCCTGTCGGCGTTCCAAACGTCTGGACCAGCCTTCACCCTGACCACTCCTCCCTCCGGATCCGGCGGTACGGTTACTGCGACGATTCCAAGCTTTGCTGCCGGCGCTACAGCGACGTTCACTCTTATGGTTCATGTGGTGAACAATCCCAGTGGTGCCACGATCTCCAATACGGCGAGTGTGACGAGCGTTACGACAGATCCGAATACTGCCAACAACTCAGACACTGAAACCACAGGGCTGCCGGCGATTTCCATAAATGATGTATCCATCCTTGAAGGCAACAGTGGTTCATCTGCAGCCGTCTTTACGGTCATTCTGTCGGCACCTAATCCTCAGACTGTCACCGTCGACTTCTTCACGGCAAACGGAACAGCCACTGAGCCGTCAGACTACACGGCCGTTAACGGCACAATAACCTTCACGCCGATGCAAACAAGCAGAACTATCTCGGTTCCCGTCAACGGCGATACCCTGCCGGAAGGTGACGAGACGTTCTTCGTTAATCTCACTAACCCATCAAATGCTCCGATCAGCGACCCTCAGGGCGTAGGCACGATCATCGATGACGATCCCGGTGGGACGCTGCAATTCTTTAGCGCCACATTCAGCGCAGCCGAAAACTCAGGTTCAGCGCTCATCACAGTGAACCGGATCGGCAGCGCAGTCGGAACTGTGACAGTTAACTTCTCGACGAGCAATGGCACCGCTATTGCCGGGTCAGACTATGGCGCTACGTCCGGAACGCTCACATTCGGCCCCGGAGTTACAAGTCAGTCGTTCGCTGTTCCATTGCTCGATGACAATATTAGCGAAGGAACCGAGAGCGTTAATTTGACGCTCAGTGGACCAACAGGTGGAGGTACACTCGGTTCGCAAAGCACCGCCATCCTGCTAATACTTGATAACGAGTCGCCACCGGCAGACTCAGTTAACGTCTATGCCGTCACTCTCAATAACAACCTGCTGACATTCAACAGCGCAGCTCCTCAGGTTATTCTGAGCACGATTCCGATCACTGGCTTACAGCCAGCCGAGACGGTGCTTGCTATCGACTTCAGACCGGCGACGGGTCAGCTCTTTGGCCTCGGCAGTACCAGTCGTCTCTATACAATCAACACCTCGACTGGAGCTGCAACAGCGATCGCAGGTCCATTCACTCCGTCCCTTAGCGGTAGCGACTTTGGTAGTGACTTCAATCCAACAGTCGATCGCTTACGCGTAGTCAGCGATTCAGATCAAAACCTGCGTCTCAACCCAAGTACGGGTGCTCTTACAGCGACTGACTCGACTCTCTCATATGCGTCCGGTGATCTAAACTTCGGTGCGAATCCCAACGTTGTGGGGTCTGCGTATACGAATAGCTTTGCAGGCTCAACCGTGACTACGCTCTACGGCATCGACTCGAATCTCGATACTTTAGTAAGACAAGGTTCAGCCAATGGCACTCCCGTTTCACCGAACACGGGCCTGCTGACAACAATAGGATCGCTCGGCGTGAGTACAAATGGACTGGTGGGCTTCGATATCCAGGGAAGCACAAATCGCGCCTTCGCGTCCTTGACCACCCCAGGTGATAGCTCATCGAAACTCTACAACCTGAATCTCGGGTCAGGCGCCGCCAGTTTAATTGGGACGATTGGCGGACCTGACTTGATTCGAGATATCACCGTCGCCGCCAGCGCGTTTGAATTCAGCGCGGCGACAGCAAGTGTTGGCGAAGGCGGAGGACACGTCACCTTAACAGTGACACGCACGGGAAACACGTCCGTACCCGCCACCGTTGACTTTGCTACTTCGGATGGCTCGGCCAAGCAGGTCAGTGATTACACAATCGCGCTCGGAACGCTGCAGTTCGCTGCTGGTGAAGTCAGTAAGACCATCGACATCTTCATCATCGATGACGTTTATGTCGAAGGTGACGAAACCTTCAGCGTGAACCTCAGCTCACCAAGCGCCGACTCTGTGGTCAGCGGCGTAAGCACTGTCACGATCACCATCAATGACAACGACACGGTTGCTCCAACCACCAATCCAATCGACGACGCACAGTTCTTTGTGCGCCAGCAGTATCTCGATTTCCTTAACCGCGAACCGGAACCGGGGGGACTAGCATTCTGGACCAGCCAAATCACTGCCTGCGGCGCCGATGCGACCTGCATCAATCGCCGCCGGGTAGAGGTGTCAGCAGCGTTCTTTGGCTCGCCCGAATTCCAGGAGACTGGTGGCCTGGTGTTCCGAACCTACAAAGCCGGTTTGAACCGACAACCAACCTACCTCGAGTTCATGCGCGACCGCAGTCTGTTGCCCGCCGGGCCCGGTCTCGAGAGCGCCAAGGTGGCTTTCTTCAACAACTTCGTTTTGCGTCCGGAGTTCCTCACTCTGTTCCCAACGAGTTTGACTCCGGCGCAGTACGTCGACGGACTCAACGCAAACACCGGTAATTCGCTGACCCCGGCGCAACGTGATGCTCTCGTCACTGGTCTAACCAACAGTACTGAAACAAGAGCTACAGTCTTGCGGAAGGTTGCTGAGAATGCGGCATTCTCAGCCCAACAGGCAAATCCTGCTTTTGTGCTGATGGAGTACTTTGGTTATCTGCGACGCGATGCTGATCCAGGTGGGCAGGCATTCTGGCTCAATGTCTTGAACAGTAGTGGAAACTTCCGTGGCATGGTCTGCGCGTTCCTGACCTCGGCTGAGTATCAGGCACGATTTAGTCCAATTCGAACCAGAACAGATGTGGTCTGCGCAGGTTTGTAGTATTGAATTAGCTCAGGGCTCCCTTCATGACTCGCCATAGTCATGAAGGGAGTTCTTTTTGACGCCAGTCGCGTCCCTCAGCTACGCGACGGACATAGATTGAAGCGCCTTGGACACTTTCGACGCAAACACGTTCACCCGCCTCCAACGGTTCCTCTCCCGCGGCTGGATACGCTGTCCACGTTGACCCGAAGACCTTCACAGCGCCCTCGTTCAGAGCACCTCTACTCGACGAAACAACGGTTCCGATCTTCCCGGGCAGCGCATCAACTCCCGTTCGCAAGGCGGGACCTGTGCTTTCGCGCGCGAAGTAGCGGACAAAGATTGTTCGTGACGCAGCGGTCAATGCAATCGACACTGTCGCAAAGACCAGGAACTGAACACTCAGACTCGTGATACCAATCAGGCCAAGTAGCCCGGCTAGAAGTGCACCGATACCAAACCAGAAAAGTACGAAGCCCGATGTAAAGATCTCGGCCACGACGAGAATGGCGCCCAATATGATCCAGAAAACCCAGAGCCAGTTTTCCATTATGCTTCGTTTCGCTTCGGCCCGCTCGAGCTCAGCCTTTGAACATATTCCTTAGTACGAACCACATGTTTGCGGGCCGTTCGGCAAGGCGCCGCATGAAGTAAGGATACCAGTGTTTGCCGTAGGGCACATAGACTCGCATGTTGTAGCCGTCGCGTGCGAGTTGACGCTGCAAATCTCGACGAATCCCGTACAGCATCTGGAATTCGAAAGTTTCGCGGGCGATGCCCTGCTTTTGAGCAAAGTCTACCGTTGAATCGATCATCTTCGGATCGTGAGTAGCAATCCCATGATAGATCCCACTTCCCAACAGTAATTGCATTACCTTGACGTAGTTGGCGTCAACGTCGCGTTTATCCGGAAAAGCCACTTCAGGCGGTTCGTTATACGCTCCTTTGCAGATTCGAATTCGCGCCGGTAGCTTCAGCATCTGTTGAGCATCTTCATAAGTTCGTCGCAGGTAGGATTGCAAAACGATCCCGACATCATTCAATCCAAACTCTTCTCTCAATCGCTTGAATAGGTCGAGCGTGGCTTGAGTAACGCTGGAAGCTTCCATGTCAACGCGCACAAAGTTCCCGCGTCGTGCAGCTTCTTCCACAACGCGCCGAGCGTTCTTGTATGCCAACTCTGGATCGAGCTCGAGTCCGAATTGCGTCAGTTTGATCGATACATTTGAGCGAATACCCGACTCATCAATCTTTGAAAGGATACGCAGATACTCTCGTACTTCCTGATCTGCTTCCCTCTCGTATGAGACCGATTCGTTCAGGTGATCGAAAGAAGCGGTTGCCCCATCAGCGTTGATTTGGCGAATGGCTTCGACCGCTTCGTCAACTGTTTCGCCGGCAACAAATCTGGTTGTTAGTTTCTTGAACGGGCGAAAGCGAGTAGCAAAATCCTTCAGCCCTTCATGTCGAGAAAGATAGAGTAAGGTGCTTCTGGTTACCATTCGTTATCTGATACCTGCTTGCAGAAAGGCGTGATGCGTGGCTCACTCTAAGCCGCTGAATCGAGGCTGTGGTATCCTTGGCCGCGCCCCTCAATTCCAAACTCACTTTGAGGCTGAATTCCCCTTTGAGCGAACCGAAGCAGGACTTGTCTGGATGCGTCTGAAGCTCGTGTTCATCGTTTCATCGCTCGCGGCATTGATTGGCGCGGGTGGATCAATCGCCATCATTCTGGGCGTGCTATCAACCAAATCCCTGAGCTCTATTGGACTACTGGCCCTTGCGACGTTCGCGCTACCGGTCCTGGCAGTGTTACTTGCTGCAATGTTCGTTTACCGCCATACGGCGAAACGACGCAAGCTTCAGGCGTTTCTTACCGCAATTCTCGCGACGTTGCTTAGTATCTGCCTTTTTGTTTTAGCCTCGATTCTGACAGCCCACCGTAATTCTCAACCGCCGCCACCCGTTGGTCCAGCAGCAAGGCAATAGCAGCTCGCTAGGTTTCAACCCACTGTATTCAGCCCGATTTTCTCTTGAACCGGTCGCAAGGAGTCAATTACGAAACGTATGTGCTGATCTAGATCAACTCCGAGCTCCTCAACTCCCTGTTTGATATCGTCCCGATTTACCGAACGAGCGAAGGCCTTGTCCTTCAACTTCTTTTTGACTGAGGACACTTCCATATCGTCGAAGCTCTTTGAAGGGCGAACCAGCGCGCACGCGACGAGAAATCCACACAGCTCATCAGTCGCGAATAGCGCGCGTGCCATGTCTGTGTCGCGAGGAACCCCCGTGTAAGTGGCATGGCCCATGATGGCTCGAATAATACGATCGGAATAGCCTCTGCCACACAAGATGTTCGCACCTGTAAGGGGATGCTGATCAGGAGTTGGAAACATTTCATAATCGAAATCGTGGAGTAGTCCGACCATACCCCACTCATCCTCGTCAGCAGTCTCGTCACCATAATGTTTGGCGCAAGCACGCATTACTGTTTCGACTGCGAGGGCATGTTTTCGCAAACTATCGCCTTTGGTGTATTCGCACAGCAGTTCCCAGGCTTCATCGCGAGTAGGCATAGTTTTCCTTCAGGGAGTTTTTGTGTTAAGGCTACGCGAAGTTCAAAACTAGCACGTGTGAGGTAAGCAAACAAGAGAGCTGAGCGGCAACTCTCGCCGAGAGAATCACAGTGAGGAAGGGCGGTTTACCCCCGCTTTACACACCACAGCGAGTCTGTAAACTAATCGGGGGGTAAACCGCCCTTCCCAACTGTGATTATCTGGAATTGAGTAATTTTCAGGGCGTCTACCTGGCAACAGACTGATAGCCCGGACGGGCACGCACGACAGCACTCTTTCGCGTCGTAGTCACTCGGATCTTTCTATACGAATCGTCGCGAGATTTGTTGGACGGATAGTAGCCAATTGAGTATTGAGTTCTCAGCTCCGCTGCTATCTTTCCAAAAGCACCCGGAAGTGATACTAGCGTGTCTGCACGTAAAACCTTCCCACCGGACTTGTCAGCTAACTTCTTCAAATAGTCGTCGGCCGTGACGTAAAGCGAATCGAGCATCGCTGAAATTGAATCTGTGGTCTGCGGCTGTGGCCTTGTTGTGCGCGGTTCCGGATAAGTGCCTCTGGGACGCGATGGTGCAGGATCTTCAGGTGATGGCAAACGATTCGGATCCATCTCTGGTCTCGGTCTGAGGATGTCGCCAGGTAGCGGCAATCCTAATGGGCCGGTCCTCTGACGTGACCCGGAGGTAGGTACCGAATCTGGTCCTTCGCCAGGAAAAGTAGGAGCTGTTGTTCCGCTCGGCGGTCTTCTGATGACGCCGATCGTCGGCAACTCGGGTGTTATTTGCTCTGACTGCTCCCTTGCGATCCTTTCAGTCTGCGCGCGCGTGTCGTAACGGATTGGATAGATAATGACTCCTTCCTCGTCGAGGCCACGCAACGTGCTGTTGAATGATGCGTTATCGCTGTGCCAGTCGACCCCGTCGGTGAAGATGACGATCGCCTTGCGCCCGGAGATCGATCTGACCGTATTGAGCGCCAACTCCATCGCGTCATAGAGTTTTGTGCCTTCACCCGGCCTTGTTTTATTGATCGCTTCCTTCAACGCCGCTTTATCGTTTGTGAACTCATTCAATTCCCGAACTTCGTCATCAAAAGAGATCACTTTTACGCGATCGCCTTGCTGCAGCTGTTCCGTGAACGTGATGGCGGCGCTTCGAATCAGGCCCAGCTTATCCTCCGTACTTCCGCTCGTGTCCAACATAAGCATGACGTGGAAAGGAGCCGAGACCGTCGCGAAAAACGCGATCTCCTGTTTGACTCCGTCTTCCTCGATTGTGAACTCATTCTGTTTCAAATCAGGAATGTAATTCCCGTTCAAGTCGCTGGCGATTACTGGAACGAGGACCAGGTCAGTATCGATCTTTACAGTCTCGACTTTAGATGGTTCGGGCGTTTGTTCAGCTGCAGTTTCGAGGGTTGGCTGAGGCTTTGGACTGACGGTTTGGCGCTGGTTACGTTTTTGAGCGGTACGAGGAGATTGCGTCAGACCCTGTGTGGAAAGGGTCAGGATAGCGGTTACAGTCAGGCAAAGCCGAAGAATTCTGGCCATACGACCTATCCCCTTTCATGGACATCTGCGACTTAGTAGGCTGGAACTGTCGCCGCTATGATGACCGACGGAAGGATATCGTTTCCCTGCAGCGTCGGGCAATGCAACCAGGCTCCACTGGGAGCGCTGGCGTCTCGCCCGCTTTGTAGCTGATTCTCACGGTGATACGGGCGAGACGCCCGCGCTCCCAGTGCAAACTTGATGGCGCAACTGCCACTCAACTAAAATGGCATCTCTACCGTTGAAATCGCTCTAATGAGACCCCTTTTATTAGCAGTCTTCGCAGCCTATCTTGTGGCTGCAATTCACTCGGTGCTGGCGTTCATAAACAAGCGCCGGTCGCTGCAACGAGTCTCAGACGTGGCGCTAACGGTCGGTTTCGTCCTGCACACCGCTGCGCTGTTGGCAGACTGGGTTATTGACGGTCACTACCCGCTTTTTTACGTTCGTGAAACACTCTCGTTTCTCGCGTGGGCCCTGGTAGCGAGCTACGGGGTGGTGCTCTATCGCTATCATGCCCGAGCTTTGGGAACTTTCTTATTGCCTTTGATACCGCTGCTGACTTTCGTAGCGCTCTTTGTACGCTCGGGTTCAGAAGAAATAACTGCTGCTTCAGGACTGAGCGGGAGCTGGCTGTTTCCGGTCCACACGACACTTTTGTTTTTCGCTTACGCAGCTTTTTTCGTGGTGTTTGTTTCCAGCATCATGTACCTCCTACAGGAGCGAGAACTGAAGCTGAAGACCTTCGGGGCTGTATTCCACCGGCTGCCCTCGTTGACTACAGTAAACGAAATCGCGACGACTTCTGCTGTCATCGGCCTGACTCTGCTCACACTCGGAATCGCCGCCGGCATGCTCTGGTCGTCATCGCGCAGCGGCCGCGTTTGGCATAACGATCCGAAGGAGGTCTTCGCCGGGTTAACTTGGTTTCTGTACCTGGCACTAATTATCTATCGTTCGACAGCTCGATGGCGGGGCCGCAGAGCGGCGTGGTTGGGAGTCGCCGGATTTGCCCTCGTCCTATGTACGTTTTTCGGAGCGCGATTAATGGGAGGCTATCACGTTTTCGGCTAAACTCGTGTTGACTCAAACTCGCCCGGCAAACGCTTCCGTAAACTAGGATTACCTGAGAATGTCAATCGTCCTCATCGGCATAAATCACAAGTCTGCACCGGTTGAAGTGCGAGAGCTACTCGCATTTCCGGAAGAAGCTTGCACTCAGGCGCTTCGGTCACTGGTGGACGGCGATGTTCTTCAGGAAGGATTGATAGTTTCGACGTGCAATCGAGTTGAGATCGTTACCGCGACAGCCCGCACACGTTTGACCGATGGCATAGATCGCGTCACCAGCTTTCTGAGCTCGTCCAGAAATCTCCCGCTGCAACATTTCAAGAGACACCTCTACAACCACACAGAAGGCGAAGCAATATCCCACCTGTTTCGTGTTGCGTCCTCGCTCGATTCGATGGTTGTCGGTGAGCCGCAAGTGCTCGGACAAGTTCGCCGCGCCTATTCGCTCGCGCTTGAGGCAGGTACGGCTGGAAGAGTCATCAACAGGTTAATCCATCACACATTCCATGTGGCAAAGCGAGTACGTACAGAGACGGGTATTGCTGCTAACGCGGTCTCGCTCAGCTACATGGCCGTCGAACTGGGTAAGAAGATTTTTGAATCACTCGAAGGGCGCACAGTAATGCTGATTGGCGCCGGTGAGATGGCAGAGCTTTCAGCGAAACACTTGGTTTCTGCCGGAGCGGCGCGTCTCTTGATTGCCAACCGCAGTGACGAGGCGGCGCGACGCATTGCAGAAGAATTTGGTGGTGAAGTGGTTGACTTCCGTTCAATTGTTCCTCACCTGTCGCAAGCGGATTTTGTGATCTGCTCGACCGGCGCTACCGAATACGTGCTGACTGAAACAATGGTTCGCCAGGCAAATGAACATCGTCGCAACCGTCCAGCGTGTTATATCGACATCAGTGTACCGAGAAATGTTGATCCTGCGATCGGAAAGCTACCGAATGTTTTCGTTTTCGACATCGATGACCTCGAGTCCGTCGTGTCATCAAACATTCGAGAGCGCGAGCGTGAAGCGGAACGTGCCGAACTGATCGTCCAATCTGAAGTGATGCAGTTTCAGCAGTCGTTGCGACTGATGGATGTTGGGCCAATGTTAGGCGCCACGAAGCAAAGACTCCAGGACATCGCTCGCGCCGAGCTTATAAGACAGCGCGGCAAACTCGGCTCGTTGACACCCGAACAAGAGCGAGCGATCGAAGCCTTGCTCATCGCCACTGTTAACAAGATCTCCCACCCCGTTTTGACTCAGATGCGCCGTTCGTTCGAGGCGAGCGATTTCGAGAGCTCCCAAGCCCTCCGTGAACTTTTCGGGATCGAAGATTAATTCACATGAAGCGTCGTCTGGTAATCGGCTCACGCGGTTCAAAGCTTGCTTTAGTCCAGGCGGAATTCATCAAAGGCAAGCTCGAAAATCTCGATCGTGATGTTGAACTGCGGATCGAGATCATCAGGACGACTGGAGATGTTAAAACCGAGCCACTCACGATCATTGGCGGGAAAGGCGTCTTTACGAAAGAACTTGAAGAAGCACTGCTCGACGGCCGAATAAATATCGCCGTTCATTCTCTTAAAGATTTGCCTACGATCATTCCTGACTCACTCGCCCTGACTGCAATTTGTGAACGTGAAGACGCGCGCGATGCGCTGATTATTCGTAATGACGTAGCTGCAGTATTTCCTTCGCTCAACACCTTGCGTGAAGGAAGCGTGGTTGGAACTTCAAGCCGGCGAAGACTGGCTCAACTGAAATACCTCGCTCCAAAGCTTACGATCAGGGACGTGAGAGGAAACATTGACACGCGGCTGAGAAAGCTCGATGAAGGTGAATACGACGCTTTAATTCTCGCAGCAGCAGGTCTGCGCCGGCTTGGTTTAGGGGATCGGATTAATAGTACGTTTCGACCCAGCGACATGGTTCCCGCGCCCGGTCAGGGTGCGCTCGGCATCGAGACTCGCTCAGATGACGCCATTACGAACGAGCTGGTAGCGCATCTGGACCATACTGAAACGAGAGTTGCTTGCACAGCGGAGCGAGCGCTTTTGAGAGCACTCGGCGGCGGCTGCCAACTGCCGATTGCAGCATACGCCACTGTTCATGACTCTCATCTTCGGCTTCAAGGGTTGGTTGCTGGACAGAACGGTGATGAGATTATCAAGGACCAGGTGACAGGTTCGATTTCTGAGGCTGAGGCGCTGGGCGGAAGTCTGGCGAATCTTCTGCTGCAAAAGGGCGCAGACAGATTGCTTGCAACTCAAGAAGCCGCACCTGTTCTCACGAGCAGCTCTTTGGAAACCTGAGAACGCAATGGCTCAACCGGAGATTACAGCAGCAAAGCCTTTGACAGGACGCACCATTGTGATCACCCGGGCTCAGTCGCAGGCTGGAGAGTTTGTAGCCGAGCTCGAAAGTTACGGTGCGAAAGTTATCGTATGCCCGACTATCGAAATCACGGATCCTGAGTCTTACGACAGACTGGACGAAGCGATTGATCATCTTTACGGATACGACTGGCTGATCTTCACAAGTGCAAACGGCGTCGACCACTTTCTGCGGCGATTGAAAGCGACAAACCATCAAATGCACGAACTCGACGCTCTGAGAGTTTGCGCGATAGGCGACGCAACCGCTGAACGGCTGAGGACAGAGCAGGTGCATGTCGATCTGATTCCCACTCAATTCAAAGCTGAAGGCATCTTTGCCGCGCTCGACCAGTTTGTTGGTGGACCAGAAGGACTTAGCGGGCTCAATTTTCTCATTCCGCGCGCTGCCGTGGCTCGCGATTATTTACCTAAATCACTCGAGGCTGCTGGCGCGAGGGTCGATGTTGTGACCGCGTACCGCACCGAAGTTCCAGATCGACTTGACCGCGGTCGCTTAGCTGCAATGCTGGCCGGTGGAGCTGATTGCATTGCTTTCACGAGCTCGTCGACGGTCAGGAATCTTGCAAAGCTTTTTGACACGTCGGATCTGAGTGAGGTCCTCGCGAAGACAGCTGTTGCCTGTATCGGCGATGTTACGGCGACGACAGCTTCTGAATACGGTCTGTCGCCTGAGATACAGCCGGACGAATTCACGATTCCGGCGTTAGCTGCAGCCATTGCCCAACATTTTCGCGAGACCAACAAATATTGATACAGCCGCTGTGCTAAACTCAACCTTGATGTCGTTGCGTCAGATAGTCATCATCGAAGCAGATTCACAAAGTGCGCGAGAGCTCCAGAGTCTCATTGGCGATTGGGGCTACCATACCTTTGTAGAACCTAACGGCGCTGACGTCCGTCAACTTCTCGATCGGAATCCCTCGGTCATCCTCGATTGCGGCGCTTCGCCGTTAAACGGATTCACGTTGTTACGCGAATTGCGCGCTCAGGAAGCAAGCATTCCAGTCATTGTCATCGCTGAAAGTGGATCCATCGAGACTGCGATTCAGGCTATCCAGGAAGAGGGCGCGTACCACTACTTCGAAAAACCTGTCGATCCTCACAAGCTTAAAATCGTGCTTGATCGCGCGGTCGAGTTCGCTTCCGCCAAAAGAGAAAACGAACTGCTGCGTCGGGAGCTTCAGGATCGTGGCGCGTACGGTGAACTGGTTGGCAGCTCGGAAGCGATGCGCGAAATCTACTCGCTGATTGAGCAGGTAGCACGCTCGTCTGCGTCCGTCCTGATCACGGGCGAGTCGGGAACCGGCAAAGAGCTTGTAGCGCGGACTCTTCACAACATGAGTCCACGTCACGACAAACCGTTCGTGGCGATCAACTGCTCGGCCATTCCAGAAACGTTGATGGAGTCCGAACTCTTCGGTCACGAGAAGGGTGCTTTCACGGGTGCCGCATCGCGTCGCGCCGGCTGTTTCGAACTGGCGAACAACGGCACGCTGCTGCTTGATGAGATCGCCGAAATGCCCGCTATGTTGCAGGCAAAATTGTTGAGGGTGATCGAAGAGCGCGCGGTTCGCAGACTAGGCAGCCGGAAGGAAATTGAGGTCGATGTGCGACTCCTGGCAGCTACCAACCGCGACGCAGCCGACGCAGTCGCCGAAGGAAAGTTACGAGAAGATCTGCTCTACCGTCTGAACGTCTTCACGATTCACCTTCCACCCCTGAGTCAACGGAAAGAGGATCTGCCACTGCTTGCGCAGCATCTGGTCACACAGCTCGCGGCAAAGCATGACCGTCCGGCACGTTTCCTCAGTCCCGCAGCTCTCGCTGCGTTGCAGTTTCATGCGTGGCCCGGCAACGTTCGCGAACTCCGCAACGTTATTGAGCGAGCCGTGATCATCTGCTCGGGCGAACAGATCGAGCGCCATCATTTCGCTCCTTACCCGATCGAACAGCGCCAGCGCCTGCGAGACGAAGACACGATTACCCTGCCTGTCGGAACACCGATCGCCGAGCTCGAGCGTCAGATGATTATGCGAACGCTGCAGAAAACTAAGAACAACAAGACGCGCGCGGCAGAGTTGCTCGGCATCAGTCTCAAGACCCTTCACAACAAACTGAATCTCTATCGCGAACGCGGTCTGCTCAATGACAGCTGAGAACGTTCTCCTGTTCTTCATTGACGGTCTGGGCATCGGCTCGCGAGGTTCGTCAAACCCGCTCGACGGGCTTGATGGTGCTGAACCTTTCAATCTGTTCCAGGGAGAGCCGTGGCACGTTCCGTTCGACGGAATTGTTGTACCGACTGACGCATCTCTAGGAATCGAGGGACGTCCCCAAAGCGCCTCCGGACAGACAACGATTCTCACAGGTGTAAATGCGCCCGCTTTGCTCGGCTATCACAAACAGGGATTCCCTAACAAAGCGCTGCTGGAAATTCTTAGCGAGCACTCGATCTTTCTTCAGCTTAAGCGAGCCGGTATCGCACCGATCACTTTCGCCAACGCCTACACGCCCCGCTTCTTTGCCGAACGACCGAGATGGGTTTCTGCTACAACCGCGGCGGTTGAAGCTGCCGGATTGACGTTTCGGACGCTTGATGAACTGCGAACCGGCAAAGCGGTCTATCAGGACTTCACTAACGGATTACTGATTGAACGAGGAGAAAGGGCCAACATCAGGACCGTTTCAGAAGCGGCAACAGTTCTGGCAAGTATCGTTCGCGAGAATCGCTTCACGCTCTATGAATACTTCATCACTGACAAAGTTGGACATGCACAGGACATGGAAGCCGCCAGGCGCGTTTTGCAGAATCTGGCATCTTTCGTAAGGGCACTACTGACAAAGCTTGATCTCGAAAAGACTTCCGTTATACTCACCAGCGACCACGGGAACATCGAGGACCTTTCATCGCGCAACCACACTCTGAATAAGGTTCCAACCATCGTGTGGGGAGCGAACCGGAAAGCATTAGCTTCCGGAATCAGCAATCTCGCAGATATCACACCTCTTGTCGTCGGCACGCTAAGTAAGAGTGCGCAAGCTTATCTATGACCGCCGTGACCAGTGACGCTGATCGGGTGCTCACAAAGTCCGAAAGCTCGCCGAAGAATGATCAGCGCGAGATCTTCGGTTGGAAGATGTACGACTGGGCCAACTCCGCTTTTTACACGACTGTCGTGGGCGCACTCTTTGGTCCTTATCTCACTCGGCTTGCGCAGGACGTCGTGGGCAATAACGGCGTGGTTCTGGATCTGGGATTCCTGGGCGCAGTCACAGCGAAATCACTCGCTACTTTGTGCGTTTCGATTTCAGTTGGAGCTCAGGTTTTTCTGTTGCCAATACTCGGAGCGCTTGGCGATTACTCGAATCTTAAGAAGAAACTGATGGCGCTCTTCTGTTATCTGGGCGCCACCGCCACCTGCCTGCTGTTCTTCGTCACCGGAAACTTGTACCTGCTTGGCGGAGTCCTCTTCATCATCGCAAACGTCTGCTTTGGAGCTTCACTTGTCTTCTACAACGCCTTCCTGCCTGAGATTGCAACTGAGGACCAGACAGACAAAGTTTCAAGTCGCGGTTACGCATATGGCTATTTTGGTGGCGGCTTACTACTCGCATTGAATCTCGTTATGGTGCTTGGCGCAGAGCGCTTCGGTATCAGCACGGGGCTGGCAGTGCGCCTGGCGTTTTTGTCGGCAGGACTGTGGTGGGCGGGTTTTTCGATCATCACGTTTTCTCGTTTAAGGACGCGCGAGGCGCCCAAGGAACTGCCGCGGAACGAGAGTTACCTGACAGCGGGCTTCAAAGAGATCATCTCGACTTTCAAAGAATTGCGGCGACTGCCAAATACGCTGAGGTACCTTATTGCCTACCTGATCTACAACGATGGCATCCAAACCGTGATCTTCGCCTCGAGCGTCTTTCTAGAACAGGAGCTGTTCAAGTCTGAGAACCCTACCTTTCTGCTTGAAGTCTTTCTCGTGGTCCAGTTTGTCGCAGTCTTCGGCGCATTACTGTTTGAACGGCTGGCGTACTTGATCAAAGCGAAGAATGCGATTGTGGTTTCGCTAATCCTTTGGGCTGCCGTAGTCATTTACGGATACGGATTCTTACATACCGTGCCCCAGGCCTGGATCATGGCTATTGTGATCGCGATAGTGTTGGGCGGCTCGCAGGCGTTGTCACGTTCGCTCTTTTCACGAATGATTCCCGCGGGGCGCGAAGCGTCATTCTTCGGCATTTATGAAGTCTCGGAACGTGGGACGTCGTGGATGGGACCACTTTTGTTCAGCGTAGTCGTTGCAAGGACAGGTTCTTACCGGCAGGCGCTCGTCTCTTTGATCGTTTTCTTTGTCGTAGGGCTGTTAATCCTGCTGTTTACGGATACTAACCGCGCAATACATGAGGCCGGCAATCTCGTACCCGAGGAAGCTGCGCGTTCCTAAAGCTCGAAACTATCCCGCCAGCTTCTGACTTTTTCCTGAAGATCCCTTCTCCATACACTCAGTTGAGCAAAACGCTGGACGACCCGAGCGCGAGCCAATTGCTCGATCAGCCGGTATCCAGGTCTTGCAACCTTCACAGCGGATCAACTTCTTTTCTATTTGCCGGCTCTTATCCGAACTCTGAAAGGCTCCTTCAGGTGAATTGAAAGCGCCTACGACTTTACGAGCAAACTGAATGTATGGACGAAGACGTGAATAGACCAGCAGGAGGAGAAAGACTACTAATGATCCAATAACTAAGTATTTCAAAACTCGTGAAGCAGCAAGATTGAAAAGTCTATCTATCGTCTCCCGAACGATTAGGACCGGAGTACGGTAAATCGTCCGCACGTCGGCGAGGCTGGGGATCTGATGCTCTTCGGCGGGGTTGAGTTTCTTTGCGGCGTCGATCGATGCTTCCCGGCGGGAGTCCGCGTCCGTGCACGGCCTCTTCAAGAATGCGCGTGATCTCTTGTGACAGCGTCCGATGCTCAGCCGCCGCACGTCGTCGTAGCGACTCTTTCAGATGATTTGGTACGTAGGCACCAATGAATACTCCCTTGCGATTCGCCATCTCTTCTCGGCCTCTCTTCAGTTAATTAACACGTCCGCTCGGAATCTGATCACGTCCGCGGCGAACGCTCGCCCTTTATGCCATGCAGTCAGAACAGGTCTATAAGCCGAATTCTGTACTTCAGCAAAAAGCTGAAGTGACGGTCATTCATCTAGTCCCACCGTTACCGAGGGGATCAAGCGACCTACCCGGAGGCTTCGAGCGGGCAGCCCTAAAACGCCTCCCTATTTGGTCTTGCACTGCGAGGAGTTTGCCTGGCCGCGAATGTCACCACCCGCGCCGGTGCGCTCTTACTTTAAGTCCTCAAGGACCGCACCGTTTCACCCATCACCCTTACGCTCCGCGCGATTTCAGGCCTCAAGGCTGAGACCTCAAACTCGCGCTGGGCGCAGTTGGCTGGTCTGTTCTCTGTTGCACTTGTCGTCGCCCAAAACCATTTGAGGTTTCAGACGCCCCGCCGTTAGCGGGCTCGCTGCCCTGTAGTGTTCGGACTTTCCTCTCCTGGTCGTCAGATTTGCAAGCAAACCTGAGCGAACTCAGCAGCAACCGCCCGACCTGTTCTCTTGCAAGGCCGTGTGATTATAGCAAACACGTGTTCAACACGTACAGGAGCGCCATCGTGTAGTTTAAATCGAATATTGTGAGTAGTTTCTGCCGAGCGGGCTAAAGTCGGATGTGACGTTTTATCCGAAGAATTTAAAACCCACTCGCAGATTATTGACGGCAGTGCCCGGAAGCAGAAGCGCCAATGCGACCGAAGCCAACGAGTGGGATAGAGCTAGAGCAAACAGGTTTGGATGCCGTTGGTAGACAGCCGCCCAGACCGCTCCACCCAACAATGTGAATATTGCGACAGGTATGTTCGGAATGTGCAGAACCGCAAACAGAACAGCTACTAGAAGTACGCTGCGCCAGTTCTGGCCCAGGACCACCTGAGCGCGACGATTGATGTATCCCTGCAGCGCATACTGCTGAAAGAGAGCCCACAGCGGCAGCAAGAGAAATCTCAGTCGTAGCGGTTTAATGTCAATCGAGCCTGAAAGCCATGAGAGAAGAAAGATCCCGAGTAGTGCGACAATCGTCGGAACGATCAGGAGTCGACATGCTGCAATGAAGTTATCGAATCTGAACCCTAGCTCCTTGAACCCTTCGTTATAAAAGCGGTGCGAACTGAACATCAGGAGAAGCGCCATCACGACCGGTACCAACAACGCCCATCGATTCCTCCCAAGGAATGCAAAAAAGAACCACTCCGCCAACAACGCCGATACGACTACGGATGCAATCTCCCAACTCGCCAACGTTTCGCGAGAGAGTTCGGAAGTTGTCTGGTTTCTTTCCTGCTCCATCGTCATCGAGTCTCGAGTGCCGGCGTTGTCTTCTTCAGATCAGTTAAGGTTCCATCATGGTTCCTAAGAAACGTAATCGGATCGCCGAGCAGTTGTAAGGTTCGTCTGTTTCCATTTGCGGTGACGTGGACAGCGTAGACCTGCGCCTGATGTTGGCCCGGTGCAAGCGAGGGAACTTCGAACTCGAACCCGTGCCATTCGTCCCTGGACCAACCTGCTGCCAGCACATCCGGTCTTGAAAGACTCGCACGCTGGCTAGCTACAAACTCGCCATCGATGAAGAGCTGAATTTCGACGCGCTCCCATGGGTTGGCATTGTTCACTGCCCAACCAACGATGGTATGAGACGTCGTTTCTCCCCAACCATGGAAGTATGGCGGAAATGAGTCGATGAAGAAGAAGACAGCGATGGCTCCAATCAAAGTAGTCTCAAGAAGCGACTTGCTGATGAGAATGTTGACGAGACTGGATTGCTTCATTCTCTCGACTGAATAGAGCGGTAATTCGTTCTGCAGGATTTTGAAGCGACTGGCGAGTCATTATAAACAGATATCAGCCGCGGATGAACGCGGATCAGAACGAGGCAGAAATCGAGGTCGCAGCCGCAAAAAAGCACAAAAGGCACAAGACTGAAAGTGTCTGTCTTGTGCCTTTTGTGCCCTCTTGCGGTCAGAACGTTCTCTCCTTGTTCTGATCCGCGTTTTGTCCGCATAAATCCGCGGCTAAGATCCTCAGTCCGGTCGCACTTTGACGACGTCGCCTGGACCAATCAACGTCGACGTCCCAGCGTTTTCCTTCAAACTCACTGTTATCGAAGCTTGACCGTTTCTGATGATCGTAGCTTTGGAAGCGTCTTCCAAGGTCAGAGCCTCAGCCAGCAGAACAAACAGCGGCACAGCTTCGCGTCGCAGGATTTTCGTTCCCGGAGAACTTACAAAACCGACCACAGTCACTCGGTGACTGGCGTACTCGCGCACGTTCACGTTTACTACAGGATGACCGAGCACTTTTATGCGATCACGGAGTTGTTCGGCGATCTCTTGAGTCGTCAGGCCAACAACGGAGAACGGGTCGCCAGCCAACGGGTACTCAAGGAATCCGCCTGGCAACACGGTGTACAAAGTAGATCTCGTAGTTCGGTTTTGCGGCAATTGAATGTCCAGTACGTCCGAGATACCGATCCGATACACCTGCGTCTGCGAGCTGGAAATCGTCGGGAATGGAACTGCTGATTTGGTCGCGCCGGCGGTTATGGCGCCCGTTTTTGGAGGGACGTTGGGCTTCATCTGGGCCGCAACTGAGATGGTGAGGATGGCAATATGTAAGAACACCGCGAAAACTAAATTTTTCATTGTCATTTTCACGCTGCGCATCGAAAGGGGGCAATTTTTGATACAGCCAGTCGTCAGAGCCGAAAATCATGCTCCGGTGTAGGTAAAGTGCTAACAAGAGGGATGTTCTAGAAAAGAGGGCCGATCCGCGGCAAATCCGCGGCTAAATCTTTACTGCTTGACTCTCGAGCGGGGCAGGGTCTCTGGCGGGAACAGGTTTGGCCATCTCGTGCTTAACTCGGTGCGTACAAGATCTTCGACGGCGTCGGCGGTCTCACACCTTAGGCATTCTTCAGCCATCAGCTGAGCTTCCTTCGAATCGATCTGCGATAACACTCTTCTGACTCTCGGGATTGCCGACGGAGTCATGCTCAAATCAACCGCTCCGAGCCCCACCAACAAAACTGCATAAGCTGCTGTCGAAGCCATCTCGCCACATACTATTGCTGGAATGCCTGCGCGTTTCGCTGCTGCCAGTGTCAGATGAATCCCGTAAAGCACCGCCGGATGCAACGTCCTGAACCACTCTGAAACATTGTCATTCCCTCGATCCACAGCCAACGTGTATTGGACCAGGTCGTTTGTTCCGAGCTCGAAGAAGTCCACAGCCTGAGCGATTTTATCTGCGGTTAAAACTGCGGACGGCACTTCAATCATGGCTCCGACTTTCACTGGCCCAACTTCTATTCCGTCCGACTGCAGGCGTCGCTTCTCTTCCTCCAGCATCTGTTTAGACTTTCTTACATCTCCAGTGTCACCAACCATCGGCAGCACCAGATCCAACCGTCCACACGTCGCCGCTCTCAAGATCGCTCGCAGCTGCGTCCGCATCAGATCTTCGTGACGGAGATCGAAGCGGATTGCTCTCAGACCGAGTGCCGGATTCTTCTCTGCATCCGCCAGTTCACGACTGCCAAGATCAAAGAGCCGAACAATCGCGCCACTGTGACCTGTCACTTCAGCCAACTTCTTGTATGCCTGAAACTGCTCTTCCTCCGACAACATCACACCGGGACGAGACAAAAGAAACTCGGAACGGTAAAGACCGACGCCACTCGCGCCGTACTTGTTGATGCCGTCAAACTCAGCGGCAAGCTCCACGTTCGCGCGCAGCCTTACACTTACGCCGTCGGTTGTTCGCACTGGTCCAACTTCAAATGGGTGGTCCAACTTGAGCCGTTTGCCTCTGGCTTCAACCTCGACTTCATATTGCCGGATTGTCTCAGCTGACGGGTTCAGAACAACTTCTCCACGATACGAATCGACAATGATCTGCTCGCCCGTCCGAGCGCTGCGGAAGAAATCACGCAAACCGACGACGGCTGGGATGCCGAGACCACGCGCGATGATTGCCATGTGCGAAGTCCAGCCGCCGATATCTGTCGCAATTGCTCGAGCTCGCTGGAGGTCAAGCTCAGCGACCGCTGAGGGAAGCAGATCCCGAGAAACGATCACAGCGTCGACAGACAGATTGCGATACTGAGGACGCTCGCCGCTGAGATTTACCATCAGTCGTTGTACAACATCTTCGATATCCGAGCCTCGCTCTCGCAGGTACTCGTCTTTTATTTCTGAGTAGACGGCAAGCAAGCGATCGCCAACGACCTTGACGGCCCACTCAGCATTTGCCAATTCAGTTTGGATATGGGCCTCGACTTCTTCGATCAATTGCGCATCCTGAAGGAATAGCAAATGCGCATCGAAGATGTAAGCATGACCGCGACCGAGCTCCTGCTCTGCTCGCTGCTTGATGGCGCGCAATTGACGCCGCGCAATGCGAACCGAGGCGCGAAACCTGCGTAGCTCACGCGGAACTTCCGATTCATCGATGCGCGCCCGGTAGACCGTCTTCGAGCCGTTGTGCAGCCGCAAGACTCTTCCGATCCCGATGCCTTCCGAAACACCCAGGCCCTTCCAGCGACTTTCTTCAGGCGTAACGACGGGTTGAGTGACAGCAGCGCGTTGCGTCTCGCCGAACTCATCAATGAAAAGTGCGACAACAGCTTCGAGGGCTTCCGATTCGTCAGCACCTTCTGCAACCAACCTGAGTTCAGTGCCTCGAGTTGCAGCGAGCATCAACAGACTTAGGATCGACTTCGCATCTGCGCTAATACTGCCGTCGCTCCGTTGTAGCTTTATGTTGCTCTGATAATGGCTCGCAACACGGACTAACTTCGCCGCTGCACGGGCATGCAGACCGAGCCGGCTGGTGACGGTTAGTCCTCGTTCGATCATTTAGTCCGCAGCGCTTTTGTTAGGTGGGGTAAGAAGGTCGCCGGCCATATAGATTCCTTGTCGTCCCTGGTCACAGATCCGGCGGGCCGTTTCAGTGAGTGATTCCTGTCCGGTTTGGGTGGCAAGTTTGATCACCATCGGCAGGTTTACACCGGTCAGCACTTCGACGCTTCCTTCTTCAAGAAACATCGACGCGATATTTGTGGGTGTTCCGCCAAACATGTCCGTCAACAAAAGTACTCCGCCTTTTTGAGAGACTCGCGCGATTGCACGCTGTACCTCGTCGCGAGCTGCTTCAACGTCGTCGTGCCAACCGATCGAGACTGCGGTGATGTGTGACACAGGTCCGATAATCATCTCTGCCGCCGCCAGCAACTCACCTGCAAGGTGTCCATGGGTAACGATCACTCCCGCGATCTTTCGAACTTCAGGCGCTTCCTTGATGATCTGTGGTTGACTGTTACTCATGACATCCCTCCGCGTCGACTAAGCGCGCGTTGCTGTCTTTACGTCGCGATGCTGCGCGTGAGCGTCAAAACCCGACTTCTTCAGAATTTTTGCCAGAGCGTTGGCAACCATCACCGAACGATGACGTCCACCTGTACAGCCAATCCCGACGGTCACGTAAGACTTCCCTTCGCGTTTGTACAAGGGCAACAGGTAGTTGAGAAGATCGGTGAAGCGTCGAAGCGTCTCGTGAACTTCGGGTTGCGCGTTCAGGTAGTTAACGACTCTCCGATCATGTCCTGACAGTCGTTTCAGCTCAGGAACAAAATGAGGGTTTGGCAAATGCCGCACATCGAACAGCAATTCCAGGTCTCCTGGATTGCCATACTTGTGTCCAAAGCTAAGTAGCTCGACGCGCATCGGCGTCCCCCGCTTATCAAGGCTAAACCTATCGAGCAGCAACCGCCGCAGTGTATGTACTGAATGATCAGACGTGTCGATAATTTGATCGGCGAGTGAGCGGATGCGAGACATGGCGGAACGCTCAGCGCGGATTGCTTCTAACAAGCGCTGACCTTTGTGCGTCGGGTGTGGCCGTCGCGTCTCGCTAAACCTATGTTGAAGTACGTCATCAGACGCCTCGAAAAACAGTACGAAGACATTGATACCTGTTTCGCGAAGAGCCTTTAACTGCTTCGAGAACTGACCCAGAAAATTACCTTCGCGAATGTCGACGATTAGCGCAGCGCGTTTGATGCCGTTATCGCCATCAGATGAGGTGATGAGGCGAGCAAAGGTGGGAAGCATCGTGAGGGGCAAATTATCAACGCAGAAGTATCCGAGGTCCTGAAACGCGTTAATTGCAGAGGACATTCCGGATCCGCTCAACCCGGTGATGATTACAATGTCTGGAGCTGTTGTATTTTTCTGCGGAGGCTGTTTTTTCGTTTTTCGGGCCATAGTAAACCGCGTCGGATCTGATCGACCTCGCTACAGTTTACCTGATCAGATGTTAGTTTCTCACCAAGACTGCTAAGTTGATGCTCACGACATCTCCCACCCAGTTCTTAATTGTTTGGTGTTGCCAGTTCATGCCGTAGTCCCGACGGTTGAGCTCAAGTTGAGCAGTGAATCCCATCGAGCTTTTGTTATTGGCAGGATTCACAAACGTCCCTCTGCGCATGAACGCTATAGAGATCTCCTTTGAAACGCCATGCATTGTGAACGTGCCGTTCGCAATGAACCCTTTGCCTTTCTTAACGACGCTGCTGCTCTTGAAGGTGATCTCCGGATACTTCTCGACGTCGAAGAAATCGGCCGTCCGCAGGTGCTTGTCGCGGTTCTCAACACCGGTGTCTATGCTTGCCGCCTTAATGACAGCTTCAACCGAGGATTTCGTGATATCCGATTCGTCGTACTGGATGGTCACGGTAAAGTCAGAGAACTTGCCGCTAACACTGGAAAGACCGCCGAGGATCGGAATGGAGAATCCGACATTTGAGTGATTCGCATCGGCCGAATACTTTACCGGCGCAACGGCGCGTGCGGGAATGACGAACAGGCAGACGACTACCACCAACAGAGGAAGCTTCTTGAGCATGTTGTGTTATCCCCTTATCGAAGGATGATGGAGCGTTTACGGTTCAATCAAACCAAAGTTTCCGTCACTCCGTTTGTAGAGAACTCCCACACGTTCAGTTTCGGCATCACGGAACACCACAAACTGATTTGCGTCTGAGGTGAGTCGCAACGCTGCCTCTTCGGGTGTCATTGGCTTAACCGAGTACCGCCGGGCATTGATGATGCGGGGTGGTCGCGGCGAAGCTTCGAGACGGCCGTCGGGCTCAGGGGCGACTGAGGAAACGCGTTTGGCGCCCTGCTTTCGACCGATGATCTTGTTCTTGAGTTTCAAGGCTTGCTTCTCGATTTTGGCGATCGCCGCAGTCAGCGCCATGTACATGTCGGCGTTAACCACTTTTGCCGTCAACGTATGATCCCGCCAGTAGACCACGAGCTCCCCGATATGACGGTTCTTCTCAACATCGATGATTACATGCGTGCGGGCAGCTGAGTTGTTGAAAATATGGGCGAGTTTCTTGAAATGATCTTCAACATGTTTACGAATAGCCGGTGATACGACGACGTGGCGGCCGGTGTATTCAAATTTCATTAATCCAGTCCCCTCCTCGATCTAATCGACAATGAAGCAAGGCTTACGCCTCGCAGTTCAACCTACGGACTTCGAGGGACACATTATTTGGGTAACACTTTTATCTAAATCCCCGCGGCTGCAAAGGGGCGCTCATACAACCGCGCGACGTTCGCGCGAACCGGGGATTTGCATCTGGTCGCGATATTTCGCGACTGTCCGACGCGATAATTTTATTCCATCCTTAGCCAGGATCTTGACGACCTGATCATCAGTTATCGGACTATGAGTATCTTCCTCTTCAATCAGCTTCTTGATCTTCAGTTTAATAATCCGCGTCGAAATCTCTTCACCTTCTTCATTCATCATTCCTTCCGTGAAGAAGCGACGTAGCTCAATTACACCTTGCGGCGTGTGAGCGTACTTTCGATTGACGACGCGTGACACTGTTGAGAGGTGCATACCGATATCTTCAGCAATGTCTTTCAACATCATTGGCTTGATGTGCTCAACGCCTTTATCGAGAAAGTCCCGCTGGCGGTGCACTATCGACTCGACCACCTTGTAGATAGTCTGCCGGCGGTGCTCGATATTTCGCAGAAGGTCCACAGCCGAACGCACCTTCTCACGAATAAAACTCTTCGTCTCGTTACTGACGCCGGTCTGTCCCAACATCTGCTGATATTGCTGACTGATGCGCAGACGCGGACTGCCATCATCGGCGAAATAGATAATGTAATCCTGATCGCTGTCCTCGAGCTTCTCGATGTAAATTTCAGGTGAAATGAGTATTGGCTCTTCAGACGAGTACCGGCGTCCCGGATACGGATCGAGAGTACGAATCACCTGCACCTCTGCCAGCAACGTGTCGACATCGATTCCCGTCTGTTTCGAAAGGTTCGGCAGCTTGTGTTGCTGCAGATCCGGAAGGTGCTCAGTGATTAGCTTTGCAGCTAGTCTTTCGCTTTCACCGCGCGCCTCCAACTGAACGAGGAGGCATTCGCGCACGTCGCGAGCGCCGCAACCAACAGGATCGAGCCTCATTACGACCTGACGCGCTTGTTCGACAACCTCCGCCGACCACGGGCCCATCGCAGAGATCTCTTCGTTGGTCGCATTCAGGCGCCCATCAGCATCCAGATTTCCGATTACGCAAATCGCCGCATCGCAAACACCTTCTGGCAGATCATTCATGTGCAATTGCCATTCGAGATGTTCAGCCAGCGATAGAGGTTTTGTCAGGAATTGCTCAAACGTTGGAGCATCTTCCTTGTATTCAATCTCCTGAGTCTTGTAGCCCGGGTCAAGGTAGTCCTGAAACTCGCGACCAAAATCGATCTCTTCGAAGGGATCTCGAGATGTATCCTCGCCGACGATTTCGTCGCCAATCGAGTCCTCACTGACCTCGATATTCGAGCCTTCCACATCCCCTTCGCCTTCACCTTCAGTATAGGTAGAAGACGGCCCTTCGGTTTCACCCGCCCCATTTGAAGAAGGCGAACCCAACTCAGGCTCTGACACTTCAACTGGGTTCTGGTCCGGCGCAACACTGGGGTCGGCACTGGCAAGGTGGTCGAGAATTTTCTCAGCCAGTTCCTGCGCCTCTTCCTGGGTAGCAACCTCTTCGAGAACTGGGTTTTCCAGCAACTGCTGCTGAATCAGGTCGGTGAGTTCCAGCGTAGTCATCTGCAACATCTCGATGCGTTGCCGTAACTGAGGCGTCAACACGAGGCGTTGAGAGAGGCTGGTAGTAAGTTTAAGGGACATTCCTTACGGTAAATCTCGACTGATTTGGTATTTTGCGCTTATGTGCGCAGAAGAATTATAACCGATTCCAGGCTGGTTTTGCGCCCACAGTTTCACATCCTGAACTTTTCGCCCAGATAAAGTCGTCTAACTTCTGCGTCATCTGTCAAGTCTCTGGGCTTGCCTGAACGGAATATGCAGCCTTCGGCCATGATATACGCCCGGTCAGTCACTCCCAGGGTTTCGCGGACATTGTGGTCGGTTATTAAGATGCCAATGCCTCGATTCCGTAAATAAAGTATGACATTTTGAATGTCATCAACCGCCTTCGGATCGATACCGGCAAAGGGTTCGTCTAGCAGGATGTACTGCGGTTCAGTTGCAAGTGCTCGTGCTATTTCAGTTCGTCTTCGTTCCCCTCCCGACAGCGCGTCTCCGCGCGTATTTCGCACGTGACCGACGCCAAATTCTTCCAACAACTCTTCAAGCCGTTTTAACTGTTCCCGACGCCGCAGACCCATCGTCTCAAGCACTGCCAGGATGTTCTGAGCTGCAGTCATCTTCCGAAACACTGAGGGCTCTTGCGGCAGGTAGCCAAGACCAAGTCGAGCGCGCAAGTACATTGGCAGCCGAGTAACATCGCGATCCCCGAGTCGAACAACGCCGGCGTCAGGCTGTTCCAAACCAACGATCATGTAGAAGGTTGTCGTCTTACCAGCTCCGTTGGCGCCAAGGAGGCCCACGACCTCACCCGGTTCGACGAACAGACTGACATCGTCAACTACACGTCGCTTTCCATAAGTCTTCTGTAAACCCGATGTCGAGAGCGACGACGAAGAGGGGAACAAATTCGGTTTCTCGTTGCCCGTTTTGGAAGGAGCAGCAAATCCCCGCTGGGATTCGGACGGCAGTAGATCGGTGTCAATACTCATTCACAAACACTCAGGGCTGCTTGTTGACCTTGTGAGTTGACCGGACTCGACCCGGCGAAAGTGGTCCTCGCGTGTCATCCGCGATCACTCTACCTTCGCGGATATTTACCGTCAAACGAGCACCTTCGGTAGTTCCCTTTTCCGTGTCCTCGATTCGAGCAGGATCGCCCTTCAGGATTGCCACTTCGTCAGCCGTCGTATACTGAATCCAATCACCAGTGCCCTTACGATTAGGCTGCGTCAGCACCACATTACGTTGCGCAACGGTCTTCTCCACGTCATTGTTTTGACCTGTCAGGTAGACATCGGCAACTCCACTCGCAATCCGATCAGTACCCTGCCGAATGTCGACATTGTCTTCGTAATGCAGCAGGCGGTTCGAATCTGAATAGAACATCGAGTTCGCAGTTGCAAATACAGGTGTGACCGCTGTGGCTCCCTGCGTCCGGCGCCTCGCATTGTAGAGCGCACTCTGCACTCGACCATTGACTTCCATCCGCTTGTCATTGACGTAGAGCTTGAGTGTGTCCCCACGCACGAAGTTGTCATCCTGCCATGCCTTGGCATTTCCGTTGTAAATCGCCACGCCACTGTAGCGATGAAACTCGGCTCGGTCGCTGCTGATGTACACAGGACTCTTGACCTTCGTGAACGGAGTAGCGCCGTTAGTCTGTTCCTGGTTGTAATACGTCGTTGAGGTTTTACCGCGCCCGTACGAGATGTCGTTGTGCAGGTCTGCGTCCAGCTCCACAGCTTTGGTTCGACCGCGTGAGTCCCACACCGTCGGCTCACCTCCGCGCAGACGTACTGTCTCGTCTGCGGCAGTGTAGGAGACGTTCGCCGCTGTGCCATTGCGATCAGCTTGATTAAACTTTGCGTCGCCCTGAGCGTCGATCTTCTCAACGTCCTGCGTCTCTTTTACAAAGGCGGCCGAGATCTTTTGCGCAGTCAGTGTTCTGTTCGCCCGATTCTCAGAAGGATAAACCGCCTCGATCAAAGCCTTGGCGCCACCGCTCGCTACGAAACTGCGAGCCAGATTTCCCTGCTCATAAAAATCACAATCGAAGCGCGGTGCAGTCAAAGTCTTTTTGTCCGCGGTAGCGTTCTTAATGACGGGATCGACAAACAGCTCTGCATTTCCGACTGCTTCAGCTTGTTGCAGATCCTGACCAGTCGTGCGCCAGACCAACGTTACGGCATCAGCGCTAAGCCGCTTGTTTGCTGCTTTCGGATCGTTCGCCTTCGATTTCGGCGCCGACAGATTAACTACGGTGCGCCCTGCCGTCCGCATCTGCTTAAGCTGACTACGATCCGCCTGTGGTTCGAACAGCACCTCGATGGAATTCGCGCCGCTCATTTCGACATCGGCGTCAGCGTCGAGACTACGCGCGCGAGTGTCCCAAGAAGCGACGCCGCGCACGAGCCGCTGGTCGTTATCGAGGAAGAAATCCATATCGACGGAGTGGACCTCAGCAGCCTTCCCCGGATCCAAGGAACGTAGATATGAGTTTCCTCGAACTTCCACTCTTTCGAGCCGCTTGTCTTTATTTAGAAAGCCGTTAATCGCTTCGCCGCTCATGATTGCCCGGTCCTGCTCGGCGGTCGCACCTTCCCAAAAAACCAACTTCATTGAATCCTGTTCGAACAGTGCCTTGCCTGAACGAATCTTGACCGGCTGAGAGCGGGCCGAGGGCTTCGCGTTCGCAGATGTCAGGACTTGCGGAGCTACCGTAATCTCGACATCTTTCTTGAGTTCGAGCTTCTTGGCTTTGGAATCCACGACGGCGCCTACAGCATGACCCTCCACGTTCTCGCGACTGAAGGTTATCAGTACATCGCTCTGAGCTACTTCACTGTTCTGATTGTAAGAGAGAGCTTCGGTGGTGACCTTCAGTCCATCTTTCGTTTCGGTCTTAACGTTTCCAGAAAAGGAAATGATGGAAGTCTTGGGATCGTAGATCGCGCGATTGGCAGTGATTTGATCCGGCTTATCTCCGGTTGGTGGGTAGACAGCTAAATTGACGTTTTCCAGCTCGTGGTGATTGTCGGAATACGTGATGTCTTTCGAGGCTTTGAGGTGCAGAAAGAGCTTATCGCCTTTGGTAACTCGTTGCTCGTAGCCCTCAATGATTCCGATGATTTCTTTGGATAACTCGGGGGTTTCCGACCTCAGTCGAAAAGGCGTGTTGTTGCGGAGGCGGTAGTACGAGATGCCGACGAACGAGAGTCCTGCTGCCAGTAAAACGAGAGCGACGATACGTGCAACGAGAGGAACTCGCGCTCGGAGTCCAATCGCCATTGCTCGTCGTTTCGTTAGTTCCTGCATATTTTACGGCCCTATCGAGAACCTCGGGGCTATATGCTGTCATGGTCGGGCCATCGCCGCAACCAGCCACCCTCAGCACGCTTACTCCCCGTTTCGTAATCATTCGGCCCTCACGCTATTCAGCAAACCATCCATCGGCGTTCAGAAGCTTGACGCCGACCAGCTGGCGGCCGTCCATTTCGTCGTGCCAGACGCCGTTGACTTCGGCATCCAGCTGGCGACCAAACGGCGGCGTCAGTTTCACCCTTGTGCCGACGGCGACTTCCTGATCGAGCACAATCGTGGCCCCGCCGTGGCTGATCTTGATCGCCTGCGCTTTGACCTGGAACGGATTTCCGTCAGGACTGTTTCCGATCACTTCGACCGCAAACTCAACTGGAACTCGAGGACTGCGCGGCCTATGGGGGTGAGCCGTCGATCCTCCACGTTCTTTCTCGTTCATCAATGTCACCAACCTTGGGAAAAGGAGTTCTGACGAGCAACCGCTCGTTTCGTGAGTGAGGTCGGGCAGGACTAGTTTACCGAAAACGATGCGGGATTGTAAGTACTTGCACTGGGAGCGGGGGCGTCTCGCCCGCATCAACGTTGAGAATCAGCCACCAAAGCGGGCGAGACGCCCGCGCTCCTAGTGCAAGTATTCAGCTGATGTTCGCCGAGACATAACCCGCGTAGAGCATCGCCAAAATCAATCCGCCCACAATGATCCGGTAAATAATAAAGAGGGCCGTCGAATGGGTCCTTAAGTACCGTAACAGAAACCATATAGAAGCGTATCCGACGATTCCGGAGACTATGGTTGCAGCCAACAAGGAGCCAAAACTTCCTGAGGGCAGGCGGTGGATCGCCTCTTTTAGCTCAAGCAATCCACTCGCCGCTATCGCGGGTATCGATAAGAGAAACGAGAACCGGGCCGCAGCCTCACGCATCTCGCCCACGAAGAGCCCAGCCATAATCGTCGAGCCAGAGCGGCTTGAACCGGGAATCAACG
>JBKPAC010000064.1:0-24099 GCA_046726175.1 Acidobacteriota bacterium
AATAGCAATTCCGGTTGCCGCGGGAGTTCTTTATCCTTCGTTTCGGTTATTACTGCGCCCCGAGTGGTCCGCTCTTGCGATGAACGCGTCAACAATTACGGTGACACTTAATGCGTTGCTACTGAATCACACGCGTCCGCGCAAGGACTGATCCTGTTGCCATGACGAGGCCCACCCATCTCCTAGGGTTAGCGATGAAAAAGGGCACCTTCACAGGAAGTGGAGGCGCTTTAGACAGTGAGAAGATCCTGGCTCTGAAATCGCGGGGTTGGGACGTCAAAGAGATTTGATTTGCCAATTAGATATGGCTTTGGCCGCCGCTCTCACCGTTCGACGAGAACTGGCGATTTGAACGCCATCCTCGATAACCCTAAAAGCCAGTAGGACAAGATTAAATACAATGAATCATTTGGTCATGTTTAAAGTCGGAAATTACTTGATTGGATTACGAATAAACCTAAGGAATCGGAAATATCGAAACTAAAACTATTGGCAAAGGAGTTGTGGGGAGAGATTGAGGCCTACAAGAGGAATTCAAGGTCCTGATTAGTCAACAACGGCCTGAAATGTATTGACGCGGCAAAGTGGATGGTCCAAACGGCGAACGATTTTCTTTCTACGCTAGTTGGGTCTCGACCGATGATGATTTCGAGGTGATGGACGGTGGTTACGTAATTGTCATTAAGCCATCGAGTGGGAAACTAAGGGGTTTGGATTTCTGCCGAAGAAATGAAATCACTTGAACATCATGATCCTGCAACTCTTCGGGTTTCTTTGTTGAGGGCTCGCGCAGACAATAGACATGAATTTAACCTCAAGGAGTTTTTAGAACGGCTGTAATCTTCAGGCAACATGTCACCGGCGTCCGTTTCGCAAGACTAGGTGATGCCAATTCCATCGGATTTAAAACGGTTGCCACCACACTGGTCGTCTTGGATCAAGCTTTGATGGGATATTCGTGCCACCGAATGAATGAATAGCTTTCCGCGCGAGACGAGGAATTGCTTTGTGACCAACTTGTGACCAGAATACCGACAAAGAGGCATTAATAGGTATTAACAGTTGGACTCGCTGGCGGCTGCAACCCGTAACAAATGGTAGTAAATCGTAAGAGCCGTAACCTGCTGGAGTGCCTGTGACCGCACTCTTAATCAGCGGGTCGGAGGTTCGAGCCCTCCACGGCTCACCAGTTCTAATTCACTACTATCAATAGTTACGGGCAGCCATTCAGTAGCTGCCCGTTGTTATTTTCTGACTTAGTGTGCCAGTAGTGTGCCAACGCTATCCAGCGAGGGCTTTTTCGAGAGCCAGCGCGGCGTCGTTCTGCATTGAAGGGATCATGTGAGAGTAGACGCTCAGGGTGATCTCAACACTATCGCCTAAACGCTCGGCGTCGATCTTTGGGTTGACTCCTTGCGCGAGTAGCAGGCTCGCCATTGTGTGTCGAAACCATACCACCCGATGTCGTTCTTGTGTGGCCCGGCCTTGTGGGCTTCGGAGCAAAACGCTTTGCAAAGATTCGGTTTAATATGCCGGGCGATCAACTTGCGCGGCTCTAGCGGAGTGCCGATGTTAGTCGCGAATACCAGGTTACTGTTCTCGTACCCGCTACCCAGTGCCAAGCGCTCCTGGTGTTGAGCGCTGCGATGCTTCTTAAGTGCCTGAATTGTCGACGGACATAGTTGCACCGTTGACTATTGACGGTGTCGTTACGAAAAAATTCACATCCAGGCAAAGGGACTGTCAACGCCCAGGGTTCAAGCATCAGTTTCGGTCTTCTTGATTGTCACCACAACCTCGGTAGCCTGAAACGAACGCCTTCAAACAATAGCGGCAGTGACCGAACCGAAACTTCTACGCTTCAGTTTTAATTGCAATAGTGATAGCTCTCAAAGAAGGCTGCTCAAGCGGCTCTTCGCTTATAGCGATGATGCAGGCCGCCCAGCTGCGGTAACTCGACCACAATACCCGCTTCTCGAGCTTGAATTGCTCCCGGTTCTGGTGCGTCTTTCTCCAACGCCAAATGTGTACGTGAGTGTTCGTAATACTCGAAGTATGACTTCAAAATGTGCCGCAAGGATGCTTCGTTGAATACAACTATGTGGTCCAAGCACTCTCGTCGCAGAGAGCCGATGAAACGCTCCACATACGAGTTCTGCCACGGGCTTCTTGGCGCTGTCAGCACTTCGCCGATTCCCATTTCCCCAACTCGCTGACAGAATGCTGCTCAGTAAATGCGATCTCTATCATGTAACAGATAACGCGGCGCGCTATCCCAATACAATCGGAACCCTTTTCGGTGCCATGCAATTACCGTTTCTGGCTTGACGATGATCGAGCACAGTGCGCCACTGCGTCCATAGTCGCGAAAGGATGACCCATAGGAACCGGTCAGCAGTTTTCAGCCTAGACCGCTTGTTCTTCTGCCGCTGCAGCACCCAACCTGATGGCGCAGCGCAAGAATCTCCAAGTGCATACTTGCTCGCGTTCGGAAGCAGCACCGCAGCACAGAAAGAAATGACGATAGGACAGCTTTCATGCCATGCGACGTTAACAGCCGAAACTGCTAACTTAAATGATTTAGGCCTGGATTAAATTATTGGCAGGCACAGTTCTCACGCGTACTATCAAAATGGAGTAGGATCAAGCTAGAGTCTCTCGAGTGTGATTGACGCTGGCGCAATTATTGGGCGTTATGAAGTAGGCACCTTGCTGGGTGCGGGCGGGATGGGTGAGGTCTACCGCGCTCGTGATACACATCTAAAACGGCCGGTTGCGCTCAAATTGATCTCTCCGGACTTTGCGCAAGATGAAGATCGCCTGCGTCGCTTTCGCCAGGAAGCTTTTGCAGCCTCGGCGCTGAACCATCCGAATATCCTCACCATTTACGAAATCGGCGAGGGTGAGTTTGGTCCGTTCATCGCCACTGAGTTCGTCGAAGGCGAAACTCTGCGCAAACGTATCAAGCGGGGTCCGGTTGAAATTAGCCAGGCGCTCGATCTAGCCTCACAGGTTGCGTCCGCGTTGGCGGCCGCGCACAGTGCGGGCGTAGCGCACCGGGATATCAAGCCGGACAATATCATGATTCGGCGTGACGGCTTCGTGAAGGTATTGGATTTTGGACTTGCAAAGCTCGGCGAGAAGGCGACCAAGGAGAAGAGTGTGAATCCGGACGCCGAAACCGAACCATTGGAGGTGACATCGCCCGGGCTTGTGATGGGTACCCTGATGTACATGTCTCCCGAGCAAGCCCGGGGACTGAAGGTGGACGCGCGCTCCGATATTTGGAGCTTGGGTGTCGTAATTTACGAGATGCTTGCGGGACGCGTGCCGTTTGATGCGCCCACAGCCAGCGATTTGCTCGTCGCAATTCTCGACCGCGAGCCAACACCGCTGGCTGTGCGCGTTCCTGCGATTCCCACCGAATTACAAAAAACTATTAATAAGACTCTGCGCAAAGAAAAAGAGCAACGCTATCAAACGGCTGAAGAACTGCGCATCGATCTTCGAAAGGTGAAACAACAGATCGATCTTGAGGCTGCAATCGGAACATCCAGCAGTGAATTTGTAGCGCCTAAAGTCTTAGCAGCGCGCCATACCGTCGGGCGCCGTACCGAACTCGCAGAATTACATTCAGGGTTTGAGTCGGTGGCGATGGGCCACGGCCTACTTCTATGCGTGGCTGGTGAGCCAGGGATTGGCAAGACTACGCTCATGGAAGAATTCCTTGCTAGTCTCGCCACCTCAGCCCAGCCTTGTTACATCGCGCGCGGACGATCCTCAGAGCGCCTTGCCGGCACCGAGACATACTTCCCATTTCTGGAGGCGCTTGAAAGTTTGGTCCATCGCGAAGGCAACGAGGAGCTAACGCGCGCTCTGAAGTTACTAGCGCCTACGTGGTACTTGCAGATCGCCCATCCTTCCGTGGACAGTGTGTCGTCTCAGATTGTGGATGCGGCTCAGTCGTCTTCGCAGGACAGGATGAAGCGAGAGCTGAGCGCCTTTATTCAGGAAGTGTCGCGCACCCGACCGCTGGTCTTCTTTTTTGACGACTTGCATTGGGCCGATGTTTCGACCATCGATTTGCTGGCGTATCTTGCTAGCAAGTTTAAAGCGATGCGCTTGTTAATTGTGGTCGCCTATCGACAGTCAGAGATGCTGCTGGCTAACCATCCCTTCCTCCCGGTCAAGCTCGATCTGCAGGGACGAAGTGTGTGTCGCGAAATGGCTCTCGACTTCTTGAGCCGGGAAGAGGTCGAAGGATATCTCGCGCTGGAATTTCCCGGTCATGAGTTTCCGGCTGAGTTTGCGGGGCTGATTTACGCAAAAACTGAAGGCAATCCCCTCTTCATGGTTGATCTGGCGCGCTATCTTCGAGATCGCAAGGTCATTGAGCGAGATCGGCAACATTGGATCCTGGCGCAATCGATGCCTTCTGTGGAGCGCGAACTACCGGAATCAGTTCGCAGCATGATTCAAAGAAAGATCGATCAGCTGAGCGAAGATGATCGCCGGTTGTTGGTAGCCGCGAGCGTGGAGGGCTATGAATTCAATTCCTCGGTTGTCGCCAGAGCCTTGCCAGCAGAGGTCGAAGAGGTTGAAGCGCGACTGCAGGCCCTCGACACTATGCATGGTTTGGTGCGACTCACCGCTGAGCAGGAACTTCCGGATGGTGCACTGACACAGCGCTATCAGTTCGTTCACGTACTTTATCAGAATGCGCTGTATGCCTCGCTCACATCCAGGCGAAGGTCGTCGTTAAGTGCGGCCGTGGCGCAAGCGCTGCTGGGACATTACGGAGACCAGAGCCCGGCTGTGGCTTCCAAACTCGCTTTTTTGTTTGAGTCAGCGCGGGAGTGGTCGCCTGCGGCAGAATACTTTCTACTGGCGGCTGAGAACGCCGCTCGGCTCTTCGCGAACGAAGAGACGATTACCCTTACCCGCCGCGGACTGGAGATGCTTAAGCACCTCCCAGATACCAGTGAGCGCGCGCGCCAAGAGTTAAGACTCCAGGTCGTGCTGGGTTCGCCCTTGATGGCAACCAAGGGTTATGCGGGTTCAGAAACAATGCAGGCGTACATGCGCGCCAGAGAACTTTGCCAACAATTGGGCGAGAGCGACTTTCGTGTGCTATTCGGATTGTGTGTGATCTGTGTCGTGCGATCGGAGCACGAGCGCGCCCTTGAGATCGCCGAGCAAATGTTGCCACTGGCGGAAACCTCCCAGGACCCTGTACAACTGCTACAGGCCCATTGGACGTTGGGACTGATACTTCATTACCTGGGTGAATTAACTCCTGCGATCAGTCACCTTGAGCGGACGATTGGTTTTTACGACCAGCAACATTACCGTTCACAACTATTCCTGTACGGGGCTGACGCAGGAGTTTTAACGCGGGCCTACACCGCGCGCGTGCTCTGGATCCTCGGATATACGGATCGCGCCCACGAGATGGTCCGGGCTGCTTCCGTGCTGGCCGAAAAAGTGCGGCATCCGATGAGTCTCGCTGTTACGCTGAGCGCGGCCGTGACCCTGGATGCGTGCTGTGGTGATGAGCGCATGGCTCTGACAGGCGCAGAGGAATTGCTTTCTCTTTCTAAGGAACAAGGTCTGCCTTTCTACTCGTCGGTGGGAACTATCTGGAGCGGCTGGGTGCTGGCGATGCAGGGTCAGTACAAAGAGGGATTGGCCCAATTGAGGGACGGGATGGCCAGGTATCGCGCGATCGGTTCGGAACTGGGACGCACGTCCTATCTTGCTTTACTGGCCGAAGCCCTCGGCGAAGCAGGACAACTCGGTGAGGGACTCAAGATATTGGCTGAAGCGCTTACGGTGGTTAATCTGACGGGAGAACGGTTCTACGAAGCGGAGTTACATCGACTTAAGGGCGAGTTGTTGTTGATGCAAATGACGGGCGAAAAAGATCGCCTGGGGGTTGAAGCACTCAGAACAAGTAGCGCAGAGCGACCGGCAATATTCGCCGCGGAAACCTGTTTTCTGCGGGCTATAGACATTGCCCGGCAGCAGGATGCGAAGAGCTGGGAACTACGCGCAGTCATGAGCTTACATCGCCTGCGGCGGAAGCAAGGCAAACAAAAAGAGAGCCAGCAACTTTTGAGAGAAATCTTCGACTGGTTTACCGAAGGGTTCGAGACTGCCGATCTGCGAGAAGCTCGAGCGCTGCTCGAAGATTCCTCCACTGCTGCGTTCTGAAGATCAAGGTCCTCCCGGAAATACTTCGATTGGTAAGCTTGGTGCTTTCAGGGATAAAATCTGCGGTTAAAAATTCAACCGGAGCCCCAGTTGAATTCTTCGCGGATCAAAGGCAGAAGTGTACGCCAGCGGATCGCTAGGGCTGAGATCCTTTCTTGCCTGAACGTTGAATGGCGCCTTAAAGTCGGCGCCGACAGTGTTGTTAACGGTGGCATAGTTGAGCCGGTTGAAAAGATTGAATGCGTCGAAGGCTACCTCCAGGTTCCGCCCTTCTTTTCCCAACGCGATCCGGCGCGCAAGGCGAAGGTCAAGACTCCAAAAGTTTGGTCCAATGCCGGTATTCCGTCCCGCTCCGACCGGGCGGTCGGTCGTATTGTGGCGGTCACCGTTGAGGTCCGTGCCGGCAAGCAGGCTGAAAGGCCGCGCACTGTTGGCGCGAAAAATTGGGGCCAATGAAAAATCAGCAACGAGGTTCTTCACGAATGAGTTGCGACGGTCAGTGCGGAATGGACTTTGATACGATGCGTAGATAACCACCTTGTGGCGTTGGTCGAAAGATGAGAGCGCTCGCTCGGCGCGAGTATTGGTTTGATCGTTCGCCTGAAAGTCGCTGTTGAAATCCGTGACTTCGTCGATCGCTTTGCTCAAAGTGTAGTTTCCTGCCAGAGACAGGCCACGACTGAGTCGCTTGGCTACTTCTATGATCATCGCATGATAAAACGCGCGGGCCGACGATTCGTATTGATTCTCTTGCAGCAAGAGCGGATCTCGATAGCAGTTCACCGACGCAGCGCCTGCGCAAGGGTGGCCAGCAGCCGTTGACCAATCTCGAATACCCAACGGGCCAATTGGCGCCGGCCGCAGATTTATGTCGCGCGCTCGGGTGATCCGGGATGTGCTGGCGAAGATATAATTGAGCGAAGCACTCAGGCCCGGGGAAATTTCATGCTCAACACCGACGCTGGTTTGTTGCGAGTATGGATTTCGATAGTCTGGAGCGATGCGGAACAGTACAGTGAGGGGTGGGCGCGGGCCGTCATGCGAAAAAGTGATCCCAAACTGAGCGAGATCGGCGGGTGTGATCAGACGGACGGTATCAGGCACGCCGATTACACCCTGGCGGCGCAGCGTTTGGTAGATATTGATCGGACCGCGCACCGCAAGCGGGTTGGTCGTGTCCAGCGTTGTCAGAATCTGTGCAATTTGCCGAAAGCCATTGATCTCATTTAGCGCCTGCGCCACATACTCGATTGAGCTGATTATAGGACCGTAGAATATGCCATAGCCGCCGCGGACAACTGTCTTCTCGCTCTTGCCCGGATTCCACGAAAACCCCACGCGCGGAGCAAAGTTGTTCTTGCCTGTAGGCACCGGTACATAGCGCTTATCCAACTCGTAGCGGAGGCCGAAGTTCAACGTCAAATTGTGTCTCGCCTTCCAGGTGTCCTGGCCGAAGAAAGCATAAAACGGAATCGTGCCCGCGACGGTGGGATTACCCACTCCTTGTTGAAATGACCCCGCCAGCCCGAGATCGAAAGCCTGTAAGGCCGTGATGCTGCTTATCGCAGGGCTCACCATCGTGTTGACGACCTGACCCTGTAAGGCGCCGAAATTGAAGCGGCCGCTGAAGAAGGCCTCCACCTCCACGTTAAAGCCACGGACGTTGACGAGCGCACCGGCTTTGAGCAGATGTTTGCCACGCGAGTATGTGAGGTTGTCCGCTACTTCGTAGTGCCGCTCAGTCGTGAGGCTTGGCAGGAAAAGGTCGCGATTGAACGCGCCGAAACCGCCGATGTTAATCGTTGGTCCATTGGGATCTCGGGAACGGAAGTACGAATGATTATAGTTCCACTGCAGGCGAGCTTCGTTAATCAGGTTTGGCTGGAAGATGTGAATCCAGTTGCCGACGATGTTGCTGTCCAGACCGTCGAAATCGATTGACCGCGAGAAACCGATCAAAGCGCGCGCGTTCGGATTGGTCGCTTTGTTGTTGTTATAGCTATAGCGCAGGAAGAGCTGGTTGTAATTGCTCGGGTTGTGATCGATACGAAATGAAAAGTTCTGAAAGTTGCTCGTGAAGGGAAACACTCCGCTGTTGTGCTCAAACAATTCCACGGTGCTTTGCTTGCTGCTCAGGGCCTGTCGCAACGCAACTGCGCACGCTGCGGGCGGCAACATTTGCGCACCGGCAACTTGTGGCAGGCAAGCAATCGGCGTTGAGCTAGTGTTCGCAGCTAGAGTGTTGATGATCGTGCTTTGCGCCGCGGTCGGCTGAAAGATCGACGGGTCAGTCAAGACTGTTATGGCGGCAGATTCTTCGCGATGGAGACCTTCATATGCGCCAAAAAAGAAAGTGCGATTCTTCCTGATAGGAAAGCCGGCGGAACCACCATACTGCTGGCGATGTAGCGGTGGTTTGATTCGCTGCACGGTGTTTCCAACGAGGGCAGTGGCAAACGGATCGGCCGCGTCCAGGTGATGATCACGGACGTACAGAAAGATGCTCCCGTGCAGTTCATTACCACCCGACTTGGAAACAACATTGATCACTCCGCCACTTGCGCCGCCAAGCTCAGCCGCATAATTGCTGCGATTGATCTGAAACTCCTGCACGGCCTCCTGGCTCATCGTAGCGCGCACGCCGCTGTACAGATCATTCGCTTCGGCGCCATCAACCGTAATGCTATTACCGCGGCCATTGCTGCCATAGAACGATAGCCCGCTTGACGGCGTTTGCACGACGCGAAAGTCGCTGCTGTCAACAATCGAAGTGGCATCGCTCACTCCGGGCGCCAGCAAGCTGAAGCTTAAATAGTCGCGTCGATTGATCGGCAAATCGCGGATGTAACGCTCGTTGATAGTGTTTGCCTGCTGCGTTCGCTCTGACTCAATCACCGGAGACTCGGTAGTGATCTTCACCGTCTCGGTGATATCGGCAACCTGCATAACGAAATCAACGTGCAATGTCTGGCCAACAGTAAGCTGGACGTTACTTTGTCGTTGCGAACCAAAACCAACCTTCTCGATCTTTATGTCGTAGATGCCTGGCAGGAGAGATAGGAGAGTGTACTCGCCGTCCTGATTTGTGGTGCCGCTTCGGCTAAAACCCTTGTCGACTGCAATTGCCGTCACATTGGCCCCCGCAATCCGTGCTCCGTTGGGATCGGTTGCCTGACCCTCAACCGATGCGGTTGAAGCGCCGGCCTGGGCCAACAACACCCCCGAGTTGACGAACAGTAGGAGGACCGCCACCGAAGATCGCAAAAGGAATCGTTTCATTGGCTCTTTTCCGGGCAGAAGTGATGGCGCTGTGAACACCGTGGCTAATAGTACTTAACCGGAACACGTGTCAAGGTTTCCTGTTATAGTTTTGGGTGCTCAAGAATGGCAGGTCAATATTTTCCGGAGCCTATGCGCCTATGCCCTATGCGAAGAACTTTGCCTTACGCGCGCGCTTTACGGTATCGACGTGACAATGAGCTTTGAGTCAAATATTAGATTGTTTGCCTGTCGTTGTTTCTATGACAGTTAGATCAAGAGAGAGAGGCCAGCAAGGTTTATCAAGTCTAACCAGTTGAGATGCCTTTGGACTTCACGGCAGCGCCCCGCTCAACCTGTTTCGAGTACGTTTCTTCGCCGAAGGTCCATCCAAGTACCCTACGCCCAAGTTAAGCGGGACTTAAAATCCGTTGACACACAATGGTCACCTTGGCCCAAGCATTGATGCGATATTCGTGCCACCTGATGAATGAATAGCTTTTCGCGCGAGACGAGGAATTTTGTTTGTGACGAACTTGTGACGAGAATACCGACAAAGAGGCATTAATAGTTATGAGAACAATACGCCTTTCGTTAATCCCTCTGCTTGTGATCTTAGGTAGCCTTTTTTCGCAAGCAGCACAAAGAGCCCAGCCGACTAATTCACCCGAGAGTGTCATCAGAGAATTATACAGAGTACACAACAATGGGAAAGGCCACGTATTTGAAGCCAAAGGAAAGAAGTACATCTACAAATTCTTCGATCAGAAACTTGCTGACCTGATCTGGAAAGACATCACCCAGACACCCGAAGGCGAGGTGGGTCGTCTCGACTTCGACCCGCTCTACAACGCGCAGGATACGGGGATTACGAACTTCCAGATAGGTAAGGCAGTAGTGGAGGGTGATAAGTCTACCGTTTTAGTCAGTTTTCGCAACTTCGGTCAGCGGACGAGAATCAAGTTTGAGATGCACAATGTTAAGGAAGGATGGAGAATAAAGAATGTGATCTATAGTGACAAGTCTGATCTGATCAAGATCTTAAGCACGTCACAATAGTGGCTCTTGATAGCAATTCCGCGTCACACGCGACAACATAAAAAAGAGCAACTCTGACAGGCAATAATGGTCCATTTCCAGTGTGCGAATAGTGTGTGAACCACGCGTAACAACCTGAAACTACTATCGGCCAATGTAACCAATTGAGGCGAAAACACGTAACAATTTGAAACTACGTGACACAACTAAAACCCAGCAAAACGGATTCTTAAAGACTCTTAATCAGAGAGTCGGTGGTTCGAGCCCTCCACGGCTCACCAGATCATTTAGTGAGTTATCAAAATAATTGCGGGCAGGCATGGAGTGACTGCCCGCTTTTTGCTTTGTGAGCTGGCGTGCTCTGCCGGACGGAAATGACTGTCAAACCGAAAGCAGACGATCGAAGAATGAACGATATCTTTGCAGAGCTATTCGCAGATCTTCGGTAGAAACATCATCGCGACGCCCCAATTCCCGTTCAAGATTTTCTCGCTCGCCTGCAAATATTTCCGCCAGACGCTTCATCGTCGCAGCTACCAACTCATCAGCCTTCTCTACAGACTTACGAGGTTCATCCACAAACTCTGTCTGAATGTTCATCCATCTCGAACGAAAACCTTCCGCTTCGCCCGAATCAAATAACGGTGTGCTCTGTTCGCGCTGTTGCGGGGTTGCCTGTCTCTCACGCGGTGACTCATCTCGCGCTCGCGCGGGTGCTGTACCCATCGCCATATCCTTGGTGGTTAATCGCTCCCCAGATACTCGATCACGCATGTCTTCAGCTTGTTCGTTTTGCTTCTCTTTCATCGACCCGTCCCCCTCGCCTTTCTCATCTCAGGTTCTACGTCTCGAACCGGTGTTTTGCCTCCATCATGCAGTAGATCTGCAAACAAGGCGCGATAATGAATCATTGCTTCTCGAAGTTCTTCTGTGCTGACTGCCTTATTGCGATCGCGCACGGCTATCGTGTGGGCCACGCGATAGTTCTCAACAACGACAGGGTGGTCTACAGACACATCAGCCGCTCGTTGTTCAAAGTCACCCATAGGATAACCGCGTTCAGACATCACTTCGGCAATCAACCGATCGGCGTTTTTCAACGCCTCTCGCGGAGAATCTACGAATCTGGCCTGCTCCTGTTGCCACGCATCCGCAAAGCGGCGCTGGCTTTCAGGCGTGAGAGGTTTCAACTCAAGCCGATCAATTCGCTTTTCTCGTTCCTCCAAAACACGTTCCGCTTTTCTGGCATTGCCTTCGTCTCGAACGACGCGACGATATTCAGGTCCAAAGCGATCACGCAGTTTTTGCGTTCGCTGTTTCTTCAGAATGAACCAGACAATCGCCGCAAGCGCCAGGAGCACAACTATGGCTACAACTATTGCTAAGATGGTCGTATTGTCCATCGTATTTACCTCCAAAACTGCCGTATAGCTCCTTTGAACCTTCAGGCAATGCGCAGGCCACTTAGAAACACTTTAATTCAGCTGCGGAGGAAGGTTTTGTGTGATTTGGCGGGTTATAAGCGGTAGAGACTCAGTATCGAAACATGACGCAAACGTATTGCATTCTTGCAGGGTGATCTTGTTCTCGCGAAGCGAGTCTCGACACCTCGATCAGGCATTACAGCTCGCTACCAGCGTGCCAACACGTCTAGGGGATGGATCGCAGTGTGCAACGTGTGTGTTTACAAGCGCGCGAGTGGGGATTTGAGGCGTGACAAGCGGTGATATAATGCCCCTGCTCCTTGCGTAAACACTTTCCCATCGGAGGGTTATCCCAGTGACACCCTCGCCAAAATCCATTACCCAATTGCTCATCGAATGGCGCGAAGGGGACGAAAGCGCGCGGGATAAACTTATTCCTCTTGTCTACGACGAACTTCGTCGGTTGGCCCATCATTACTTGCGCGGAGAGCGATCCAGCCCGACGCTTCAAACCTCGGATTTGGTCAATGAGGCTTATCTTCGACTTGTCGATCATAAGGGAATGCGCTGGCAAAATCGGGCTCACTTTTATGCGGTCGCTGCACAGGCCATACGTCGGATACTCGTGGACCATGCGCGTTCGCGCGGCGCAGCCAAGAGAGGAGGTCGAGCAGATCTAATCGGCCTTGATGAGGCAGCTACTTTGCCCCAACAGCAAGCTGCCGATATTGTTGCGCTCGACGACGCGTTAAGAGAGTTGGCAGTGTTTGATTCGCGCAAAAGTAAGATCGTGGAGATGCGGTATTTCGGAGGTATGACCATAGAGGAAACAGCCCAGGCACTCGAAATATCGACAGCAACAGTTTCGCGAGACTGGGATACAGCCAGGGCCTGGCTGTTGCGTGCCATGAGCCCCAAGACCTGAGCAAATATTACCGTTTAATTTGATAGACGCCGACGGCCAATCCCGCCTTAATAGATGAAGGCCCAACCAGGATGACGCCTGAACGCTGGCAGCAAATCGATAACCTGTTACAGGCAGTTGTTGAGCGGCCCTTAGCGGAACGCGCAGCGCTACTCGATCAAGCCTGCTACGCGGATAAGACCCTACGTCAAGAGGTTGAGTCTCTCATCGGCTTTCGAGAAAAGGCCAAAAGCTTTCTTGAAAGACCGGCACTTGAGGAGGCCGGGGATCTGTTTTTCGAAGATCGCGTCAACTCGATGACTGGACAGCTTTTCGGTTCTTACAGGATTGAAGCACAGCTTGGCGTTGGAGGGATGGGCGAGGTCTACCTGGCAGAAGACACCAAGCTGGATCGCAAAGTGGCCATCAAGTTCCTGCCGACATACCTTGAGGAGAATGAACTTGCCAAAAAGCGTTTGATCAGAGAAGCGAAGGCCGCTGCCCAGCTGGACCATCCCAACATATGCGCTGTGTATGAAGTGAAGGAAGAGGCCAACCGCAGCTTCATTGTGATGCAGTACGTCGCAGGCAGGACACTTGGTGCCAGAATCAAGCAGCAGCCGCTGCAACTTTTGGAAGCACTGGATATCTGCATTCAGGTGGTCGAAGCGCTTGCTGAAGCACACTCGCGAGGAATCGTTCATCGAGACATTAAACCTTCAAACATAATCATCACGTCGCGCGGCCAGGTAAAGGTGCTGGACTTTGGACTGGCTAAGGTCGGCGAGGCGGCAGGAGTCGAACAAAGCGATGCAGAGCGACAGAGCACACTCTCGAGGCCTGGCGAGCGGCCCGGCACACCGCCATACATGTCGCCCGAGCAGGCTAGAGGTCTGACGGTAGACGCGCGATCCGATCTGTTTGCAGCGGGAGTCATTCTGTACGAGTGCGTTGCCGGGAAGCGTCCGTTCTTCGGCAAAACCGACCTGGAGATTCTCGCCCAGGTGATTCACTTCCATCCGCCTGAACCTTCAAGGCTCAATCCGAATCTGCCGCCCGAGTTAGACAGGATCATCTCTAAGGCTCTGACGAAAGGTCCGGACGCGCGCTACCAATCGGCCGGTGAACTGCTGGAAGATCTACGTGCCCTGCGCGTCCGATTACAGGCCCAAGATGAAGCTCTCACCAGACCCATCTCACTTGGAGACGATTCTTCAAGAACATCAACTTTGACAACCCTTTCCAACGTGTTGCGACAACGCCCCGTGGTCATGTCAGCCACTGGTCTAGCAGTCTGCTTCGTTCTGCTGGCCTACCTTATCGTGGTGCCAAAGCTACGTGCCAGACCTTATCGCCCGCCATCAGAGGCCATGTACTGGTACGACAAAGGGATAATGTCTCTGCGCAACGGTGCATATTACGAGTCTAGCAAAACATTCCAGCAGGCCATTGCTGCTGACGACAAGTTTGCTCTCGCGCACGCCCGTTTGGCGGAAACTTATAACGAGATGGATTATAGCGATAAAGCAAAAGATGAAATTATTCGCGCCCAGTCGCTCGCCAGCGAGTTGCCGATGCAAGAATCAGACGCATTGTATCTGCGAGCGGTTACCAGCACGGTGCTCCGCGATTTTCCTCCCGCGATTGCGGCCTACCAGCAGATTTCGCGCCAAGCTTCGGACGACCAGCAAAAGGCGAACGTATACTTCGATCTGGGAAGGGCCTACGAAAAAAATGACCAGTTGAAAGAGGCAAAAAAGAATTATCAAGAGGCCACGAGACTTGCGCCGCAAGAGGCCGCTTCGTTCCTTCGTTTGGGTGTCGTTTGCGGTGCGCTACATGACTTTATCTGCGCCTCTGATGCATTCCAAAAAGCAGAATCGCTTTATCAGAATCTAAGCAACCTCGAAGGTGTTACAGAAGTATTCTGCCAGCGTGGCTTCCTCTACATTTACGAAATCAAGCCACCGGAAGCCAGAGCACAGTTAGAGAAGGCCTTGGAAATAACGAAGGCCACGGGCAACCAGTATCAGTTGATCAGAGTGCTTCAGTTACTAAGCACCGTTTCGGTGCTTGAGGGCCATATAGCACAAGCGGAACAACGGGCAACCGAGGCTGTGCAGCTTGCACGAAACAACGGCATAGAGAATCAGGCCACAAGCGGCCTGATATTTCTTGGCACCGCGTTTCTATGGCGTGGTGACTACAGCGACGCTGAAAGGTACTACCAACAGGCGCTACAGCTCGCGCAAAGAGACAAATTACGCGTGAGTGAAGCCTGGGCGCTAACGCAACTGGGAAGCTTGCGCTCTCTGCAACACAAAACAGACGAAGCTTTGCGCTATATCGAAAAGGCGCTTGCTTTCTATCAAGAAGGCGGGTACCGCAAGTGGCTTTCGCTGAGCCTGCCAATATTAGGACGCTCGTACCGTGATAGAGGTGATTACGACGCCGCACTGAACGCATTCAAACAGCTCCATCAACTGGGAGAGCAACTCGGCGATCAGGCGCAGGCCGGGCTGGCGGATGTCGATATCGGCAACGTGCTTTCGTATGAGGAACAATACTCAGAGGCCCTCCGCCATTTTGATGAGAGCTACAGGATCTTCAAGTCACTGAAAGCTGATTCTTACATTGCCTATGCAGCTCAGAATCGGGCCAGCATGCTGTGGCAACTCGGTCGCGCCGAAGAGGCCAGGGCGGCGCTAGATGAAGCCGCATCAATAGTAGAACATCAGCGGGATGCGAATAAGCAGTTGCTAGCTCACATCCATCTGACTAACTCACTTCTGGAATTGAGCGATGGGCATCTTCCAGAGTCTAAGGCCGAGAGTCGTAAGGCCCTTGAGGTGGCCGGGAACCAATATGTGGACGTTGCTGTTCACGCAAAGCGTACGCTGGCATTGGCCCAGGCTCGTTCAGGATCGGTGCGATCTGCAAGACTCCTGTGCGAAGACGCAGTTAACATGGCCTCCGAAACGGGTGATCCCCAACTGCTTTCGGGTAGCGTGCTGTCATTGGCCGAAGCGATGCTCGCCTGTGGTGAACTGCAGAGTGCATTGGACACTGCATTGCGGGCTCAGGAGAGCTTCGCCCGCTATGGAAAATCGGATTCGGAATGGCGTGCGTGGCTGATCGCGGCGGAGGCCGCTCGGCGGCTAGGCAATCAGACGGCCGTGCAAGAGTACTCCTCGCGTGCAGTTAGCCGGCTTTCTGATCTTGAGCAGAAATGGGGATCAGAAGCTTATAACGGCTATCTTGCAAGATCGGACATTACGCAATTCCGTAATCGACTAGATCAACTTCTTAAACCCTAAACTCGAAAGGAGCACAAAAATGGCTGACACAAAGAGCGATCCGCCCGTTAGCATTCCCCCAATCAACGCCGACGGTGACCTGGTGATAACTGCCGGCAAAGGAGGCAAGAAAGCAACGCTGACGATCCAGACGACGCCAGGACAAAAATTAAAGCTGATTGTGACGAGGGGAGACGCAAAGTTTGAGGCGCCTATCGATAAGGGGCGTTGGACACTCGAGATCGTCGAGGTACCTTAATGGCAAACAGAAGTAAACTGCAGCTCGAGATACTCGACCTCTTGCCAATAATCTTCCGTTAACAAGGTTGGCTGTTGAACCCAACGTGGCTTTTTCTTTGTCATGAATCTGCTGGGGTCTTCGGTTACGACGCAAGCGGGCGGCCGATCTCCCAGTGATGGCCAAAGGGATCCACCATGCGGCCTACTCGCCAGCCATGCATATCTTCAACGGAATGCACTGAGCGGCCGCCGGCGGCAATTGCCTTCTCAAACATTGCATCAGGGTCAGGCACAATCAACAGCATCTTCACTGTTCCGCCTCCCAGCGTCTCCGGGCTGAAGTTGAGGTGCTCAGGTGATTCGTCACTCAACCAGAATTCCGCTCCATCCACGGATAAACGGCATACGACTGCGCCGTCGGGACTCTCAATTTTGAAAGTCTCAGTCGCACCGAACGCTGATTTGTAGAACTCGACTGCTCGTGCGCCATTCCGGACTGATAACCACGGAGCGATTGAGATCGAGATTGAGTTGTTCGTTGTCATTTTGTGTACCTGTGCGTCAGTCGTTTTGTGAAAGTAAGTGCGTCTACCTTTACGAAAAACTTTTTCGCAGCGCCACTCTTGCTGCGTGATAGCCGCACAGACAATGCACTCCCCCACCTGGAGGCGTCGAGGACGAGCAAATGTACAGCCCTGCCATCGGTGTCGAATATAACCTAACAGTTGGTCGCAGAAACATCTGTGAAATGTCCTGAGCGCCTCCATTGATGTCACCGCCAACGAGATTTGCATTGTGCTGCTCAAGCTGCGTTGGAGTCATCACGCTCCGTGCGATGATGCAATCACGAAACCCGGGTGCGAACCGTTCGATTTGTGCTTCGATCTGCCTTGTCATGTCAACGTGCGATCCATTAGGCACGTGACAATACGCCCAAAGCGTATGCTGACCAGCGGGAGCTCGCGAGGAATCAAATAAAGTGGGTTGGCTTAGAATTATGAACGGTCTATCAGGATGGCCGCCTTCTGAAACGAGCTGCTCGGAAGCAACAATCTCTGCAAACGTGCCGCCCAGGTGAACTGTCGCTGACTGGAAGCATTCCTTAGCTCTCCACGGAATTGGCGAACTCAATGCCCAATCCATTTTGAACGCGGCTGGCCCATAGCGATAACGCTCGAGCCTCTTTCGGAACCGGTTTGGGAACGAGGGCCCAACCAAACTGACAACTTGTCGTGGCGTGAGATCGCAGAGCGTTGCCCGCGCGGATGAAAGCTGGGTCAATGATTCGACACGACAGTCAGTAACGATCTCTCCACCAAGGCTTCCCAAGCAATCAGCCAGCGCACTGGCAATAGTTTGCGAACCTCCTTTCGCGATGGGCCAACCAACCACGTGAGCCATAACACCGAGCATTAGTCCGAAAGCCGCTGTTGCTAAGCGATCCAAAGCCAGGAACGAATGCGCAGCCAAACCAGCAAAGACTGCGCGCGTTCTGTCCTCTTTGAATTTCCATTCCGCAAATGCTTTGGCTCTCCATAAGCCATGAATTCCGAAGCGAGCCGCGGCAACCGGGTGTCGCGGAACACGTGGAGGCCCGAGCAAGTCTTCAGCCAACTCATCCCAGCTATCCACCAAGGGCGTCATAAGATTGTAGTAAACGAGACGATCGGAACCGAGATTTTGGCTCGTTGTCTCGACTGACCGCTCCAGCACTACCGCAGTTCCGTCGTCGAAAGGATGAGCAAGGGAAGCCGGAGAATAGATGAATTCCAGCCCATGTCTATCGAGCGGGAGGCTCGAGAAGAAAGGTGAACCGGCGGCTAATGGATGGACGGCTGAGCAGATGTCATGAACAAATCCCGGCAGCGTGAGCTCGCCGGATCGGACTCCGCCACCAACAGTGTGGTTAGCCTCGTAGATGCAAACCGACTTTCCAGCCCGGGCAAGCTCAATCGCCGCAGCGAGCCCATTTGGCCCGGCGCCGATTATATTTGCATCGTATTTTGGTAGCGGAGATGAACGAATCGTTGATAGACGCGAAAAAGTGATGTTAGCCTACCCTATGACCCGCTTTCGGGTTCACATTAGCGAAGTCATCGGAGTTCATGATTCGTATGGACCAACGAACCACCGCAAAACCTGACCTAAACCAACGAACCTATTATCGCCTCATTCTGCTTATCGTCACTCTGCTGTTTGTTAATAGTGTTGCAAATTCGCAGGCCATCTATGACAGCCAGCAATCTGAGCGGTCAGATAAGATCACCGGCGGCCACATCGAAGTCGCAGAGTTTGCGGCGGGTGAACCGGACATTCGGTTAACGCTGAATGTGCCTTCGTTCCGGTTGACCCTTTGGCAAAATGGCAAAGAAGTTAAGTCCTACTTCGTGGGCGTGGGAATGAAGGATTTCCCGATCTACATCGGCGAGCGCGAAGCAACTGACATAATTTGGAATCCCGCCTGGATACCGCCTTCAAGCGACTGGGTCCTCGAAAGAAAGGACATTACCCCCGGTGAGATCATCAAAGCCAGCGACGCGCGCAACCCGCTTGGAAAACTGAAAATCCCACTGGGAAGCCGTTATCTAATTCACGAGGCTGCGAAGAGATCTGATCTGGGAAACCTCGTATCACATGGATGCGTGCGAATGCTGCGCAAGGATCTTTATGACCTGGCGGAAAAGATTATTGCAGCCCGCAGCGTGCCCGTATCGCAGAGAAGGATTCAAACTGCCAAGAACAGCTCGCGTCAATATGTTGTTCGACTCGACGAGCCTGTTCCTGTTTTCATCAACTACGACACCCTCGTTGTTGAGGGTGGAGTCCTGCATATCTACGCGGACGTCTATTCACGATCGATGAACCGCCCCTGGCGTTTGCTCGACGAACTCAAATCGTCTGGTATAGACGTCTCAGCGCTTGATGAAAAGACAGCCAAGCGCCTGCTGGCCAAGCCTACCCGCAATCGGCAATTCGTTGTCGAAACAAGCAGCATCGAGCAAGGCCGCGCGTTAGCAGACGGACGATTAGTGCCAGTACTTAACTCGCGTTAAAAGTCATCGCTTTTTTCAACATGCTCCTCTTTAAAAATATTGAGGCGGCGTGTATCATGCGGGCTCCTCGCAATGTTTTCGATTGGTGGTGTTCATGTCGACTCCCTCAACCTCCACTCCTCGCCGCATTTTTCTGAGCTACGGCCACGATCACTACTCGACGTTCGCGGAACGCTTGAAGGAGGACCTCGAGCGTGGTGGACATGAAGTGTGGTTCGACATCAAGCGTCTTACACCGGGAGGTGATTGGGAAGCCTACATAGCGGAAGGTTTGGAATGGGCTTCCCTGAAACAGGGGGAAGGACGATTTCTTCTTCTGATGACTCCTCACTCCGTGCGGCGACCAGACGGCTACTGCCTTAACGAACTCTCACGGGCGCTAGAACGAAACCTGATGGTCATTCCGGTGATAGTAGCGACGGCTGAAGTGCCGCTTTCCATAAACCGAATTCAACGACTTGATTTTCGCGATTGTCAGCCACCAAACCAACATCCAGAACTCTATGAAAAGAAACTTGCTCAACTCCTGGACGCAATCGAAACCGGCGAGCTGGATTTTGACGGAGTCCAATCGAGATTAATACAGCGGCTCAGGCCGATCGCGTTTGAAGGTGATATCGAGCATCACTTGCGCGCTTTCATCGGCCGCCGCTGGATCATCGACGAATTTGAAAAGTGGATTGCTGCGCAAGCGGGTTCGAAAGTTTTTTGGCTCACCGGCAACCCGGGTATTGGCAAATCTGCCATATCCGCCAAGCTAATAGCCACGCGACCTGAAATTTCAGCGATTCATCTGTGTCGCTTCGGCCACGCTGAGAAGTCAGATCCACGAAGAGCAGTACAGTCAATTGCATTCCAACTCTCGACACAACTTCCTGATTACGCCCAACGACTCAACGCATTGGATCTGGACCGACTGGCGGCGGAGACAGACGCCGGAACTCTTTTCGATCTGCTAATAACACAGCCGCTTGCTCGAGACTTTCCCGTTCCCGCGCAAACACATGTGGTTTTGGTCGATGCTCTCGATGAGGCGACTCGCGAGAACCAAAACGCTTTGGCGAAATTGATAGCGAGCGAGGTACCTAGATCACCTGATTGGCTTCGTTTCTTTGTCACCAGCCGCGAGCAGGAGGAAGTGACCTATCCGTTGCAAGCGTTGAATCCTTATAAGCTTGAAGCCGCACGGAAAGAGAATCAGGACGATCTGCGTACCTACTTTACAGAGCAACTGAAATCTTTCTTAAAGCCCGGCGATACGCAAACGGTTGAGGCTCTCGTAAGAAGGTCGGAAGGATTATTCCTTTACGCCGAATGGGTGTGTCATGAAATCGCCTCAGGTCAGCTTTCGATCGATCACCTTGATAAATTTCCACACGGACTCGGTGGAATTTATGCAGCATTCTTCGAAAGGCAGTTTCCCGATACAGCTGATTATGCGAAAAGGTTTCGGCCGGTGCTCGAGGTGGTCGCGGCCGCGCGTGAACCACTACAACTTGATTATCTCGCCGGAGTTTTTAACTGGTCGGATTATGACATCGTTGAGATTCCTAATGCCGTTGGTTCGCTATTCTCTCAACGCTTTGGTCGACTCGAACCATTTCACCTTTCAGTTCTCGATTGGCTGAAGGACAAGAACAAGGCCGGACGCTATTTCGTGAGTGTTAACAACGGCGGCAAGCGACTTGCTGACCACGCGTGGGATGAATTCCTTTCGTGGAGCGAGGACCGAGCCAGGAAGGTGTTTGATTACTCAATCATTCATTTACCAGCGCATCTCGAAGCTGTTCCAGACGGTGTCGACAAACTCTCGAAATTGTTGATGAACTTCGATTGGATGCAGGCGAAGTTGGGAAAGACGGACGTCGTCGCTCTGATGAAAGACTATCGCCGACGAGACATCCTTGAGCTTGCGCCAGTGCGTGATGTATTACGACGGGCGGCTCTCGCGTTGCAGCGCGACCGGAGCTTGCTCGCCGGGCAACTCCTTGGACGCTTACCTGATTTCATTCATGCATCACTGAAGCCTTTGCTCGACGGCGCACGAAAGAACTCCTCAGATCCATGGCTACGTCCAAAGGGCGCGACACTTATCAATGCGGGACATCCTCTACACACCACGCTCTGGGGGCATAAGGGGACAGTTCGCTCGGTTGCGATTAGTGCTGATGGAACGCGAGCGGTGACAGCCGGCAACTCTAGTCCGGATCAAACCCTGAGATTTTGGGACCTTGAATTTGGTGTTGAAATAGCTCGTCTCGAGGGTCAGGCAGAAGCGGGTTCGTACACACCTGTAGCTGTACTACCGAATGGGAATTGGGCTCTTTGCGCGTTTCAGAATCAGATCAATGTTTGGGATCTTCGCACAGCCGAAAAGACAACTTCTTTATCAGGTCACGCTGAGTCCGTTAGCGCTGTTGCGATTTCAAGTAGCGGCGATCGCGCGATATCCGCTTCTCATACGGGCGAGGTGTTGGTTTGGGATTTAACGGCTTGGCGCCAGCTCGGAGCACCTTTAAATCAAGGCGAAGCAGTTTGGTCAGTCGGGATCTCGGCTGACGGGACGATCGGCGTCAGCGGTTCTGAAAACCTAATCAAGGTGTGGGATCTCGTGCAGCAGACCGAATTGTCGTCGTTCCAGGGGCAGACCGGTTATTGGGGCAGATGGCCGAGGCCTTTGCTACTCGTTGGCGCCAATAGCTTCATCTATTTCGGAGACCCGATGCGCGTTTGGAACTGGCGAGAAAATACTTTCACGCCTGCGCCTGAAAACATGGTGGGTCAAGTGTTGGCCGGAGATGCTGAAGGAAAACAACTTGTCGTTTATCGTGAACGACAGAACTTGGAGCTATGGGACTTCGAGAAACCCACTCAGATTGGCGCCATAGATGGAACCGAAAGTTTCCTGTCAGCGGTTGCCATGACGCCCGATCGGAATTGGCTAATCGATGCCTTCTTCGATCATGAAGTGCGAGTTTGGGATCTGGCTGCATTTTCCAGAATGGATCCCGAAGGCAAGCTCATAGCAAAACTCAGTCCGATTCAAAGTTGGGCTGAACTCAGGTTTCCTGTAAGTGATCAGTTTGAAGCGTCGGCGATAACGCCAGCGCCTGAAGCGAGTTCTACAAGCGTTACTGAGTCAACAGCTAAAACTATAGATTTATCTTCACTTAGAAAGACAGCTGCGCCCGCGCGTAAAGGACCGATAAAGCGGGGTCAGCCCGTGATCCTCGGCGACTACTTTGCACTATCCTTTGCACCGGAAGACTGGGTTCTGACGATCTTTGACGTGAGAAACGGAAAGACAATTACCAGTTTCGTTTTTGATGCGCCAATCCGACAATGCTCAGTCGAACCAGACGAAACGATTAGGGTTTCTGAGATATCCGGTCGAGTTCACTCACTGGTTTTCGAGAATCCGCCGGCTTGATCTCGTCCCACCAAGAAACGTTGCTGCTACTTTCCTGGGCTGTTCTCGCCAGTGCTCGATAAAACGTATTCCCAATGCCAGGGTTCGTAGTAGTAAGGTCGGAATCCGAAACGTTCAGCGTTGCGAACCAGCCACTTATAGACAGGCGTCTGGACCTGGATAGCGCGGTTTGAATCTTTCGTTTCCACCGGATCGCCACCAACGTACAGGTCAAGAGCTCTGCCGGTGAAATGCGGACTGTTGACCGCAAGGCCCGCGCGTCCGGCGTGTGGATCCGCGCGCCTCAACTTCTCTTGATACTCTTGCGATCGGAATGAAGAAATGATCTTCAAAAACTTCTCGTCAGGTGCGAGTTGACCATCCTCTCCAACTGCCAATTTTAGAGACTTATCGGCAATTGCTGCGGTGATCATTCGTTTGTAAGCCGCATAGGCCTCTCGCTGCACCTGTCGCAATTCGTCTGGACGATCTGGATCGTAGAAATCGGACCTTGGAGCGACGAGCAGCTGGTCAGCCGGCGGAATAGTTCGATCCTTTAGTCTGACTTCCTGCCACGTTTTCACCATCGCGTTGAGCGAATCTTCATCAAGAATTCCGGAGGGAAGGAGGCCGATCTTTGACTGCCAGTTTGATAGAGCGGCAGCAAAACCCGGTGAAGTAGGACCTCGATCGGTATCGAGCAAGCGGCTGATCAGCGCATTGTAGAGATACCATCCGCGCTGCTGTTTCCCACCAAAGACCCACGTGAGCTCGCTCGATAGTCTACCGTTTTCACCTGCTGCCTGAATTAGCGCCGGCGAAACGGGCGCAGTTTCGTTTGCCGAAGCGACGAGTTTTGGTCGCAAATCGGCTGTTGGCTTAACGTGAGATTCAGCATTTTGCAAGTTACTCGTTTTGGGCGACTGGCCGTGACTTCTAACGGTATTGAACACAGCAAATAACCCCGCCAAAACAAGGGGAAACACCAGGAGATGGGATTTGAAATACTTCATGTTTTTCGTTTGGTCGGGGGATTGTTTGCGGTGAGACCGCTTGTCCCACGTCAAGGTATCAGATGAATCCAAAGCGCGTCACGTTCGCTACAAAAGTTGGGTCTTAACAGCGAAGAGATTTAGCCGCGGATAGACGCGGTGAAGGGATTAAGCCGCGGATGAACGCGGATAGGACGCGGATCTGAGAAAGAACGAGCGAAGGAGTCTTGTTAGCTATTTCAGGTTAGATCCGCGTCCTATCCGCGTTCATC
>JBKPAC010000065.1:0-4096 GCA_046726175.1 Acidobacteriota bacterium
CGCGTGAAATCGACGTGCTCCAGTTGATGGCCAAAGGAAAAAGCAATAAGGAAATTGGCTCGGCTTTGTTTATCAGCGAAGGCACAGTGAAGTCGCATGTAAAAGCTATCTTCGCCAAGATGAACGTCGTCAGCCGCACCGCAGCCGTGGCTACCGCCACAAGACGCGGCATGATTCAGTTGTAGAGGCGTTTTGTTGCCCGCACAGCGGCTGCGCTTTCACTGAGATCAGGCTGGTTCGTTTCGGACTAGTTCGATCCCTCGAAAGAGAGATTACGAATCACCCCCGAGGTGGCAGTGAAAAATCCTGCGTACGCGAAATGGCGGTGCTTCCACTTAAACCGACCTTGCGAACGATGAAAACAAAGACTCTTCCGAGTGGGTCGGATGAGATCCGCTCTTACGTTGAACTTCAGCGACAGATACACGACGCGTTGCGCGTCGAGCATCCAGAATGGGTTAAGCCCAATGGTGATTGTCCGACGTGCGAATCTTATGAATCGCGCCTTGCTGAATTGCTTGGACTCTCTTCACCGAAATGGGATCGACCGGCCGCCTAAATAACTACCAAAAAAAGATTATGAGTGCGTCTACAATAAAACTTGCCTCATGGCGTCGGCATGCGCTGCCCTTACGGGAGGCGATTCCACTCTGGTTCGCGATTTCCAGCCCCTTAATTGGAGTAATGGTCGGCCTCCTCGGCGCCTGGTTCGTCACCTGGTTGACGACCTAGGCAACCAGCGAGGAACCCGGTGAATATTCCCGAATTGATCAACGCGATTGAACAACATCTTCCCGTGTGCGTAGCATCTCACGTTTCTCTCTAACGGGAGAGTACGGAGCAACCCCTAGGTAGCACCATAAGATCCTACGGACGGGCAATGGCTACCAGCTACGCTCGGACCGAACTTAAAGCCATGAAAGCAAAACAAATTTTTAGCTTAATAGTTGGCATCACATCCGTGGCCCTTAGCCCCATAGCATGGGCGTCCGGTCACGGTGGTGGGGTTGGTGGATTTGCTGGCGGCGGCGGCCACTTCGGTGGCGGCGGTTTCCACGGCGGTGGGTTCAGTAGTGTCGGATACGCTGCAGGGGGAGCTGGTGCTCGCGGAGGTGGAGTCGGTTTTGGCGGAATGCGCGGAGGCGGATTTAGCGCAGCCCCGCATAGGTATGGGAGCACTCATTTTGCCGGTACAAGTTTCGGCGGACCAACCGGTGCATTCCGATACTACGACGGAGGCAGCCGCACGTCTGCTGCTCGAACATACCAATTCAGCGGACGGGGAAACCAATCGATGAAATCGTATGCCGTCAGGAACGCAACCGTTGCTCGCCAGCAGAATCGCTCGGCAGCATCAACAAGGCAAAACATGACGACCTCGCATGCGCAGTCTTCGGCGGCGGTCCGGAGGGCAATGGCAAATCACCGGGTCTTTGCGCGCCATGATGGCAATTGGCACCATGATTGCGACCGGCATCGCGCGCACTTTGATCACGGCCACGTCTTTGTTTTTATCGACGGGTTCTGGTGGGGACTTTACCCATGGGATTATTATCCTTACTACGCTTACGGTTCCTATCCCTCGGATTACTACGGCTATCCCTACGGCTACGATGACTATTCGTACGACAGTTCTGACGCTTACACGCAAAACCCATACAGCTACTACAATGGCTACTCTGCCCCAGCTCAAAGTGGCAACGCCGTTGTCAGCTCAGTCCAGTCGCAGTTGGCGAAACTTGGGTACTACACCGGCGCGGTTGACGGAGTTGCCGGAGACGAAACCCAGGCCGCTATCGCCCGTTATCAAGAGGACAATGACTTGAGCGTAACGGGGGCAGTTACCGCGGCCACGCTTCAATCGCTCGGCTTAGCAGGACGATGAGACTCATATCGGGCTTACCCATAAACACTTCTGGTTCCCCCTGGAACTGACAACCAACGAAAGGCTAATTCCATGACCAACAAAACATTCTCAGGCAAAGTTGCGCTCGTAACCGGAGGAACATCCGGTATCGGCAAAACCACCGCGATCGAATTCGCTCGTGCTGGTGCCAAGGTCGTTCTAACCGGCCGCCGCGAAAAAGAAGGCGCACAGGTCGTCGCTGAAATTAAAAAACTCGGCGGTGAGGCGGCGTTCGTCCGCGCCGACGTGGCGAAAGATGCGGACGTGAAGCGGACGGTCGATTTTACGATCGAGAAATTCGGCCGGCTCGACGTCGCATTTAACAATGCCGGCGTGGAGTGGAAAGGCCCGCTGGATCAGGCGACTGAAGCGGAATATCGCCGCGTTTTCGACATCAACGTCTGGGGTGTCTTGAATTCGATGCGTCATGAAATTCCAGTCATGCTGAAGAACGGCGGCGGCGCCATCGTCAATACTTCGAGCGTCGCCGGGCACGTTGGTCTCGGGCAGGTGAGCGTTTACATTGCGTCCAAACACGCGGTCGAAGGCCTGACAAAATCTGTCGCGCTTGAATTCGCGAAGCAAAACATCCGCATCAACGCGATTGCTCCAGGAGTGATCGCTACCGAAATGTTCGATCGTTTCGCCGGGGATGAGTTGCGTGATCAGATCGTTTCGATCGTCCCGGTCGGGCGAGTCGGCGCGAGCGAAGAGATCGCCGCGGCGGTTCTCTACCTTTGCTCCGATGCCGCGAAATTCACGACCGGCACGTCGCTGGTAGTCGATGGAGGGTTCATCGCAGGATAAAAAATGAGCGCCGCACGAATGAAATTGACATCCGGCGATCCACACATCCGAGATTCTTCGCTTCGCTCAGAATGACAACTCTTGGATCGTCGGCGAAAGAGGTTCACCTTTGCGAGGTCAATCAATTCGTCGCAAGGATTGCGGGATCGCTCACAGCTTCGGATTCAGCAATTCCGCCAGGTCATATTGCAGCAGATCCCCGATACGTCTGATACTGATTTCCGCTGGCGGATAGCTGGCTAGGATTTTCGGGTCGGTGGCGTACTGACCTTGCCTAACGAAAACAGTGGTTACACGCGCTCCCCAAAATTGTTTCGCGGCGGCCAGGATACGCAATTTGTCGTCCACCAGTACGTAATGTTCGGCCGGGTAGCGTTGCTCGACCTCGTCAAGTTCCTGCTCCTTGTGCACGTAAATCAGCACGCGCCCGGAGACCGCGTTGGCCAGGCCTGAACGGCTGATCTTGAGCGGTTGGAAAACAACGTCGCCGTCCGAAAGAATGACCGCAAGACCCCATTCCTGGACGTGCTCAATCACCTTGAGCGCATCGGGGAAAAGACGCTCAGCGAAAGGATAATTGATCAGGAAATCAGATACGCACAGCAGATTCGGGGCTCGCGAATGTTTTTCCCGATATCTTTGCAAAGCGCCGAGGTAATCCGCATAACCCAGTTCGGTCCGCAGTTGCTCGAAAATCCGCCAATATTCCTGCGCTCCCTGCGCGCCGACTTCGCTGGCGAGGTGGCGTTGCAGATCCGCTGCCACTCTCTCGTTATCCAGCAGCGTGTTGTCCACGTCGAACAAGAAGACGACGCGAGGAGGAGAATCATCGCGCTCGGCCATTACTCAATTACGGCAAACGCCCCGCCTTTAATCACCCAGATGCCTCGCGTGTGCTGGGCCAAAATGCAACAGTACATCCAAACTCGGCAACCAGGAGCAGGGAAGGTACGCGCCATCGGCGCATCTAATCGCGCGAGTGTCCCGATCAAAACGCCGGTGAACTTTGGGTTGGATGGATTTTTCTCATGCGAACGTGGGCTGGGACAAAAGCTGCTCTACCCTGGAAGAGGGATGCGGTTTTATCTCGTTCTCGGCGACGCAAACTCCCGCGAAAGTGGCAATATCGCGTGCAGATGATGTCTGCTACGTTCAACAATGAAAGCAACTTTCGCCACAGACGGTCGAAGTATGGCCAAATCGAATCCTAAAAAAGCAGAGCTTCTTCGCAGACGAGACGCCCCACTCGAAACGCGGACCGACCTCACGCGGGAAGCGACGAGGGATATCTCAGGCGCGATGAATGCGATTCTGGCGGACGTTTTCGCGCTGTATTTGAAAACCAAAAATTTTCACTGGCATATGAGCGGGCATCACTTTCGC
>JBKPAC010000066.1:0-55379 GCA_046726175.1 Acidobacteriota bacterium
AACAAGATTCAGGGCGCCTGGATACAGCTCAAGATCACCCCACCCGACAAATACCAGCCCAACTAAAAGATTCAATCCGATAAAGAATGCCATCAGCATGTACGTGTAGAGCGTTACGACGGCAAACTTTGAAATAAACAGAGAAACGCGTGAAACCGGTCGCACACAGATCATCCGTAGAGTGCCGGTTTGTTTCTCGCCGGCAATCTGAGACGCGGCAGCCATGGCTACGAAGATCGGAATCAACAGGTTGAAAGAAAACATCAGAGAGTAGAGCGCCATGGTGAGGCCATTAAAGTAACTCTTCGACTCGTACGTGTATTTGAATTGCTGTAGAGCCTGACTACCCATCTTTCGTTCGGCATAGGAGTAGAAGCCCCACAGCATCAAAGCGACAAAAGCCGAAAGAGCAATAAACGAGAGTGCAAAACCTCGCGATTTCACCAGCTTTCTTAACTCGAACGTGACCAGCTGCATCCTCAACGCCTCACAAAACATTTAGCCATTGAAACCGCCGAGTATCACCGTCGCCCGCCACGAACGCTTATGTGGAAAGCCACAGATTGAATCTGGCCTCCGGAGAAACACTCGGATAGAATTCCCCGGAAATTTCGGATGTCGGGCTCTTAATTTCGGAGGTGCGTGTCACCACGCCTTCGGACATTACTGCGATGAGAAGAACTCACTTCAGGATTGCTCAAGCAGCAAAGGAGAGACGAATGAACAGGACGGTGGCGTTTGTCATTGCAGTGCTGGTTTGTGTGGTGTTTCAAGTTCAAGGACAGATTCGCGATCAGGGACATTGGCCGCAATGGCGAGGCCCGTTCTTTAACGGCATGGCTTCCGGCGACGCACCAACTACCTGGAGCGATGGGAAAAACATTAAGTGGAAAACCGACATCCCCGGACGCGGGCACTCGACGCCGATTATTTGGGGCGATCGAATCTTTCTCACTACAGCAATTCCTACAGGTAAACCGGCTGCAAGAGCGCCGGCACTCCCAGGCTCGGATCAGCCGCAAGGTCGCGGCCCAGGCGACGCGGGTCCACAGGTCGAGCACCGCTTCGAAGTAATCTGCCTCGATCGCAAGACAGGAAAGATTTTGTGGCAACGAACAGCCCGTAGAACAGTGCCACATGAGGGCTATCACCGGACCTACGGTAGCTTCGCTTCCAACTCACCGATCACCGACGGGAAATACCTTTATGCCTCCTTCGGCTCGCGCGGAGTCTTTTGTTATGACTTCAACGGCAAATTGATTTGGGAAAAAGATTTGGGACAGATGCGAATGCGCAACGCGTTTGGTGAGGGTACCGCGCCGATACTCGTCGGCGATCGGTTAATTCTGGTTTTCGATCAGGAAGCGAATTCGTTCATCGTCGCGCTGCAAAAAACAACCGGCAAGGAGCTCTGGCGAATGTCCCGTGACGAGCGAAGTTCCTGGAGCACACCTTTGGCTATAAATCACGAAGGGCGCACTCACATAGTTGTCACTGCCACGAATAAAGTGCGCAGCTACGATCCAGATACCGGCAAAGTATTGTGGGAAGCAGCTGGTCTCGGATCGAACGTCATTCCTGTTCCCGTTTATCAGAATCAGATTGTCTATGTTATGAGCGGTCATAGAGATCCACGGTTGATGGCGATCAAGCTCGGCAAAGAAGGTGATTTGACCGGCTCAGATTCAATTGTCTGGAGTCACACGCGTGGTCTCTCCTATTCCGCATCACCCGTCATCTCGGATAACAAGATATATGTAGTAACAGACAGCGGAATGGTAAGCGCATTCAACGCTACGACCGGCGAGCCTTATTACTCCCAGGTTCGCCTACCTCAGGCCTACAACCTGAAAGCGTCACCCGTTGGAGCTAATGGCAAACTTTATGTAGCAACCGAAGATGGCGATGTAGTGGTATTGAAGATGGGCGAGAAATTCGAAGTGATCGCAACGAATACGCTTCAGGACCAGACATTCATAGCCACTCCGGTGATAGCTGGCGGCGAACTGTTTCTGAGAGGCCAAACCACTTGGTTCTGTATAAGCGACAAGTCCCGGAATTAGCCGATCCGAATTTTTACTGAGCCGCTCAAATCCTGTACTTCTAACCTGACGTTCATTATTATTTCGGCCCTAAAACTCCTGGCAAAAAGGAAGGACTTATGAGCTTCACCGCAGACGGTCAACATGCCTACGCACCCGCCCCTTCAGATTCAGCTACGGAAGAATCCGCTTCAGCGACGGTTAACGAAGGTATCACCCAGCCCGAAGCCGGAAATGTCGACAAAATCCGAGAGATTCTGTTTGGCGGGCAAATGCGCGCCTACGACAAAAGGTTCTCGCGTTTAGAGGAGCGACTTACCAAGGAATCCGCAGATTTGCGCGAAGAGAACCGAAAACTCTTCAATGCGCTTGAGAGTTTTGTGAAGAGCGAGTTCGAGGCGCTTTCAAATCGGCTTCAATCTGAGCAGCGCACTCGGGACGATTCGATTCAAGGAGTGACCCGGGAACTTCACGATACGGCGAAAGCGCTCGAAAGCAAGCTGGTTCAGTTTGATGCCCAGACCACCAACGCCCAGCGAGACCTGCGCCAACAGTTACTCGACCAGTCAAAGAGCTTGAGTGATGAGATTCGTCGGAAACATGAAGAGGTTTCGGCTCAGCTGGATCGCGAACTCGCTGCGTTGGATAATGACAAGACCAGCCGCGGTTCATTGTCGGCTCTCTTCTCTGAAGTCGCTTTACGGCTCAACAACGACTTCAAAATGCCTGGCGACAACTGAATCTTAAGACTCAAGCAGATTTCTAGTTAGGCTCATGGCGATGTCCCGGACAAAAGGCATCATCGATGAGGAAGTGGCCTCGCACGAGAACGGTGACGAGGGCACCATGGCTGAGTTGCGCAGCCTGCTGCTAGGGCCCGTTGAGCAGCAGATCGATGAAGTTCACACGCGACTCTTTGATCCGCAACGACAGGTCGAAGAGGTAAGTCGAGCTTTGCCTGACGCCATATCAATACGTTCGCGTAAGGACGACGAGTTGACCACGGCTCTGTCTCCTGCAGTTTCCGCAGCCCTCGAACATTCCGTTAGAAAAGATCCAAAGCCTCTTGCCGACGCGATCTTTCCGATCATGGGTCCGGCAATCCGCAAGGCGATCGCTGCTGCGCTGAGCGGCATGGTCCAATCATTCAATCAAACGCTGTCTCACAGTTTATCCGCGAAAGGTTTGCGTTGGAGACTCGAGGCACTACGAACGGGCCGGCAGTTTTCCGAGGTTGTACTGCTGCACACACTCGTCTATCGAGTTGAGCAGGTGTTTTTAATTCATCGTGAGACTGGCCTGTTGCTGCAGCATGTTTCCGCCGGTTCAGCGGTAGTAAATGATGCGGACATGGTGTCCGGAATGCTCACTGCCATTCAGGATTTTGTGCGGGACTCGTTCAAGACTGGTGGCGGAGATGAACTGGGGACCCTGCAGGTTGGTGACTTGACTGTTTGGATCGAACAAGGACCGCTGGCGATCCTAGCCGGTGTAATTCGCGGGACTGCCCCACAGGAACTGCGAGAGACGTTTCAGGAGACGCTCGAACGGATCCACCTGCAATTTGGTTCCTCTTTGAAGGACTTTAAGGGTGACGCAGCTGAATTCGCCGGAACAAGACCCTTGCTGGAAGAGTGCTTTCAGGCCCGTTACGACGTTCCGGATAAGGCAGGCGTCAGTCGTAAGATCACTCCTTTTAAAGTTATCGTCGCTGTTCTTCTCTTAGCTGTGCTCGTTTGGGCTTTTTTCTGGATTCGGGACACGCGTAGATGGAACGCCTACATCGCAAGGCTGAAGAGCGAACCCGGCATCGTTGTCACCGACATCGGTAAGGAAAACGGAAAGTACGTTGTAAGCGGTCTGCGCGATCCGCTGGCACGTGAGCCGGCTACTCTAATTGACGGCACAGGTTTGTCCGCAGATTCGGTTGTGGGACGATGGCAAGCTTTTCAGGCGTTGACGCCCGATTTCGTAGTGGCGCGCGCGAAACAAACGCTCGAGTTGCCAAAATCAGTGAAGCTTTCCTACGAGAGTGGCGTGCTTAAAGTCGAAGGGTTCGCGTCGCATCGCTGGACTACGGAAGCTCGGAGGACTGCTCGCTTATTGCCGGGTGTAAATCAGTATAACGATGCAGGTCTATTTGATATTCAACGAATCGAGAACCCATTGCTCACATTCGAGCTGGACAAGACGCAGCTTCGGCCGAACCAGGAAGCAGTTTTGGAGCAGTTGGTAAATGATATTCGCCGACTACAGCAGCTATCCGACCAGGATGAACTTCTTTTGGAGATAACCGGCCGAACTGATAAGAGAGGAACGGAAGCACGAAACACGACTCTCAGTCAGGGACGGGCGAATGCCATCGCTGAGATTCTGATCTCGAGAGTACCGGCTGGTCCAAATCTAAAGATCAAAACAGTAGGGTCGAAGGAAAAGCTGCGCGAAGAAGCTACTGAAGATGACCGCGCGACCAACCGCAGTGTGACTTTGAAGGTTGTAATAAATGATGGCCACTAGAGAGGTCCTCTTTTTATGATCCAGAAGAAGATCTGCATGCTGGGTACGTTTGCGGTCGGCAAAACAAGTCTCGTCAGACGGTTCATTGAGAGCATCTACTCCGACAAGTACCACACAACTGTCGGAGTCAAGGTTGACAAGAAAGTGGTTAAGGTCGGCTCGACTGAGGTTTCGTTGTTGCTTTGGGACGTCGAGGGAACCGAATCCGAACACGAACTGCGAAAATCATATCTTCGCGGCGCATCGGGTTACCTCCTGGTCGTTGACGGTACGCGTCAGGACACTCTTTATAAGGCTCTTGCGATCCAAACAAGAACCGAAGAGACAATCGGCAAGGTGCCGTTTCTGCTGCTCTTCAACAAGGCCGATCTCGTTGAGCAGTGGAGCATAAGCGAACGTGAAACCAACGCATTAAAGGAGAAGGGCTGGGACGTTATCACAACCAGCGCTAAAACAGGCTCTGGCGTAGAAGAGGCGTTTCAAACATTGGCAAAGAAAATGGTGGAGGTCTGAATGAGCGAACTTCCAACTCCAATCCGCGATTTTATCCTGACACTGACTGATGAAACTTTGTCGCCTGCATACCTGCTGCTGCGAGAGGAAGGCACGCTGCTCGAATGGGGCGGTGATCTGGAAGCCTATGGAATCAAAGACCTGAAAAGGCATATGAATGCAGGTGAACACATACCATTTCTCGTTGGTCTATTGCCGCTCGACTCGAGCAGTGTGTTTCTGCCTCACGTTCAGGTGACTTCAGACGTTTACGCGGACGTGTATCTATTTGAGCGTGAGCAAGGCGTCTGGGTACTGCTGCTTGATTCAACTGCTGATACAGCGAAGAGGCTGCACCTTCAGCAGAAGCTCTATGATTCACGGATGCAGGTTACGGATCTCGAGCGCGAAGGTGATGCGCTGTACAAAGCCAACGCGGTGCTTGAAGAGCTCGTGCGAGAGCGCACAGCAGAGTTGACGAACACAATTCTGAGATTGAAGCAGGAACTCGAAGAGCGTCAAAAGGTTCAGAAGAAGCTCCTGGAAAAGGAAGCGCGTCACCAGGCAAGTTGAGTGATGAAGAAGGCCGAGCACCAATAGTCTCCCCACATGGTTGAAGCCATCAGCCTCACTGCTAATCACAAATCTCTATTCAGTATTGCTCGACAATGCAACTGCTTGATCATGCTCCCGGGTTCAGTACGCAGGACGCAACATCACTCGCTGACAAGTTGTACGGCCTCCGCGCGACTGCGACCGCACTCCCCAGCGAGCGGGATCAGAATTTCCTTCTCGTAACCGAGTCAGCTGACAAGTTTGTCCTAAAGATCGCGAACGCCTTGGAAGACCGTACGTTGTTGGAAGCGCAAAACCAGGTCATGAGGCATCTCGAAGGCCGGCTCGCATTTTGTCCGCGTGTCGTTCCAACGCTTTCGGGCCAAGACATTTCAGGAATCGAATTCTCACCCGGCGTAACCAATTTCGTGCGGCTGATTACTTACTTCCCCGGAGTTCCGCTCGCCGAGGTAGGCCATCACTCACCGGAGCTATTGCACGATCTGGGTAACAAGCTCGGCCAGATGGATCGCGAATTGGCCGACTTTGATCACGCGGCTGTTCATCGAGACTTCCATTGGGATCTGGCAAACGGATTGCGAATAATCGATGAGTATAGCCCTCTGGTTTCGGACGCAACGATTCGCGCCCTGGTGCAGCAATATGCAAAGACGTTCACTCGTGATGTCAAACCGCTGCTTCCCAAATTACGCACAAGCGTGATTCACGGCGACATCAATGACTACAACGTTATCGTTAGTGATTCAGCCGGCCATGAGATCGCCGGCTTCATTGATTTCGGCGACATAGTCCACAGCTATACCGCCGGAGATCTCGCCGTAGCAATTGCCTATGAGGTCTTGGATAAAACTGATCCGCTGTTTGCAGCCACACAAATCGTTGCCGGCTACTCGAGTCAGTACCCCCTCAGTGAAGTCGAGATTCAAGCTCTGTTTGGGCTCGTGCTGATGCGACTGTGTATGAGTGCCTGCCTCGCAGCCCATCAACATCAACAGCGACCGGATAACGAGTATTTGGAGGTCAGCCAACGTGCGATAAACAACAGCTTGCCGCACCTGCTGGGGATTGATCCACTAATGGCTGCTGAAGTGTTCCGTAAGACTTGCGGAATGGCAGCTCCTGCGAGCAGTGCCAGGACACTTGCAGATCGCAGGCGACTACTCGGTCGTAACCTCAGCATCGCTTATAAGTCGCCAGTGAAGATCGTTCGTGGCGAGATGCAGTATGTCTACGATGAAGAAGGCCGGCAGTACACGGACGCTTACAACAATGTAGCTCACGTCGGTCACTGTCACCCTCGAGTGGTCCAGGCCGGACAGGAACAGATGGCGCTTATCAATACAAATACTAGGTATCTGCACGATGCTATCAATCACTACGCAGAAAGATTGACCTCGACTCTTCCTGAGCCGTTGAGCGTCTGCTTCTTTGTTAATTCCGGTAGCGAGGCGAATGAGCTCGCTCTCAGACTGGCACGCACACACACAAAGTCTCGCGAACTGATAGTTCTGGATCATGCTTATCACGGCAACACCACCACTCTGATCGATATCAGTCCTTACAAGTATGATGGACCAGGTGGCTTAGGCCCGCCGGAGTGGGTCCATAAAGTTCCACTCCCCGACACATACCGGGGCGTTTACCGCGATGAGAGCGCCGGTGAGGCGTACGCACAATATGTGATCGATCTGCTCCCGCAATTGAATGGAGTCTGTGGCTTCATTGCCGAATCGCTTCCCAGTGTAGCGGGTCAGATCGTCCTTCCCGAAGACTACTTCTCGAGAGTTTATGCAGCGGTGCGTGCGGCGGGAGGTGTTTGCATTGCAGACGAAGTGCAAACTGGTTACGGAAGAATCGGAACACACTTCTGGGGGTTCGAAAGCTATAGCGTGGTTCCGGATATTGTTGTTTTGGGCAAACCCATAGGCAATGGTCATCCGATCGGAGCCGTGATCACCACGACTGAGATAGCGGAATCATTCAATAATGGAATGGAGTTTTTCAGCACCTTTGGAGGTAACACCGTTTCGTCCGCGATCGGCTTGGCCGTGCTTAACGTGGTTTTAGAAGAAGAGGTGCAGGCACACGCGAAACGGGTTGGCGAACAGATGTTACGGGGATTGAGGGACTTGAAAACAAGGCACGACTTGATCGGCGACGTGCGAGGCAGCGGATTTTTCCTGGGGGTTGAGTTGGTTCGCGACCGCGAGTCACTTGAACCAGCAACTTCAGAGGCGGATGTGATTGTGAATCGCTTAAGAGATCAAGGCATCCTGTTGGGTACGGATGGTCCTTTTCACAACGTCTTGAAGATCAGACCGCCCATGCCCTTCGCCGAAGAAGATGCCCATCGACTTCTTACCACGCTTGACGGACTTCTTTGATGATAGGACTCAATCAGAGCTAGCATCAGACCCAGGAGAAAACCATGTATCGAGCATTAGCAGCCGTCATCGTTTTACTCGTCGCCTGCAACATAGTTCAAACGCAGTCTAGAGATCGTGGGAGCTTCACCGTCGGCACTGCAACCGCCTTGCGCGGTCAAAGGGCGCTGGGCGCAATTGAAGTTCCCGCCGGTACCGATGGAGCGCTCAGCATTCCCGTGGCCGTTTTTCACGGTGCGAAGCCAGGACCGGTTCTGGCGCTTGTTTCCGGCGCGCACGGGACGGAATACGCGTCCATCATCTCGCTTGAGAAATTGATCGGCATGCTCGATCCGGCGGAGCTATCGGGAACTGTCATCGTTGTACCGCTAATCAATATCCCTTCATTCGAACAGAAAGTTCCTCACGTGAATCCGGTAGATCGCAAAAGCATGAACCGCTTCTATCCCGGCAAAGCTGATGGCACCCAAACGGAACGAGCGTCGTTTCTGATTACCAAGCAGGTAGTCGAGCAGTGCGACCATTTAATCGATTTCCACGGCGGCGACACCGATGAAAGCCTGAGGCCCTACAGCTACTGGACAAAAACAGGTAACGAAAAACAGGATCAGATTTCTCGCGAAATGGTCCTGGCGTTCGGACTCGATCACATCATTATTTCCACTGATCGTCCTAAAGATCCGCAGGCCTCGCGTTATCTTGAAAACACCGCAACAACTCGAGGCAAACCATCCATCACAGTTGAAGCTGGGCATGCGGGTACAGTCGAGACGGATGATGTCAACGCACTGATAAATGGCTCGTTGAATGTGATGCGCTATTTGAAGATGTTGCCAGGCGCATTTTCGAGGGTGGAGCGGCCGGTGTGGATTGAAAAGGTGGTGACGTTGAGCAGCGACCAAACTGGTATGTTCTACCCGCTAGTCAAACGCGGTACCTACGTTGAGCAAGGTATGAAAGTCGGTTATGTCACAGACTACCTGGGAAAGGTTGTTTTCGAAGCTCGGGCGCCGGTCGCCGGAGTAATTCTGTATATCTGTGCCGTACCTTCGATGACGAAAGGCGCCACCATTGCAAACGTCGGTGTGATTCAAAGATAGATTGACGGTCGTGTCTCCCCGCAAATTCCTCGGAAGTACCGCCAACCGTATCCCAATTTACGTGTCTATTGGTGTGGATAGTTGCTGACGTTCATTTCGAGAGACTCGCGTGATTCCTGACGAGTATTCACTTATCCGACAGTCACAGTCCGGTGATGCGCATGCATTTTGTCTGCTCGCCAAACGTTACGAGCGGCGCATCTACTCGCTCGCTTTGCACTACTGCCGGAACTCGCATGATGCAGAAGACTTGTCTCAGGAGGTCTGGCTAAAAGCGTACCAGGCACTTAACACGTTCCGCGGAGAAGCGAGCTTCTACACCTGGCTGCGCCGGATCACCATCAACTGCTTTCTTAACCATCGCAGATCTCGATTGTTCCAGCGCGACACTAAATCCGAGCTCAGTCAATATGAAGACGACAATACTGTCGCGACCGGCCAGGACAATCTTGAGACGACCGTAGTTAACAGGATTCTGGTCGATCGCGTTCTGCGAGCGCTATCCGACGTAACACCAAATCAAAGGCTTATCTTTCTGTTGAAGCACCACGAAGGGATGACATGTGAAGAAATTGCTCGTGAACTGGGGTGTTCGACAGGCGCTGTGAAGAAGTCGCTCTTTCGCACCGTTTCTAAACTTAGGTCGCAGCTCGAAAGAAATGACGAACCACCGGACTACATCCCTTGTGCCGCAGGGCAATACTAAAGGAGTTGACATGCACGACTGCAAATCATCAGGTCTGACGTTGGCTGCGCTGGCTACGCATGACGCACCGACGCCAGACGAAGCCGGTCTACTCGCCGAGTTACGCGCGTGTCCGAATTGTCGCGAGGAACTCGCGTCAGTCAGGAATGCCGTTCGTCTTGCTAATGATGCTTTGCGGTCGGTAGAACCCGCTGACGACTTCTGGCCGGGCTATCACGATCGGTTGCAGCGACGGCTCATTTCAAAGATTGAGACCAGAGAAAACCCGATTGCGCGCTGGTTTGCACCACTGACTGCATCTGTACGAGTACCGTTGCCGCTCGCTATTGCGATGGTTCTGTTGTTTGCAGCAACTTGCGCATTTTCAGTGTCACAGTCCGTCCGGCAAGTTGAACCACCCTCGCCCATCGCCACGGATGTAGATCGGCCAATAGTTCCCTTGATACGGCAGGAAACTGTTACGCGGGTCATCTATGTGAAACGCACGAGGGCGCGCTCAACTAGCGATTTGGGACAGCCGGCGCCCAAAGACAGAACCGTTGCGGGCCTTCCGGGTTTCAAGCCCACGAGTGAGGTGAAACTTACGATTATCAAAGGGAGTACCGTCGATGAGAAATAGATTTTTACTTGTCGCGGTCTTTTTGTTGCCGCTGCTTTTTACGCCTTCGCGCTCGAGCGCCGGAACAAAGCAGTTAATTGTTTCGCTGAGCCGTGGCGGATTCGTTGCCTTTCGCAGCGAGACCGAGTGGGCCAAGGCACGGAAGGGTTCTCAATTCTCCCGCGTGACCTCGAGCGTACTCAGTTCGCAAGCACTAGTTGACGAAAATCAAGTCATCCATCGTTTGCTATTCGACCCAAATGGAAAGGTGCTGTTTGGGTACGATTTGCTGGTCGAACCTGACGCAGCCACAAAACGATTCCAGATTTCCGTAAAGCCGCTGGATCCAGCATTCGAAGAATCACTGAACGCTTACAATCCCGATATTCGTATTGAAGCGAAAGCTCGTATAAGCACGCTGCCAAAAACGGCCGACCCACAACTACTTGATGATGGCGATGCGTTTTCACTCGATCTGCTCATTAACGAAACTACAGGAATAAAAATCGTCGATATCGTAAAGGTCTCGTTTGATCCATCGAACCTGTGGGAAGTCAATCCGCGGTCGCTTCCACGCGACTTCACGCTCGAATCAGTTGCATTAGGTATCAAAGATTATCGTTTGCTGTTAAATGGCGAAGTACTTGGTGTTGGCAGAGCAACAAGCACGTACGAAGGTCCGTTGGTGTGGTTTTATGTTCAAGGACGCGGCCGCTTTATTTTTTCTCTGACGCCCAGGTCCGGATACGATTTTCGAAAACTCGCTGTCGTTGATGATCACAAGATCCAATTCTCTGTCGGCAGTGATCAGTACGAGCTGATTTCAAGTGCTCCAATCCTTCCGGGTGGCGGCACCTGGTACCTTTGGATGTTGCACGACAAGCACTTCACGCCATTAATTGCACCCGCTGAGAAGTCGGCAACGCCAAGCAAAGACAGTCTGGAAAAATTTGACGGATCTGTTCGGGCAGCACGGGAAAGAATAGACAGAATGCGCAAACCACGGGCGACCGGTCTCGTAAGCAAAGCCGAGCGCGAGCAGGCTGAAAACTCAAAGCCCCAGGTACTGGTTGGTGCCACTGTGCGTATCGAGGATATTTTGCGTAAGCCTTAGCCATTCCATGAGATGGCCGGCTAACGCGCTATAACTCCCCAAACTCAAAAGTTCCAAACAGCGAGAGCAAACAAACCGCGGCTTAGAGGCCTGCGGAAGGGTGACGTGTGTCTTCTCGAGTCCAAACGACTAATTCTACTGACATAAAGAAAGGCGTCTCTATGTTAAAAAGATCCATCTCGATTACTTCTTTCGTAAGTTTGTTTCTGCTTCTCTCCTTCAGTTCCCAAGCGCAATCGGATAACCCGCCCAGGTTTGAAGTGGGCGCGGATTTCTCTTCCATCACGAAAACGGATTCATTCGACCACAACACTGAACCAGGTATCGGCGGTCGCTTCACTTTCAATCTAAACAAGACGGTCGCGCTCGAGGCCGCTACATACTTCTTTCCTGATAAATGTTTCAGTTGCGGTCGAGCTAATGGAACGCTCACGGAAGGTTTATTTGGAGTCAAAGTAGGAAAGCGTTTTGAGAAATGGGGAATTTTCGGTAAAGCTCGACCGGGGTTTGCGAGTTTTAGCCAGGGAGATGTTCAATTCGTCCTGGATCCTCCTGGAGTCGCCGTAGAAATCAATCGCGTGACAAACTTTGCGTTCGATCTCGGAGCCGTCGTCGAGTTTTACCCAACTAAGCGAATCGTGACGCGTTTTGATGCCGGCGACACAATGATCCATTTCCGCAGGCAGACCATTACGATTCCATACTTGGACGTATCTGGAAACATTGGGATCATTCAATTCACGTTACCTGCAAGGACAACACATAACTTCCAGTTCATCGCCGGAGTTGGCTTTCGGTTCTGATTCGCTGGCCTCAGGTTCCTTAACTCGGATAGAATCTCGGGCACGCGTTGCACTCCTGAGTTCCAACCTGCGATCCAATGAGTGAGAGGAGCCTCCAATGACTCGACGATCTCTTTCCCTGACGACCCTGTGTATCTGTCTGTTTGCATCGCTTTGTATCGCTTCAACTAATGGTCGGCGAGTTCCTTCAATTGACGATCTGCTAAGTCTAAAAAACGCTGGAGGCGCGCAGATCTCTCCTGACGGTAACTGGGTCGCCTACACCGTCGGAACCAGCGACTTCAAGCAGGATGCGTTTGTGACCCAGATCTGGATTGTAGACATTGCGAGCGGGCGAAAATTCCAGCTAACTCGCGGAGAGAAATCTTCTACAAGCCCACGTTGGTCACCGACAGGTAATTGGCTTGCTTTCCTCAGCAACCGCATAGAAGACAAGAATCAACTCTTTCTCATCAATCCTACCGGCGGCGAGGCTATTCAATTAACGAAGTCAGAGACGGCCATTGGCGGCTTCTCGTGGTCGGAAGATGGAAAGACCATTGCGTATCTCGCCTCTGAGCCTCAGCCTCAGGTTTCGAAAGATCGCAAGGAGTACATGGGAGATTTTGAGGTCGTGCGCAAGGAGTACAACTTTCAGCACATTTGGACATTGAACGTTGCCGAAGCGATGAATGGTCCAATCGTCGGCAAGCAACGCACGAAAAAGAGAGATTTCAGTGTGGGAGCGCTCTCCTGGTCGCCAGACGGATCGAAAATCGCTTTCAGCGCGACTATCAATCCGGATCTGATCCAGGGAACAACGGCGGACGTTTACCTGCTTAACCTCGCTGACGACAACGTCAAGAAGATCGTTTCACAACCGGGCCCTGATTCAAACCCGCGCTTTTCGCCGGACGGAACGCAGTTGGTATTCTCTTCCGCCATGGGGAAGACAATCTACTTTGCAAACAATTCACGAATAGCGATAGTGCCTGTTGATGGTGGTACTCCCCGATCAGTTAGCGACTCGTTCGACGAAAATCCTGGTGTGGTCGATTGGAAGCCCGACGGGATTTACTTTCAAGCGTTGCAAAAGACTGCTTTCCATCTGTTTAGACTTGATCCTGTTAGCGGAAAAGTCACCCGTCTCAGCTCGCCTGACGATTTGATGGCCGGCGGTTTTTCTTTGACGCGTGACGCAAAGAAGGTGGCGTTTACAGCAAGTTCCCCAACGTCGATCAATGAGATTTTCGTTTCTCCTGTCGCCGGTTTTACTCCTCGCGTGCTCACTGACATGAACGAGCAAACGAAACAATTTACGCTCGGTACAAGAGAGGTCATCTCGTGGAAGAGTACTGATGGAGTCACGATAGAAGGAGTTCTGATTAAGCCTGCGGATTTTGATCCGGCGAAAAAGTATCCGCTACTTTGTATAATCCACGGCGGTCCTACGGGAATTGATCGGCCCGCACTTCTAACGCCCGACTCGCAATACTACCCTTCTGACATTTGGGCAGCGCGTGGAGCGCTGATCCTAAAAGTCAATTATCGCGGCAGCGCCGGGTACGGCGAAGCCTTTCGCAAACTTAATGTTCGCAATCTTGGAGTCGGCGACGCATGGGATGTGATCTCAGGAGTCGACAACCTGATTGCCAAGGGTTGGGTTGATAAGGACCGCGTAGCTTGCATGGGATGGAGCCAGGGTGGCTACATATCAGCATTTCTCACTGCTTCGTCGGATCGTTTCCAGGCAATTTCAGTGGGAGCGGGAATATCAGACTGGGCCACGTATTACTACAACACAGACATTACTCCTTTCACGATCAACTATCTCGGCAACAACCCGGTAGAAGATCCGCAGATCTATCAAAAGACCTCTCCCTTCTCGTACATCAAGAATGCGCGGACACCGACGCTAATCCAGCACGGCGAGCTGGATCGACGCGTGCCGATCGCGAATGCTTATCAGTTGCGACAGGCACTCGAGGACAAAGGCGTCAAGGTTGAAATGATTGTGTACAAAGGCTTCGGGCACGGTATTTCAAAACCACGGGCACAGCGCGCAGTCATGCAACACAACCTTGCCTGGTTCAACCATTACCTTTGGAAAGATCCCCCGCCGGACTTTACAAATCCAGATCTGCCAAAGAAAGAGAAAGAGAGCAAAGAATCAGATAAGAAATCGACGGAACAATAACAGTCGTGTTTGGGAATACTGCTCGAGCTACATTAATTCACAGGTTAGGAAGGGCGGTTTACCCCGCTAACGTACAGCACTCGAATCTTAGCCGGGGGTAAACCGCCCTTCCTAACCTGTGAATTAACGAGCGTTGAGCATTGTTCTTCGCAAAGAAATAATGCTGACGACCCTCGCGATCTCTAATTATCGTTCGCTGCGGAATCTCATCGTGCCGCTGCAGCGACTGAATCTGATCACTGGACCCAATGGCAGTGGCAAATCAAATGTATATCGTGCGCTTCGATTGCTGGCCGAAACAGCTCAAGGCGGCGTGATCCCTTCTCTTGCTCGCGAGGGTGGCTTGCCATCCACGTTGTGGGCCGGACCGGAACGACTCGGGCGAGCAGTCAAGCGCGGTGACCATCCGGTTCAAGGTACGACTCGCAAAGATCCTGTAAACCTGCGCCTGGGTTTTGCCGGCGACGATTTTGGCTACGCAATCGATTTGGGCCTTCCGACGCCAAGCCGTTCCGCATTCGGCCTTGATCCCGAAATCAAACGCGAGGTGATCTGGAATGGTCCAATTCTGCGGCCGGCAGCAATGCTGGTGGATCGCAAAGAGTCAGTCGTGCGCACAAGGTCGGAGGACGGAGATTGGAATGTTCTTTCATACCAGCTTCCAACGTTTGACAGTATGATGACGCGGTTTGCGGATCCTCGAAACGCGCCGGAGATGCTTGCCTTGCGCGAACAAATTCGATCATGGCGTTTTTACGATCACTTCCGAACCGATGTCGACGCTCCCTCGCGATTGCCACAGATTGGTACGCACACGCCGATTCTGAGTAATGATGGCGCCGACATGGCAGCGGCCTTGCAAACGATCCGCGAAATAGGAGACGCGTCCGAATTAGACAATGCGGTCGCGGATGCGTTTCCCGGCTCGAGCATTACCGTGCTTAACGTCGAGGGACGTTTCGAGATAGCCATGAACCAACATGGACTGCTCAGACCGCTCAAGGCTGCGGAACTCTCAGATGGAACTCTTCGCTATTTGCTTTGGATTGCAGCTCTGCTCACCCCGAGGCCGCCGGGTCTCTTAGTTCTGAACGAACCCGAAACAAGCCTTCATCCGGATCTATTGCCCGCATTGGGAAGGCTCATAGCACGAGCCGCCGAGCGATCTCAGGTACTGGTTGTCACTCACGCTGCGAAGCTGATTCAGGCTCTTGAGGAACAGAAGGACTGTAACTCGCTGACACTGCAAAAGGAGTTTGGTGAAACGAAAATTGTTGACGAAGACCGGCTCGATATGCCCGTCTGGAATTGGCCGCATCGTTAACGACAGGAGAATCGCATGAACAAAACCCCGCTCAACTTTCGCTTTCGATTGTCTGCTTTGCTCGTCGTTGCCCTTCTGGGGGTAGTAGGTGCTGCACTGTTCTTCGTCGTTGCAAATCAGGCGCGGACTCCGCAATCGTCCAGCTTGAGTGGTAATTGGGCGTCGCGAGTGCCGAATGGAGACGGGACCGATCGAACAACCTATTTCAATCTGAAGCACGATGGCGGGCGGATTACCGGCACGATCCGGCTTACGCAATTCTATTATCAGATCACTGAAAGTACGGGCGGCGCCGACAGTTTCACCATCCTCGGCAAGATGAAAGACGGAGCCGGCGAAAGACAGGTGCGTTACGAAGGAAAAATGGTCGGCGACGAGCTGCATCTCACTACGCGTCGCCGGCCTGAGGATCGACCAACTGAATTGGTTGCCCGCCGCGCGCCGGAAGGCGAAGGCGCCATGCCCGCTAGAATTGAACCACCGGCTAGACGGAAAGTCGCTTACAACGGCCTTGCAAAAACCCCACCGATGGGCTGGAACAGCTGGAACAAGTTCGCCGGAAAGATCGACGATGCCACTGTGCGCGGTATTGCTGATGCGATGGCGAGCAATGGAATGAAGGAAGCTGGCTATGTATATGTGAACATCGACGACACGTGGGAAGGTGGTCGCGATGCACAGGGAAATATTCTCACGAACAAAAAATTTCCCGACATGAAGGCGCTGGCCGACTACGTGCACCGGAAAGGATTGAAGCTCGGTATATATTCCTCGCCTGGTCCGAACACCTGCGCTGGTTACGAAGGAAGCTACGGGCACGAAGAACAGGACGCTCGGACTTTCGCAAAGTGGCGAATCGATTACTTGAAGTATGACTGGTGCGGAGCACGCATTCTTTACACGGATCAGGAGATGCCGGCGATTTACCAGAAGATGGGCGAGGCCCTGCAGAATTCAGGTCGACAAATCGTTTACAGTCTCTGCCAGTACGGACGCTTCGACGTTTGGAAGTGGGGTCCGGAAGTTGGCGGTAATCTTTGGAGGACCACTGGCGACATCCGCGATACATGGGAATCGATGACCAGGATTGGTTTTGGTCAGAATGATCTAGCTCAATACGCACGTCCCGGGCACTGGAACGATCCCGACATGCTCGAGATTGGGAATGGCGGGATGAGCGCAACCGAGTACCGGACGCACATGAGTCTTTGGGCGATACTGGCGGCTCCCCTGCTTGCCGGCAACGATCTGCGCAACATGAGTCCTGAAATTCTGGCGATACTGACAAATCGGGAAGTAATAGCCGTTGATCAGGACAAACTCGGAAAACAGGGAGCTCGAGTCTGGAAATCGGGTGATCAGGAAGCTTGGGTGCGACAGTTATCAGCCAACGCGCTGGCAGTCGCGATTTTCAACCGCGGCTCGCAACCGGCGGACGTCAGCGTCAAGTGGAGTGACCTGGGAATATCATATAAGCCAAAGGTGCGAGATCTCTGGGAACACAAAGACGTCGTTGTTCAGGGGGATGGCTACTCGGCAAGCATCCCTGGTCATGGCGTGGTGATGCTAAGAATTAGCCGTTAGCCGGCTCGCATAGAAGCCACATGTATCATTTGTCGTTTGACATTAATCATTTCTCATTTCGCCAGTCGATGGGTTTTAGGAGATGCCAGGGAAAAAACGAGAAATGATTAATGTCAAACGACAAATGATACATGTGGCCCCCAATACTTAATCCGCGCCAAGTTCAAATCCTAACCCACTGATACCTTCCCCACACCTTTTCCGCGTTAGTTGATAGTAGGCGCTGAATTCAGGGCTTTTCTACATCACGGGTGTTTCACTGGAGAGGAAACAGAAGAACGTAAAATGAGTCAACAAGGCATAGCTGTTGCCCAACCATCAACACCACCAGAGCTTTTTCTGGTACGGCTCGGGCTTGCGCCGTTAATCACTCAGGCGCTGTACGTTGTTGCCAAATTGGGCATCGCTGATCTACTCAACGAGAAGCCGCGTCGGATCAGCGACCTTGCCACCGTTACGAAGCAGAACGAACGCGCGCTTTATCGAGTCATGCGCTCGCTCGCAAGCGTTGGAGTTTTCACGGAGTCAGATGGGAAGGTTTTTGCGCAGAATCAGAATTCCGAACCACTCAGATCAGATGTTCAGAATTCCATGCGCAACGGGATGATTTTCATGGGCGAGGACTGGCACTGGCGCGTTTGGGGAGACCTGGCCTACAGCGTCGAAACCGGTAAGCCGGCTTGGGGCAGGATCCATGGGGCCGAGGTCTTCGATTACTTCGCTGGTCGCCCACAACAAAGGGAGATTTTCAATCGTGCAATGACCGATATGTCCGCAAGCACTGCACCGGCGATCGTCGAGGCGTATGACTTTTCAGGAATCGAAACGATTGCCGATATCGCCGGTGGTCACGGATACCTTTTGTCACAGATCCTGAGAGCAAATCCTCATTTGAAAGGTGTCTTGTTCGATGTCTTCACAGTTATTGAAGGGGCAGGCACATTACTCGAGCAGCAGGGCGTAGCGTCGAGGGTAACTAAAGTAGCAGGAAACTTCTTTGAATCAGTTCCCGACGGTGCTGATGCGTATGTGATGAAGCACATTATTCATGATTGGGATGACGCGCGCAGCACCTGGATACTGAGGAACATTCACGAGGCGAGCCAGCCGAATGTCAAATTGCTGGTTGTGGAAACTGTTGTACCGGGAGTCAACGACGAGCATTTCAGCAAGTTGATGGATCTCGAGATGTTGGTCTCACCGGGCGGTGTCGAGAGAACGGCCGAGGAATATCGGAACTTGCTGGCACAGGCGGGCTTCAAGCTAACGCGTATCATTCCGACGAAGTCGGCGCACAGCATCATTGAAGCGGTAAAGGTCTAGGCGCGGGGCGACGCAACTCGGCGGGGTTGCGTAAACGACGCGAGCTGTCCAGGGCAGGGTGGCAGCTCGCGTCTGGGCGTATCTTTAGAGTTTGGAAAGAGCAACTGCAGACTGAGAAGGAGCTTTGCTAAGCGGCAAGAGATTTACCATTGGTCATTTCACATTAATCATTTTTCATTTTGCGGATCATCACGGGATCTGTTTGCGTTAATGATCAAGGAAGAGGCTTCAAATGAAAATGATTGAATGTCAAATGACCAATGCTAAATGGTTTCCAGACTTAGCTTGCGAGATCATCAACAACAGTCGGGGCATGTTGCGCCGGCGGCGCGAGCGCCATCGGATTCTTTGTCGACTTGAAAAGTTTGATGAACCTCGGATCTCGTCGCATGGGATCCAGCTTTGGTTCGGTACCGAACCAGATCAGCCACGGATCACGCTCCGCAAAAGCTTTCTCAAGCCAGCGAAAAGCAAGCTCACGTTCCGCAATTGCAACATACCCTATCGCAATGAAATAGGATTTCACATATTGCTTTGCGGCGAGTTCACGAATCTGTTCAACGACGTTCCACGCCTCGTCGTGCCGTTTGGCTGCCGTTAGAGCAAAAGCCAATTCACATTTCGGCAACGCTGAATCCGGCATCAACCGGACGGCTTGCTGAAGTGCTTTGACTCCCTCATTCGGCCGGCCCAACTGTACGAGGTTGATTCCCAACTGCAAGTAGCCCTGCGGATAGTTCTTATCGAGGTCGATGATCTGAAGCGCTTTGCTTATCGAATCGGGAAACCTTCGTACCTGGTACATCGTCCAGGCCGTTAGAGTCATCTGACGCGGCGATAGCGGATCCAACTCTTCAGCAAGTTTTATTTCTTTCAGACCTTCTTCAGTCCGGCCCGATCCAACTAACAAACTCGAGTACCACTCATGGGCCAACGCGAAATTCGGATTGAGATCCAGAGCGCGAAGATACAGCCTTTCCGTTTCCTTCCAGTTCCACTCAGCCGACTCGATCGAAAGAGCTAAAGCCGCATAAGCCTCGCCAAAGGCATCATCAATTGCGAGAGCTCGCAGCGCCGCCGCCTTCGCCTGCGTGTAAGACTCATATGGCGGAAGGATTCCGTAGATGCTGGCCCAGTTGTAAAAATCAGCCATACCCACGTGAGCCGCTGCATAAGCTGGATCAAGCTCAACCGCCTTTTGAAACGAGGCCAGCGCTTTTGGCAATGCCTCAGGCGTAAACTTGTTCCAAAAGAAACGTCCGCGCAGATAGGCTTCGAAAGCTTCGGCACTATCCGTTCCACGCTTCTTCAACTTCTGCCGGTCATCGCTCGTCAATCGAGGCAGCAACGCCGCAACTACCTTACGAGAGATCGAATCTTCGAGCTCGAGCGCATCAACAAACGCTTCATCGAACTGATCGGCCCAGATGCTGGTGCCTGTCGATACATCGAGTAGCTGCAACGACGCGCGAATGCGATCACCGGCGATGCGAATACGTCCATCAAGAACAAAGTCGACTCCCAGCTCACGACCGGCCGCAGTCGGATCGCTTGCTTCGCCATATCGGAGAACTGCGCTGGTTGGTCGAACCGCGAGACTATGAACACCGCTCAGTCGCATGATCATCGCGTCCGCCAATCCGACGCTCAGAAAATGATCGCTGGTGTCCGGCCTTGCTGACATAGTAAGGACCTTCAGCGGCAAGACTGCGATTGACTTCACCGTGGGCTCGGGCGTTCGCAGGGTCCCCGCTGGGAAAGGCGTTCCGGGTGGCACGAAAAACCGGTGCCGGACAGTTTTGCCTGCGAGATACGCTTCAATGTCCTTTCGAAAGTCCGCGGCTGACTGGTAACGATCCTTGGGATTCTTTCGCAGCGCTTTGAGCGCGATGCTGTCGAGGCTTCCGGAAAGCTCTCGCCGGAGAGTCTCGAGTGTTTCACTTCGCATTTCGCAAATGTGTCGCAGCGTAATCGCTTCCTGATCCAGATGGCCAATGGGCAACAGGTTATCTGTTCGATTAATTGCCTCGCTTGGAAACTCCGGTTGGTCTTCAGAGATAACTCGCGCCATTTCGTACGGCAGTCGATTGACGAAACTGTAAGGACGATGGCCTGTTAGCACCTCATAGAAGAGCACGCCGAGGCTGTAGATATCGCTCAGGGTTGTAACTTCTAAACCCTGTACCTGCTCGGGGCTGGCGTACTCGAGGGTCATCAACCGCATCGACGTTGCCGTCTGCGGAGAACTTTCGTAAATCGGCGCGGGATCGAGGAGCTTGGCGATACCAAAATCAAAAAGCTTGGGCACTCCCCGGCTGGAAACGAGGATGTTCGTGGGCTTGATGTCGCGGTGGATAATGTGGTTCTGGTGAGCGTACTCGATCGCACTGCACACCTGACAGAACAGTTCCAACCGCTGACGAACGTTCAATCGATTGTTGTCGCAATACGCATAGAACGGAAGCCCCTCGATGTACTCCATTACGAAATAAGGCTGACCGGTTAACGTCGCCCCACCGTCAAGCAACCGCGCGATATTCGGATGGTCCAAGTTCGCCAGGATCTGCCGTTCATGGCGAAAGCGCTGGAGAATAAAGTCGCTGCTCATGCCATGCTTGATGATCTTTATGGCAACGCGACGCTGAAAGACGTTGTCGGCACGTGCGGCCAGGTATACCGTGCCCATCCCCCCGCGACCGATCTCCTTTTCGATCCGGTATGCGCCGAGACGTTGACCGATCATCGGATCATTGTCATCTTCCAGGATGCCCGCAAGACTCGCTATCCCGGAACTCTCCAGGATCGGTCGATCCAATTGATCGCCGACGTCCTCGTAGTGACGCAGAAGTTTCTGTACCGCCTCTCCGAGTTCAGGATCGTCAGCAAGCACGCGTTCGAGATACTTCGAACGTTCATCTTCAGGCAGATCGAGCGCAGTTTGAAAAGTATCTTCGACCTCGTCCCAGCGATCGTTCATATTAAGAGGATTATTAACTTCACTCACTTTTCATTTTTCCGTAGAGCCATGCCTTTGCCAGCCGCCAGTGGCGCTTAACTGTGACGGGTGTTACGCCCAGAGCCTCGGCAGTTTCCTCCACCGTCAACCCTCCGAAGTAGCGAAGCTCGATAATGCGACTCTTCATTTCATCAAAAGTTGCCAGTTCAACGAGGGCATCATCAAGAGCAATTAACTCGGAGGGAAGCTCAACAGCAGGATCGACGGCGCTATCAATCGGTACCTTTTGAAACTCGCCACCACGCTTCTCAGCGAGATGTGCTCGGGCGTGATCTACGAGAATGCGTCGCATCATCTGTGCTGCTACACCAAAAAAGTGCGCTCGGTTTTGCCAGTTGACATGTGTTTGATCAATAAGCCGAAGGTAGGCTTCGTGAACAAGAGCCGTGGGTTGAAGGGTGTGATCGGCACGTTCGCGGCGCAGGTAATTTGCCGCCAGGCTTCGCAATTCACTGTAGATAAGCGGGAGGAGAGCATCAACGGCTGAGCGATTACCGTTGGTCAAATCAATCAGTAGTTGCGTGGTGATTCCTGGCGATTCTTTACGTGCGCTGTCTGGCTGATCAGTTCGCTGCGTCACTTCGACAGTATAAACAACGACCTTGCTGGAGCGCGAATTCTTTAGAATCACACCTCAATGAATTTTTTGCGGTGATGTGGCTCCGGCACCATGCAAGACTCTGACTTACCGAAGACTGAGTAGCGATTTCTGGCAACGAGAGCATACAAAGAGTCTCTGAAACTGCGCGGCAAGAGTTTTCCGAGGGTGATCACACGCCACGGGCCGCCCAGCTCTTGCACTGCAGCGATGATTGCATCAGAACGCGATAGGACCTGCTCGTCTGGGTGAGAATGATTGAGGACGACGTGAACTGTATCAAGTTCGAAAGGATCCAGCTTATACCGCTGAAGGACAATTCTGGCGAAATCGCTCTGGAGGGGGGCGAAGCGAAGGCGGTCGTTTCGATCTCGTTTAAGCAGGAACTGGATCAGGCGATTACAAAGTCCACACACACCATCGAAGAGGACTATTGGTTGTGAACCATTGTTACTCATTCAGACCTCAATCTTCGTCGTCCTGCATGCCTTCCTTTAACTCCGCTACCAGGTTTAGAGCTTTCTTCCTCATCGTGCGCATGAATGGATTGCCGGCAAGCGTGATCAAACGATCCAGTAAGTCAACTGTGTGATCGACTAGACGGTACGTACGCCTCTGTTTAGCCGAGCGATCGTGAATCCAGAAAAGGATCACTCCCATGTGATACACCCATAACAGATAGGGCAACTCCGCTCGCAGATCTTTTGGAATGCGAGCATTCGATCCTTCCACTACAGTTTCAAATAGTTGAATGCTTGCCTGGCGTACCGGATCCGAAGCATCGGCAAAAGGATTCAGAGGACTTTCGGGATGAGCAGCCGTTTTGAAAAGCACGCCCGCGAACTGATGATAGGCCTGAAGTGTTTCAATCTTCAGTTTCATCACAGTCAGCAGGCGTGCCTTGAGACTTCGCTCTTTTTCCAGCTTCGGCAGCGAAGCGGCGATCAACTCTTCCAGCGTTTGGTGATAGAACGCCTGGATGAGGTGTTCTTTGGAGTGAAAGTAGTAGTACGCGTTGCCGAGCGACACCCCCGCGTGCTCGGCAATCGCGCGCATCGTAGTTTCTTCGTAACCAGACTCGCGGAACATCGCCAACGCAGCGTCGAGAATTGCAGCCTTCGTTTGCCCGCCTTTGTTGGTGGCAACAGCTTTACCAATCGCACGCATTTGCTACGCCTTTCCAACTTGCTACGCGGCTGATCTGGTAGCGGTTCCGAGAAATCAGCGAGACCACTCTCTTTGTCGTAGGCAGCCGCTCCGGAGAACTCAACCGATAAGCCCATTCGCGGTATCGAGACAGTGCCCACAAAACCATCAGCCACGCCTTCGGCCCGAAATAGACCGCGCCCTGATCGCTCACAAGCGTAAGATCTTTTGTGGTAAGAGCGTGGTCCAGGTGTGGATATCGCCTACGGGCTTCTTCAGAGTTGCACGGAACGAATTTTAGTTCGACGAGCTTAGGTTGCTCCGCCAGCCACTCGTGCGCGCGCCGGCACAATCCGCACACCGGATCGTAGAGGACTGTGAGCGACTCCATGATCACCCCTCCTGGACAGCCGTGAACGCATCCGGAGCGACGGGCGGTGGTCCATTTACGATGCTCGCGCGCTTTCGCATCCTGCTAAAGATGAACAGGTTGAAGAAGTGCATCGAGCCGAGAACGACCAGCACCCAACCAACCTTTACTGACAACGCCTCGATACTCTGTTGCGCTGACTGAACGTCATACCCAAGCTTGAGCGCCAAACTGACATATCCGAAATTGATGAGGTAGAACCCGACGACGAGCAGATGGTTGACCGAATCAGCCAGCGGCTCGTTTCCATGAAATACATCGACCAGGAAGACCCGGCCATTCTTGTGGAGCGTTCTGGCAACCCAGATGGTTAGCGTGACACTGATTGCCAGGTAGACAAGGTAGGTGTACGAGGTAATTCCCATCTCCATTTGTGTGCCTCCTTCCGCGTTTTGAACGCGTTCAAGTCGGCTCCAGACTACGCCTCATTCAGAGGCGTGTCAAGAACTTTTTGAACGCGTTCGAAACTGTAGGATTCTACTGTGTGAGAGGATGTCTCCGCGGATTAACGCGGGTACTTGCCGGCAAGAAGGCACAAAAGGTTATGCGATGCGGATCTGGGTGAAACCTGTATAGCCAAGTATGATTTTTTGTGACTTCTGTGCCTTTTTGCGGCTATGAACTCACTTCTCCTATTTAGATCCGCGTTTATCGGCGGCGAAGAACTCACGGCTGAGGGGTCGACAGCATGTAAACGGCGAAGGAAGCGAGCCAGTGCTCACCAGCATAATCCCCGCTGGCAACGTGGGCCAGCGCAGCCCGGGCATGAAGCTCAGCTGCGATTACGAGCACTTTTCGAGCGGGATCGTTAGCCGGAAGTGCCGCTGCAATACTGCGCATGGACCACGCCCGGCTGAGATTTAGTCCATCCAGGTGAACAAGCTTCGGATCCGTGCGATCGGTTACCTGCGCGGGAGTCAAGAGGTTCTCTGGTTTGCCGCGCGCAAGTTCCGGAAGGAAACGCCGAAACCAACGCTGAAAATCGGTCGGCTTCAAAACCCTGCGCATGAGATCTGCTTCCATCAAAGCCGGGGAGAAAAAATCTTCACCTCCCGGCTCCCACGCAGCCGGGTAGCTGGTATCGTCCGCGAAATACGTCCGGCTTCTTTCCGCAATAAGTTCCTTGAGCTTTTCCTCACCCGACCCTTCTGCGTAGTCCATGGCAAAGGCAAGACCAAATGCGGTATTCGGATGAACTCCGGTGCGTATCGGATAGTTTTGTTTCGGTAGGAATGCTAGGTATCTCGCAACGAGTGCGTCGGCGAGCGGTTTGAGGTTGGCTGACCAGTTCTTTCCATCAACGTCGTTCCATTGAGCAAGCTCCTCAGCCAATTTCAAAAGCCAGGCCCATCCATATGTACGCTCAAAGGATTGCCGGTTTGGTTGCCGGAGATACTCCACCTCCGCCTGGATGTTGGCTGCAGTGAGATTCGAACCGAGAGCCTGCCGGATCGCAGGTCCTTCAGGTAGTTGAGGGAACAAGCGCAATAACCGAACCAGCATCCAGTGTCCGTGGACCGATGAGTGCCAATCGTAACAGCCGTAAAACGCCGGATGTTGGGACTGCGGACTTTTTATGTCCCTGGCATTGTTGATGACGTGATCGGGCTTGTTTGGAAACTCCTTCGTGACGCATTTCAAGGCTAGTCGCGCGAAGTTCGAAGCTTCCGCCTCTGTGAGCGAGGGCGGCTTTCCATCTGAGCTACGATTTGTTTGTGCCACTGAGCCGGTAACAAGAAGAGACAAAAGGATGAAAGAGCGAAACGGTACAAGAATTGGTTTGTTCAAAGGTTGCTCCGCGAATTTGATTCTTGATGATGAGCTTTATGCCTGAAAGCACCTTTCGAAGCACACTCGATTTCCGCGTTCACTTCTCCACCAATGAGGATCGCGGCGCCTGTGAAGTAAAACCACAACATCAAAATGATTAGAGCACCGAGCGAACCGTAGGTCACACTGTACGAGTTGAAGAAGTGAAGGTAAACACGGAATCCAAGCGAAACCAGCACCCAAAGAACCAGCGCGGTCACCGAGCCAGGTGTCATCCATCGCCATTCCGGCTTTGGCCGGTTCGGAGCAAAGTAATAAATAAGGGCCAACGTCACCAGCAGGAAAAGCAATACAATCGGCCATTGCAATATCTTCCAGAATGCATTGCTGAGCCCGACTGCGCTGGCCAGGAAATGTGCGAGCTTTTCACCCAACAGCACTGTGGCGAGCGCCAGGATAATCATAATCGCGAACATGATCGTCAATCCTATGGCGATCGACCGCACTTTCCACCACCGTCTAGTCTCTCCTACATCATAAGCCACATTCAAAGTGTCAGTTATTGCGCTCATACCATTTGAGGCTGCCCACAATGCTGCCAATATTCCGAAAGAGAGCTTGCCGCCTCCCTTCTCCTTGCTGATCTCGTCGATCGTCTTGTGTACGAGTTCGATTGCCGAGGGCGGCATGACTTTACCCAGATAGTTGATCAGATTGTTCCTTATTTGCGAGCCCGCCTCGGCAAAGTATCCCAGCAATGTCATCAGGAAGAGCAGCAGCGGAAAGAGAGCGAGTAGAAAGTAATATGAAAGCTGCGCTGCACGCCCGAAGACGTCGTCCTTGTTAATCTGTTCCCACACGCGCTTGAACAATTCGCGCCATGTCAGGCCAGATAACGTCCACATTTTTACCATGGTGTTGTGCCCTGCCCGGGTCCCTAATGGGATCGGAAAAGCAATGAAAATCAGGAGGTATCAGGGAAGATTGGATTCTACCACGGCGGAGGCGATGAGGGACCTCCTCAAGAAGGCGGGGCGTTAACGGATCAATCGAACTTGAATCAGCTCGGGATCTTCTGACCCATTGATGGAACGAAGGTCACACGATGTTTCGAAGCGGTGACGGCCAGGTCGTCGTCAGTCCGGAATTGTCGCTTCGAATTCATTTTCGCCGAGTCATAAATAGTGAACTGCGGCGTGAATGACATCTTGTTGTTTACATAACTGAAGCGGTCAGCAGTAAACATCGCCGGCGATAGCTTCGGGACCACAGGGTGCTCAACTGACGTCTTGGGCTCGCTTGAACGGATCTCAGTTGAAGGTCGACTGTAATTGAAAGTCAGATCAAGTCCGCTTCCCGGAGCTGCGAAAACGCGCTTCGAAGACAGATCTGACTTCGTTTGAGCCAAAGAAGGGATTGCAGCTGCGATAAGGATGATGGCGGCGATTGCTAATCTCTGCATAGTCATGATTCGTGTCTCCTTCCGAGAATTTCGGACTAATGTGTCAACGGAAGTGAGATTAGCAGCGGCTCGACAGCTTGAAAATTGTACGATGGTTCGGGGAGATTGCACCTTAGTGCAATAGATCGGACTGAGATTCTTACAAAGACATTTGCGGCTCGATTTTTTGAATCGCCGCAAGAAGTGATTCCATTGGGAATGGTTTTTGGAAGAACGCCAACGCTCCGGCACCAAGTGCGCGGTCGCTGATGTAATCGTTCGTCTGGCCAGAGATCATGATTACGGGGAGATCGGATCCCGATTCGCTCAATCGTTGCAATAAGTCGATCCCTTGCATTCCGGGGAGGTCATTGTCGAGAACGAGACAAGCGGCATCGTTAAGCCTGGTCGAATCAAGGAGTTCCTCTGCTGATGCAAAAACAGCAACATCCAATCCAGCGGCCCGGATTCCGCGCCCAAGCATTCTGGCCATCGAAGGGTCGTCATCTACAACACAAACCAAGCTATTGATTGTCACTCAACCAACCTCTCTCCGTGATATGTAAACGAGCCACGGGCAGAGACCCGCGAACTGTCTTACATCAGAGAGTATATGGGCTGGATTATGTGCGGAAAATTGTACCTGCGTTCGGTGGGGTTGTACCAAAGTACAATATGAGGTCGGAGAGCTATGCTGGCGTAGCTTCAACGCGGAACAGCAATCCCGAGACGGTCGGCCATTCGTACCAGATCCGCCACAGAATCTGCTTCCATCTTCAACATGACCTGCCCACGGTGCGCCTTCACTGTTCGTTCAGTAGTCCCAAGCTGCAGAGCGATTTGTTTGTTCAGCAGACCTGCCGCGACCAAGGCAAACACTTCCCGTTCGCGTGCCGTTAGACGTTCATGGCGCTGCCGCAGTCCGCTCATCTCTTCGCGCTGCTGTCGGGCCATACGGTCGAGGTTTAATCCCTCGCGGACAGCATCGATCATCTCCTGATTGCGAAAAGGTTTCGTCAGAAAGGCTACAGCGCCGGCTTTCATGGCCTGAACGGTCATCGGAATATCACCGTGACCAGTCATGAACACGATGGGTAACTGATGTCCGGCCTTTGCGAGTTCACGCTGGAGGTCGAGTCCACTTAGTCCCGGCAATTGAACATCCAGCACAAGGCAAGCCGGACCCTCGGGCGGAGGGCTGCGCAGGAATTCATCCGGCGAAGCAAAGGCAGCCGATTTCAGTCCTACCGTGCCCAAAAGCCGCCCCAACATCGAGCGTAGTGATGGATCATCGTCGACGATAATCACTGTTTCGGGCTTCTCTGTCATGGTTGTGTCTCGACGATTGGCAATGAGATCTTGAATGTTGCTCCCGGCGCGCGACCTGGTTCAACCCACAGCTGTCCGCCGTGCGACTCAACTATGGACCGGCTAATCGCCAGACCCATACCCATGCCGTTTACCTTGCTCGAATGGAACGGCTTGAATACTTGCTCCACCTGATCAGGTCTGATGCCAACGCCCGAATCTCGAACGGTGACCAGCACGTGACCTTCTCTTGTGAGACTGGTCGTCACGGAAAGCTGACGCTTGTCAGGCTCGACATCAATCATCGCTTCCATTCCGTTCATCAGTAAGTTGAGAAGCACCTGTTGCAACTGCACTCTGTCACCCATAACCACCGGAAGGGCGGGTTCAAGAATCATCGCCAACGTGGCTCCCTTTTTTTGAACTTCATGCTCGACCAGCGACTTAACTTCCTGCACGACATCATTGATGTTGACTGAAGCCGGTTCCGGAACGTTCTTTTTAACGAGTCCACGGATGCGAGCGATAACATCGCTTGCGCGGCGACCATCTGCGGCGATATCTCCGATGGCATCGCGCAACTGGTCGAGGTCCGGCTGACCCGGACCCCCGAGCCAACTGAGACATATATCAGCATTCCCGACGATGGCCCCCAACGGTTGATTCACCTCGTGCGCAATCGACGCGGCAAGTTCGCCCATTGTTGTTACTCGCGACACATGTGCGAGTTCCACCTGGGCTCGACGCAACTGTTCCTCCGCTCGTTTTCGTTCTAATGCAAGATTCAGTTGCGCTCCTATTGCCGCGATCACTTTTACCAACCGTTCGTCCTCGTCCTGCGGTTCTCGTAGAAAAAATTCAATTACGGCAATCACGTCGCCTGCCGCGATGACGGGAAAGGCAAAGGCAGCTTTCAATCCCGATTCGCGAGCCAAAACAGCGCGAGGGAAATTCTTATCGACCGTGACATCCCGCACCCATACGAACTTTTTTGATTTCCAGGCGCGTCCCGGTAGACCCACACCTGACGGTAGTCGCGTATTCTCGGATCCCAATCTGAATTGTTCCAGGCCCTGGGTTCCGGCAAACCATGCAGGGCTGCACTGGAGGACAGTGTCGTCTTCGCTGGGAACCCACGCTTGGCCAAGCGCCCAACCGGTCGATTGGCACACGCGCCTCATTACTACTTCGAGTGCCGAGGAGAGATCCTGTGCCAGCGCTATTTCCATAGTAATAAGCTGCAGCAGCCGTACCTCCTCCTCAGCCTTCCGCCGCTCGGTGATATCGCTCGAGACTGAGAGCAAACAATCCTGCCCGCCGATCTCAACCGCGAGCGAAGACAATAAGACAACGCGAGAAGCACCACTCCGCGTACGGATCCTTGCTTCGATGTCGCGCACAATGCCCTGCTGTTGAACGCGACTCACAAGATTCGCGCGAGTCAGTGGCATCTCCCAAATGTGTTCAAGTGAACTGCGACCGATAAGCTCGGGACGCGCGTAGCCACTCAAAGCAACAAAGCTTTCGTTCACTTCGATGATGCGACCTTCTTCAAGGGTCGCGAGCGACATTGGATTGGGGTTGGCATTGAATGCCTTTCCGAATAGTTCCTGACTGGAACGTAGCTCCTCTTCCGCGCGCTGATGCTCGATGGCAATGCCGGCGATGTGTGTGGCGACGTCAGTTAGACCTGCTTCCAATCCCGTCGGAGTTTGCGGTTCACGGTAATACATCGCAAATGAACCGAGGACTTTCCCCTGACCTGACAGGATGGGAGTGGACCAGCAAGCGCGCAATCCGGACAACGCTGCCAGCTCTTGATAGTCTTCCCAAAGCGGATCCTTCAGGATGTCTGTCACTATCACCGGTTTGCCCAGGTACATGGCCGTCCCACAGGATCCATTCTTCGGACCAATCGGAGCTCCATTAACAGCCTGGATGTAAACTTCGGGAAGACTCGGTGCGGCGCCATGTCGAATGTGTTTCCCGTCTTCGGATAGCAAAACCACTGAACAGAGCATGTCGTCGGCTTGCTGCTCAATCAGCAGGACAAGATTAGTCAGAATCTTGTCGAGCGGCACTCCCGTTGCAATCATTTCCAGCACACGGCTTTGTCCGGCGCGAAACACATCGTCCTTTTTGCTTTCGGCTTCCGCCCGCATGAGTCGCGTGATGTCGCGACAGATTACGTAAAGAATGGTTTCCCGATCGTTCTCTATTGCGGTTATTAAAGACTCCGCTGGAAACACTCGATCATCGGCACGCTTCAGCACCCACTCGAACCGGTGATTGCCTTGCGCAATGGCGACCTCGAGCATGTCATTTGCTGTGTCGAATGAAGTCGACCCGTCTGGCTGATTATGAGGAGCTAGTTCAGATGGATGCCGTGAGACGAGATCCTTCTTGCTCGTGTACCCGAGCAAGTCGAGGGCAGCCTGATTGCAATCAATGATTCGTTTGCCGCCGAGGATAAGGGTGGCATCTGTAGATTTTTCGAAGAGTAGTCTTAATGGGTATTCGGACAGGCTATCGACGGTCTTCGTTTTCGGCTGCACACCGAGCGCCTGGGGATTCGATCCGGCCATAGCCGTGGTCCTCTGCTGAAATGTGGTGACAATGTGACCGGCGACGACAGAATTAGGGGTGCAACCTAAGCCAAGATCACAGTTCGCATTACTGGTTAGGAGCTACGCCGGACGCGTTATGTTATCGGAGTGGGTGTTGGCCGCACACTGGTAAAAGTAACAGTCATTCGAGTGGTAAGGACGCTCAGGAGAAAAAGAAACGGGATTTATCATTGGTCATTTCACATTAATCATTTCTCATTTTGGGGTGAGTTTTGCTGGTTGTTTCTTCAACCAGCATTAAACAAAATGAAAAATGATTAATGTGAAATGACCAATGATAAATCCCGTCTTGTCACGCGTCCCGAACGGCTACTTGACCATCGTGCCCGTGCGAGACCAGCGAGTATTGATTATAAAATCGCCGATGAAACCATATCCGGTCGGCGCAGCACTTTCGTCGTAGGACCAGTAAACAAACATAGCCCGGCCGATCACCAGCTCCCGAGGAACAAATCCCCAGTAGCGGCTGTCCTCGCTGTTGTTTCTGTTATCGCCCATTACGAAGTAGTTCTCGGGCGGCACCGTGATCTCGTTTCCGTCTCCCTCATGATGGAAGATCGGATAGTCGTCATCCGAGAAATCCGGGTTGTAATAAACATCGTAGCTTTCGTTCGGCTTTCGCGGCGGTGCGTTGGTAATCTCTAGCGGATCCTTTCGATTGTGATCCAGGGCCTCAATCCGGTGCTCAGGAAGCACTGTGCCGTTGACGATCACATTTCGGCCGTCAATTCGTATCCGATCTCCCGGGAGCCCAATCACGCGCTTAACGTAGTTAGTGGTGATCGGCTTGTTGTCGGCCCTCTCATAGTCGCGCTTCGGATCGTAATGATTGCCGGGATATTTAAAGACTATGATGTCACCCCGCCTGATCTCTCGTTGAGGTAGAAAAGGCAAAGACTTTCCAGGCGCGAATATGAACTTGTTCACCAGCAGATGATCGCCGATCGTAATTGTGTTCTGCATCGACCCGGTCGGCACTTTAACGGCTTGGACGATGAACGTCATGCCGAACAGGGCCATGATTACGGTGACGACTGCCGACTCGAAATAGTCACGAAGCACCGATTTCGGTGGGCCCTTGGGCTTTACTTCGGACTCGGGAGCCTTCCCATGACCGTTGCGATTGAAAACTGTCGACGGTTTGACCGTTGTAGTCTCGGTGACGTTGGTAAGGTTACTCTTCATCAAAAAACATCCTAGAGAGGTTAAACTCAGCGGTCAAGTTAGATTGACCTCGCGATCTGCTTCAGGGCTTTCGCTCTTCTTTTCTTCCATTACTTCCAACGCCAAACGTGCAGCGAGCGCTTCAGCTGCCTTTATTGAGTGCCCTTCGGCGCGTACTGAACCTGCGTCCCAACGCACTTCAACGTGGAATGTTGGCCTATGTGGAGGCCCTATCGTTTCAATGACGGAGTAACGGGGAGCCACTCGCCTCTCTGCCTGAAGGCGCTCCTGCAGCATTGTCTTATAGTCAGCCTGCGCGGCAGTAGCAGGATCAGCCAGTCTCAATTCATGGCCCAACGCGTGATGAATAAAATCAGTGGCAGCAGTCAATCCTCCGTCAAGAAATACCGCTCCGGTCACCGCCTCGAGCACGTCTGCAAGTAAAGCATCCTTTTGCCGGCCGCCACTCTTTTCCTCTCCACGACCGAATCTCAAGAACTCACCGAGCCCCAGCCGCTGCGACGCCTTCGCTAATGTAGGAGCACTCACGAGCCGGTGCTTCATGCGCGAGAGCTCGCCCTCACTGACGTCTGGATAAGCCCCGCATAAGTAATCCGCGACCACCAGTCCCAAAACTGAATCACCGAGAAACTCAAACGCTTCATTATGAAGTCTTCGAGCCTCATCTCCGGCACCAGGCGCAACCTGTTCATGCGCCCACGAGCGATGTGTAACGGCTCGCTCGAGCAACGCACGATTCTGGAATTCGTAAGCAAGAATTGTTTCTAGTCGATCCAGGTTTAGTGTGTTGGTTTCGTGGGTTTTCAAAGCAAGCCGAATTGTAACAAACGCCGGAAGCTTGTCGAAGTTTGACAAGACTTCCGGCGTTGGAAAACCGGTACAGTTCTTCAGCAGTTCAGTGGTGCTGCCGAGGACGACCAGGGTTGGTTGCAGTGTTAGGCTTAGGGGTGGTGGTTGGCTTTGACGCTGGCTGCGTAGTCTTGCTAGCAGGCGTTTGAGTCGCAGCTCCAGCCGCACTGCTTGTCTCACTTCCCGAAGTACTGCTACCGGAAGCCGGTGTTGAAGCCGGTGACGATGCTGGCAACGACGTCAGCGGAGTCGGCTCCGGTGGCAACGGCTTAGAGAGTACGCTCGCAATCATTTCAGTGAGCCCGGCGTCCGATTGATTATGGCGATACTTGTACCAGGTAGTCAGACCTTCCATCCACTCGGTTTTGCCGGCCTGATACTGAGGATCATTTCCAGCGAGAGCTACCGCACGGGCATAAGCATCGATCATTCGATCAATCACCTGATTGATATTGGCCAGGGCTAGTTTGCTCTCAGGAGTCTCGTCTTTTCCTTCATACTTCGCCTTGTAATCAGCAGATTGCTTTGCGTAAGGTCCAGCCTCGTAACTACCGGCGATATAGGCGTACGTCGATGGAAGCTTCTTGATCTTGCCTTCGTACTGAGCAGATTTGATAAACGCCGGCAATGCTTCAGCTGGATTCTGAGCATTGAGTACGCCGACCGTGTAGTACATGTAACCGAGCGACTCATCCTTGCCGGTAAACGGAGCCCAGTTGTCCAGGGTCTTGCCAGAGTCGATCAACTGGATTGCCTTTTTCGCATAGCCCAGAGCTTCGTTGTTGTAGGTGGTGTTCTTTGCCACGGCAGCTGAGTAGCCGGCATACGCCAGGGCAACCAAAGTGCGAAGATTCTCGGGATCATCCGCTAGTACCTGTCTGCCAACCTCAAACGCCTTGGCAGTGTTGGCCTTGTCCTTTGAATAAACAAGTTCGACGATCTGATCTTTACGTCTGGCTTTTTCATACTTGGCAATAAAGTCTTTTATGTACTGAATGCGTTTGGCTTCGGCTTCGTCGCTTGCATCCGAAGGGCAGGCTACGTACTTCTTGGCTGCCTCATATGCCTTCGACTGATCGCCTTTAATCTCTTTATAGAACTCGCCGTAGATCGCCATCTTGCTTTCCGCGCTGCAAGGATCTTGCATGCTCTCGTCTGTGATCGAGTTTCCAAAAGCCGTCACAGCGAGCAACGAGAGCGTAGCGGCTATTGCGAGCAAACTTATTATCTTTTTCATTAGGTCTCAGAACCTCCAAGGTTTTCGTCCCGCTTGTCTCGGCGGGGAGCGCTGGCACAAGCATCGCACGGGAGCAAGGGTCTTAAGATGCGACAGCGCAAAAGCCGGTTGCCGATTTAGTTACCACCTTCTGATGGGGACACAAGGGTGTGATAACGACTTAGGCAAAAAGGAACGCCCGCAATATTCCTGCAACTATGATAACGGTGTCAAGGCTCGGACAAGTTTATTCACGATTGTTACTTCGAAAACAACAACGCCAGCCCTTGAGAACATCAAGGACCGGCGCTGAAATCGTGGCTCTGGTGAATTACCGAGCCCGGGTTATTGACGATTAGGGAGCGCGCGGCGAGGTCTTTGTGCTGCTGGTGCAGGCGTCTGGTTTTGGGTTGCGCCAGTCGCTTCCTTGGACTTTTCGCCTTGCTCAACGGGTCGCTTCTCGATCGGCATCAGTACCCGCTTCACGGTGTTTTTCGGTTCTGTCGGTTCAACGGGAGCAGACTTCTCAGGAGCAGCAGTCGTTGCATTTGAGCTCGTCCGCTTCGGCGTATTCACCTGAGCGTTATTCTCCTTCTCCTCAGCCTCGGCGGCGGCGGCAGCGGCTGCTTGAGCTTCAGCTTCCGTCTTTGCCTCTTCTTCAGCCTCAGCTTCCTTCGCGTCCTTCTCTTCCTCGTTCAGATCCGAAGCCTTTGCATCGTCGGACTGACCAGCAGGTGACGTGGCAAGTTGGAGGTTTACTGGCGTTCCAAACCGGCCGCCCAGCTCACGGTAGATCTGACCGGCTATAGCCGCAGGCAAGTGCTTGCGACCATCAGACCCACGGGCAATTACTACAACTGCGAGACGCGGACTCACGAGAGGAGCGTAGGAGGTGAACAAGCCGAGCCACGATCCCTGGCCAATGCACGTGCCAGTCTTGCCGGCGACGGTCTGCAAAGGATCATAGGCTTTCTTTCCAGAACCATAGTTCACCGCGCCAACCATTCCCGGGACCATTCGACGGAAGTTGTCCTGATCTATGGGAAGCTGCCGGCGAACAAACGCCGTTGAGCTGGCTTGCTCCCTCGGAGTCTTCGGGACATGAGGAGTCAGTAATTTGCCTCCGTTGGCGAATGATGAGACGAGCGTTGCCAACTGAACGGCAGTGACTTCGAAGTCATCACCATGTGAGCTCATCCGGTTCAAGGCAAAGCCACTCTTTTCCGCAGGCAGGCGTCCAGGGTATTCGAACGGAGAGTTGATTCCGGTTTTCTCGCCAAGTCCGAGTTCACGCGCATACGACATCATCTTGTCGAAGCCGACTCGTCCTCCGACCTGCTGGAAGTAAGTGTTGTTTGAGTAAGCCAACGCTTCGGTGAGATCGATCTTGTAACGCTCTGATACTGCAGCGGTGTCGGCAGGATTGATGACCTTCTCATTCAAACCCGCAATGCCGGTGACGAGCTTGATCGTGGAGCATGGCTTGAAACCACGGCGCAGCGCCCATTCCTGATTCACAATTGAATAGACGCGGCCTGACATTGGATCCATGACAACGACGGTCCCGGCATGTTTGCCGAGAGCGTTCACTGCAACACGTCGCACTTGCGGATCCTCACCACGAGTGTCGTCGCGAGTAATATTTGCCTGGACCTCATTGCGCATCGCTTGTTCGATTGCTCGCTGACGAGCGATTGCAGCTCGCCGGGCTGCTTCAGCTCTGCGACGCGCAGCCGCAAGCGAATTACGATACTTTCGTTGGATTCGGCTCAACTCGGCGCGACGCTCGCGAGCGGTCAATGGACGCTTGAGTCTGCGCTGTAGTGTCTTAAGAGCGGAACTCTGTTCTCGTGCCATCATCTGTCGCTGACGTCGAGCCTCACGCGCTGACATTTGTCGCACGCGACCTCTGCGTCCCGACCTGGCCGTGTAACGCGAACGACGAGAGCCGCGACTATTACGCGCGGTCGCCTTCCGGCTCCTCTCAGAGCGAGAAGCATGGCGCGATTTCGACGAAGCCTTTTTCTTCTTAGCGAAGACAGGGAAACCAACACTGAGAGCAATTAAAATGAAAAAGATAAAAGCGGACTTTATAACTCTGGATATAGGGGTTGAAGTCACGGGCCCTGGCTACCTTTCTTAGGGATTGCTTGCTACACGCAAGCGGACTGGAAACTGCTAACGCCGGCAGTGAAGAGAAAAGCATCTGGCGGCATCTGTCCTCTCATCGAAACACTTAGTGCAGTCTTAAGAGTCTTCACTTCTCTCTCCAAAACAAAAACTTCGAGGTTCTTTATGACCTTCAGTACTGCAATGGTTGAGGTGGGAGATTCCCTAATGGTGGTCCCTGGGGACATTGATTTGAGACCGAGGCAAATATAACATCAGCCGCAGGAACGCGGCAACACAAAAGTGACCATTTGTTAACAAACATTGAGGTTAGCTACTCGAAAGCTTGCAGAAACAATGCGATTTTTGGTCGCCAGACGAAAACGATTCGGTCAACAAGACTCATGAGAATGCTCGCACTCACAAACAGTTTCCGAGCGCGACTGCTGTTACTCCTTGTTTTCCTTCTGGGATTGACGCTGGGGGTCCAGTATTACGTCAACCTCCGAACCGTTGAAAGAAATGCTCATCTGATCGTCGAACAGGAAGAAGCGGTCATGGCCGGCGTCGGCTTAGGCGTCAGCAGCATCTCGCGAAATAAGTACCTGGATGTTCTCAGGAAAGAAGTGCATCAACCGCTTCTGGACGAACATACGGGACGGGTGCACAACGTATTAGTGGTCGATAGTGAAGGAAACGTTCAGGACAGTCTCGTTCAATCGCAAACGCCCATTGAGAACGACGATAAGACTGTGAGCTATACCCAAATTTCACAGGTGGGGCTGCCACCGTTAAGCAGTGCAGTTGAATTTCCAGATGACACAGAACCTTTGCCGCAGTGGCTCCGCGCGGCAGTCGCATCACGGCCGCAGGATCCGGGCGCGTTCTACTTTCCGATCGATACGACAAAAGGCCGGTGGTACATAATCGTCGTTCTCGGCTCAACCAAAACCGTAACGGACATCCTTCAGCAGCAGAATTCGCGATCGCTCCTTTATACGCTTGCTCTGTTGCTGGTTACTGCGCTTCTCACTTCGATCTTCGTTTGGCGATTTACGCGTCCGATCAAAGCTTTATCAATCGCGGCACGTCGAGTTGCTGCCGGCGATTTTAGCTCGCGGGTACCTGCGGATCGTGTCGATGAAATGGGACAACTTGCAGCTGCGTTCAATGAGATGTCGGCGCAGCTTGCGCGCACGCGCGAACTTGAAGCTCAACTCCACCAGGCAGAGAAAGGGGCCGTTGTAGGTCGTCTCGCCGCAGCTATCGCTCATGAAATCCGGAACCCACTGAACTATATAAATCTCACTCTCGATTTTCTGCGCTCGTCATTTACGTCAGAGGATCCGGCGAAGCAGAAAACTTTTGAACGTCTGACGGAGCAATTGAAAACTGAAGTAGCACGGATCAATCGTCATATCACCGACTTCTTGAAGTACTCGCGACCATCCGCTCTGGAGTTGCAAGCGCTTGATCTTCGCGAGGAAGCGGAAAACGCACTTCGGCTTATAGAAGGTCAAGCTGCAGAGAGCGGAATTCGCACTAAGCTGGAATCCGAGGGTAACATTCCTCTAGTCACTGCCGACCGAGATTCACTACGATCGATTCTGACCAACCTATTGCTTAATGCTGTTCAAGCACTCGATGGTGAAGGTGGTGATATTACGGTCAGGCTTTCGGCAGACCCTGCCGGTAAATTAGCGAGAATCGATGTGATTGACACGGGGCACGGGATCGCCGCGGAGGACATTGCAAAAGTATTCGAACCCTATTACTCGACGAAGGAGACTGGAACCGGGCTGGGTCTTGCGATTGTCAGGAAGGCTCTCGATGATCATGGTGGAACAATCAACGTCAATTCGAAAAAGGGAGATGGAACGACATTCACCATAACCTTGCCGCTTGACTCAAACGAGCAAGGCCCGGCAGCAAAGCCCGGAGAAAATTGAGTTTGGGCCAGCTCGTTTTACTTTTCAGCTCCCATCCTTCATTCTTCAAAGCAAATGACTATGGCGCGAAAAAGCATACTTGTTGTAGATGACGAGAAATCTCAACGCGAAATCCTGGAGATGATTCTCGCTGAAGAAGGTTACGACGTAACCACCGCAGCATCAGGCGAGGCGGCACTCAAGTTCGCGAAAGACCGACGATTCGACCTGGCGCTCTCTGATCTGAAGATGACGGGCATGGACGGCATCGAACTGCTGCAGCATCTTCTGGGATTCGACTCGTCCATCATAGTGATTCTTCTAACGGCGCACGGGTCAATCGAATCAGCCAAAGAAGCGCTGCGGCGTGGAGCTTTCGACTATCTTGAAAAGCCTTACGACAAGAAGGCGCTGCTCGAGACAATTAATCGAGCGCTGGACCGGCTCGACGCTATCGATATAGAGATCATCTCAGCGTCTCCGGAAATGGAATCCGTGAAGCGAATGATCGTCAAGGTAGCTCGTTCGAGTTCGACGGTTCTCATCCGCGGAGAATCCGGAACAGGAAAGGAGCTGATCGCCCGCGCGATTCACAACCAGTCACCTCGTGCTGAAGAGATGTTCCAGGCCGTCAACTGCGCAGCAATAAATGAAAACTTGCTTGAGTCAGAGTTGTTCGGTCACGAGAAGGGTTCGTTCACCGGGGCTCATGCCGAGAAGAAAGGCCTCTTTGAAGTTGCGGATCGCGGCACCTTGTTTCTCGATGAGATTGCCGAGCTCGACGTCGGCATCCAGGCGAAGCTCTTACGTGCGCTGCAGGAACACAAGATACGACGCGTAGGCGGAACTCATGAGATCGGAGTTGACGTGCGGGTCATCGCCGCGACGAATCGCGATTTGCGGGCGATGGTTACTGATGGCCGCTTTCGCGATGATCTCTACTACCGAATCAATGTGCTGTCGGTGGATGTTCCTCCGCTGAGGGAACGGCGTGACGACATCCCGGTGCTGATTGATTACTTCCTGAAAAAGCACACTAAGAACACTTCACGCTTAGTGCGTGGTCTAACTCCGGAAACGAAACGCCTGATGGTTGACTACAGTTGGCCTGGCAATGTCAGGCAGCTCGAGTCAGCAATCGAACGAGCCATTCTTCTCTGTGAAAACGACCAGATCACTGTAGAAGATTTGCCGCTCGAAGTGCGTCAGGATTCAAAGCCCGTAGCGGAAGGTGCTTTCAAACTTCCACCCGAAGGCATCAACTTCGAAGACGTCGAGCGCGACCTGATCATCCAGGCGATGGAGCAGACGGATTACAACATTACAAAAGCAGCAAAGCTCCTCGGACTCACTTTCCGTACGCTTCAATATCGACTGGAAAAGTTCGGAATCAAGAAGCCCGAAGGTAAGACCGACGCAGCTACGACCGATTAGTCGAGATCGCAAGTTCCAGTCCTCTTTTCGTTCCTATACCAACGAAATCCTATCGGAGGACTGAACCATGAAATCTCTCCTAACTGCTCTAACACTGTCTTCGTTATTTCTCGTTGGTTGCGCACGGGTACCACAACAGGACCGGTTATCGACAGCGAGGACCGTGAATGATAAGCCCGCTGCTCAGACCGCACGGGCGAAAGCGGTTAACGACACTCAGGTTGAAGCTGAAAAGGTGGCTTTCGACCAGGCTAGTTCATTAGGCTTGGATCGGAAGATTGTTAAGAACGCGGACATCACAATCGAGGTCAATTCTCCCGTTGAAACTCAGCGAAAGGTGAGTCTGATCGCCGGGAACCGCGGTGGATTCGTCGTTACCTCAGAATCAAAGCAGCGCGAGTCAGCCGATCCGAATAATCGCGAGATGGATATCAGTCTCGTCATTCGTATCCCGTCAGCTCAATTTGAATCGTCGCTCGAGGAAATACGCAGCCTGGGTTCCAGAATTCTTCAAAACCAGGAGTCGGGTGAGGACGTGACGGAAGAATTCATCGACCTTGAAGCTCGAATCAAAACGCAGAAAGCTCTCGAGGATCAATTTCTCCAGATCATGAAGCAGGCAAGTAAAGTAGAGGATGCTCTTGAGGTGCAGCGACAAATCGCGGAAGTTCGGACGGAGATTGAAAAGCTTGAGGGTCGCAAACGTTTTCTGGAGAATCGGTCGAGCCTCTCGACAATCAAAATCAACCTGCAGTCGCCGCGACCAATTATTGCCAGCACCTCAGGCTTTGGTCAGACTTTGAAAGACTCAGTGTCAGACAGCGTGGCAGTTGCCACAGGAATCGTGATATTTGTTATTCGCTTTACGATAATAATGATTCCCGTTTTCTTCCTCTTGCTTCTGCCCGGTGGGATATTGGTTCGATATTTAATTCGCAGAGCAAAGAGGTTGCAGCTTGCTCGTAAACTGGAAACAGTTCCGGAATCCTAACGAATGAAACAAAACCGATTTGTTCTCGCGGCCTGTGTACTCTTACTTTTCGTGTTGACCGCTTGCTCGAGATCTCCCCAAACCCAAACGCAAACTCCGACAACGTCAGGATCTCCCACGGCAGGAGGGCCTCGCATCACATCCGAGAGCGTCGTCCGGTTTGGAGCTGAGCCGGTTGACCTTCCCTCAGGCGGCGCTGGGCAAGCAACCGTCCACGTAACAGTACAAAACGGGTATCATGTGAACGCTAATCCGCCGACGTACCCTTATCTAAAAGCTACTGAGCTTGAACTAACGCCGCCCAAGGGAATAACCGTCAGCTTCATTACGTACCCCAATCCAATCGTTAAGAAATTTCCATTCGCTGAGAACCCGATTGCCATCTATGAGGGTGACACTAAACTGAATGTAATGTTGACAGCTGACCGCTCTGTAGCGAAAGGTGCGAGCAACCTCCCGGGAAAACTGAAAGTCCAAGCATGTGACGATCAAGTTTGCTATCCCCCTGGGGAAATCAATGTGACTGTTCCGGTGACTATTAAGTGAAGATTTTTTTGATCAGTATTTCCGCCATCAGTATTGTCCTCGCGTTGCTGTTCATGTGGTGGCGAGACTTCAACACCGCATTCATTATCGCTATCGTGGGCATAGTGGCATGGTTCTGGAACTATCGTATGGACATGAAGAAGATCGCTCTTGCGGCGGATGCAGAGAGAGAACGACAGGCTGAACAAAATGAAGAAGAGTAGCTTTATTTCAGGTCGTCTTGTTTTACTGGCACTAATCCTTTTTTCCGCGAGCGGTTCTCTACGCGCCTCGGATGAGACAGACGTTCGCGGAACGGTTGAAAGAGTTTTCCAACAGCTGAAATCCAAAGACTACAACAGCCTTTACGAAGTGTTACCCTCATCATCTCGAGCGCGAATGACACGCGAGCGGTTTACATCGGCGTTACAACGCGCGCAGAACTTGTATGCTCTGGACAGAATGGATGTCGGCGCGGTGAGAGTCGCGGGAGATCTCGCTGTCGTGGATACGGTTCTTTATGGGCGCGTAGTAGTACCCGTTCAGACTGAAGGCAAGATCGTCGTCCAGCAATATTTGGTACGAGAAGAAGGAAAGTGGCGGATAGCTACAGGCGATCGTGGAACGGTGAATCGATTTTTAAAGGCTAATCCATCATTTCAAAAGAGCTTCACGATCCGGCAACCTCGCGTCTACGTGAAACAGGGCGGCAAATGGGTGGCATTCAAGGTTCCGGGGCGAACCTAGCTGAGCAACGTCAGATCCTCAAACGATAACTGCGAATCGTCTATCCGTTCTTCATACTCGCCATGGCGGATTCTTGAACGCGGCACTTCTAAAGCCTCGCGGACTGCATCCAGGTGAAAACGGATGATGCGCGGCGTCAGGCGAACCGACGGTATTCGACGTTTACGCGCAAGGCGTCGAATAGTTGTCTCACTGACTTGAAGGATCTCGGCGAGTTGCCGAGCAGTCAAAAACTCTTCACGCTGTTCCATGTCCGTTTACACAATCCTAGCGCAACAAGAAACGACCTGCCAAAAATAAAACATTGCACTGGGTCATTCAGAGGGGGTTGCCGCAAAAATGCACAAAAGGCACAAAAAGTGCAAAGACCTCGCACGCATTCTATTGTGCTTTTTGTGCCTTTTGCGGATGAGATTAAGACGCGGAATGCTTAGCTCTTCGGTGGGAGTGAAAGTGCGACACGATAAACGGCAGCGCCATCTATTTCCATGTCCCGACTGATTGGCTCGCCACTGTCGTTCTTCACACTGACGCGATACTTAGCGGGTTCCGGCGTGAGACGAAAGACAAACGACCCTGTCTCGTTTGTGATTCGGCCGTCGATTTTCTTGACCGTTCCATCAGCCATTACCTTAGCCAGCTCAACCTTGGCGTTGGGCACGCTGCGACCGTCAGCATTAAAGACACTACCGCGGATAAAGGCGATTGAGCCCTCGTCGATCGTCAGGACAAGCCGATCCCCGAGTGACCGAGTTTTACCGGCCTTAACCTCGACGTTTTCGATCGTACCGACACTCAGGCCAGGTTTCCGAAAGGTCAGTCCGTAAACACCGGGCGCCACTCGTGCTATGAAGTCGCCGTTTTTATCCGTCTCAACCCGGTGAACCTCCTGCTCGCCTTTCCTGATAACGACCGTAACCCCGGCAGGAGAGCCAACTTCCGTCCGAACTTTCCCTTTAATGTTTCCAGTAGTTCGGTCCTGGGCAGATGCTGGCATCACGGCGAGGCACGCAATTACCAGGGCGAACAGCAATCTCTTGAATCTCATTTCAGCCTCTCCGCGTATTAACGATCTGACCGGACCTGGTTGAGAAGCGGATAGTAACACTCTTAGTTGCCAACAGCTACGCATCCCCCGGATAATCAGCCGCGTGTCCGTACTTCTGGAACGAAAGAGCTTTAATGAATCGCACAGCATTTACGCCAAGGGTTTTGTTCCTGTGTTGCCTGATTTTCGTTTCGATACCGGCTCACATACAAACTTTCTCACAGAGCCCTGATCCCAACGCACAGCGTCCTCGAAAGGTCTTTCCCGGCAAGGAACAAGAGCCGGAAGAAGTTGTGAAGGTCGACACAGAGCTGGTTTCGGTCGACGTCATCGTTACGGACGCTGAAGGTCGCCCTGTCCGCAATCTTCGTAAAGAGGCTTTCAAGCTCTATTCTGACGGTGTAGAACAACCTCTAGCCTTCTTTCAGATGGAAAGACGTACCGGCGAACCGCGGCCGCTTGCAATTGTGTTCACTCTCGACATTTCGGGAAGCATGACGCCGGAGGAAATCGAACGCTTGCGAGTAGCGATGCAGGCTTTCTCACGCCAGGTCGCCAATCACTCAGCACTGTATGCGGTAATGACGTTTGGCATGAATGTGAAGACGCTTCAGAAATTCACGAACGATCCTGAGAAACTGGATCGCACGTTTGACCGCATCTCTCGCGAGCCGAACGGCATGTCAACGCACACGTACGATGCCGTAGACGACGCTGTACGCATGCTCGTGCGCCATGCGCCCCGGACACAACAACGCCGACTGATGAAGCGAGCTGTCATAGTCATAACGGATGGATTCCCGGTGGGAGATACAGTTTCTCCTCCAACTGTGATCGAGCGTGCTAACGCAGCAGACGTTAGCGTGTATGTTGTGACACTCCCGTCATATTCCAGAATGATGGCCGCTTCATCGCAGGCGCCGCTGCCAACACCTCTCGACGTAAGTGGCTTGGCGGAATTGACCGGCGGCAGAAGCTACTATGTTAGTCAGGAAGATTACGCGCCGTTATTTAAATCACTGGCTGAAGAGGTGAGTTCAGCTTATGTGCTCGCGTTTTATCCGCCGGAAGAAAAGCGGAGAGACGGGAAAATGCATTCGATTAAAGTCGAGGGTCCGGCGGGTCTTGTGTTGCGCCAAAGCAGGCAAAGCTATCAGGCAGCCAAGTGACGTTCAGCCGGATATCAGACAGAGAAAAGGACCAACTCCCCTGCTGGGGGCTTCCAAGCAAGAAGGGAAAGGTCCTATCCTGGCTATGAACTACTATTGACAGCCCCTAATACTCGTCCTCGTCCTCATCTTCGTCGTAGTCTTCTTCTTCGACTATATCTAACTCGACAGGGTCAAGGCCGACGATTTCAAGACTGGTCCCACATTCGTCGCAAGAAACGATATCGCCCTTGTCCGTGTCCATATCAACATGGACATCAGCGTCACATTCAGGGCAAGTTCCAGTCGGCACTTTCTCTACCTCCCGTGGATAATTAGAAGGCAGTGGTTCACCCACAACACTCGGGAGACCTCCACCTTGTTTGGAATAGCCGACAATCTAACCGTGCGCGTAAGATTTTGCAACACCCTTTTTGCGCGTGTTTTCTGTGAATCATTGAAATGGAAAGCGAGTATTCACATTCGTCAAATTTCAAATCTCAGATCTCAAATCTCAGATCTCCGGACCACTGTGGCTTACCACAGCACGCTCTTCCGTACCTAACTCGCCTCGCGCAAGGGATAACCTGATCCATCACTGTTTGAGACCGCCTCGATGAGACCTGCACTCGCGCTGATAATCCGCAACGATGTTTGCGCATGTCATAGAAAGGCGATTCCATTCGGGGTTGGTGGCGTTGTTTGCCATCATGTTACTGGTTTCGTTTTTCCTATTGGGCCGGATTGTTAATACCAGCCTCAACCCTTCCTCGCTCAAAGACCTGCCTGAGGCACCACAACGCAACCACAGTCTGGCCCAGCGCAAACTCTCGGACTCAAGAACAGCTGATACCGACGAAGACGGAATACCTGACTCTGCTGAGCTAACCAGTTCGGCGGACCGTGAGAACTTTCGTCGGTGGTTCACGAGTATTGCCGAAATGCAGTTCTACCATTTGAGCGATCAATGGACTATGGACCAACGCGATTGTGCAGGACTGGCAAGATTTGCCTGGCGTGAAGCGCTGCGTCACCACGATCGAGTTTGGTTCCAAAGGATGGGACCAGGTTACGAGCAGGTCGGTCCAGATGTAGACCGCTACAGTCTCGAGCGTGGACCACTCGGCGAGAAGCTCTTTCGCACCTCGTTCGGAGCTTTCAAAGAAACCGATTTGATCAACGGCAAGTTCTCGGAATTTGCCGATGCCAGAACTCTCAAAGCTTTTAATACAAACTTTATCGGCCGCGACCGGGAAGTAGCCCAACCCGGCGACCTGCTTTTCTTTTATCAACCCTGGGTTCAAAAGTTTCCTTTCCACGTCATGATTTTTCTGGGGCAGCCGCGATTTGCGTCCGAGGGCGCAAACGACTGGGTGGTCTATCACACCGGCGCATCGACGACTGACGAAGGCACTGTGAAAAAGGTGCGGCTGGCAGTTCTGGACCACCACCCAAACAAGCGCTGGCGGCCTGTGGAAAGCAATCCAAACTTCATCGGTTTTTATCGGCTCAAGATCCTTGAGTAGCAACGTTTCGGCGGAGGAAAGTAAAGTGTTCGACTTCAATTCTCGTGCGAGTCAACGGTTAGTCCAGGTGGCTGTCTACCTGATCGTCATTACTGGAGCTTGCACCATTGCCGTGCTTCGTTCTCGCGCCATGCCGGCGAGCCCCGTTGTTTTTGAACCGCCGGTCCGGCCGCTCTCAACATCAACAAAACCTTATTTCTCACTTTCCACTCATCGAACATTTGGTACGAAGGAAAGTGCGCGTCTTTGGGTCGATTATCAACGCGTGGACCATCTCGATTTCCGGGTCTACAAGATAAATGAGCCGGCAAAGTTCTTCGCTAAACTCGAAAACCCACACCAGATGGGAGAACAAGACAAGGAAGAAGTGGTCGCGCTCAGCCGGACGACGTCATTGCTTGAAAAGGTCAGAACTTTCAAGCGATGGGCATTCACCGGAATCAAGGGCTACGTACGCGAGCAACTGCATCACAACTCTCGTCAGGCGTTCAACCAAAAGTTCCGCAGCGAGCAGCCCAGCAAGCGCACGCCTCTCAACACAGCCGATTACGCTCGTGTGCCGTTGCTCAACCCGAATCAACTTGTCAGCAGCTGGCGCGAACCTCTGCCGCCACTGGAGAACCTCTATGACCGTAGGATGATTCCACTCGGTAAACGGGAAGCTGGTGTGTATCTCGTGGAAGCGGTGGAAGGCGATCTGCGAGCGTACACCGTTGTAGTGGTAACTGATCTCGCGATGATCGAAAAGACGACGCACGACGGTGAGTTGATGGTCTACACAGTCGATCGCAGATCCGGCGAACCAAGAGCCAACGCGCAAGTCGAAATTGTAAAAGGCAGGAAGACGATCGCCAGCGGTACGACAGATCAGGAAGGCATCCTCCGCACGCGGGTCGACTTGAAGAGCCAGGATGAGGAAGCCGATCCGGCGACAGACGAAGTGGTCGACAACAGTTACATTATTCTCGCGAAGCACCGCGAAAACTTTGCGATCTCTGACCTTGAGTCCTACTACTTCGGTGGTTACGACGACTATGCCGAAGACGGCAACCTGCGAAGTTACATCTACACAGATCGTCCGGTTTACCGACCTGGACAGAAAGTCTATTTCAAGGGAATTCTCCGCGCCGTTGACGAACGTGGACTGTACAAGCCAGTGCAGGCGAACCTCATCAGCGTCACCATTGAGGATCCAAACAACGCCAGTGTGTTCGCGAAAGAGTTGACACTTTCGCCGCGCGGGACATTTAGCGGCGAGCTGGAAATCTCAGAAGAAGCCCCGCTTGGCAGCTACACCATCGCTGCCGAAGTGGAAGGGAGTACGGCGAACGGCAGCTTTCAAGTCTCCGAATACAAGAAGCCTGAATACAAGGTGAAAGTCTCGTCGCCGGTGAAGTTCCTTCCTGTTGGCAGCAACATGAAGTTCTCGATCGATGCGCGCTACTTCTTCGGCGCGCCCGTCGCCAATGCTGAGGTGAAGTATTACATCTACCGATCGCGTTACTACGCGAGCTGGTTCGGAGAAGCCGACAGTGATGACAGCGAAGCTGATGAGGAAGAGGATGAGAATTCAGAGTACTACGGTTACGGATACGACCTCGTGAAAGAGGGCGACGGCAAGCTCAATAACCAGGGACAACTGGAAGTGGATTTTCAGGTTCCGGAAGCAGCCGAGTCCGACCCGTTTGACTATAGCTACCGGCTGGACGCCCAGGTTACTGACTCATCGAGACGTACGATTAGTGGTGCGACGCACGTCGTTGCCACGCGAGGAAATGTCATTGCCCGCGCGAACCCCGACCGGTATGTCTACAGCAAAGGCGACGTCGCCACGATACGAGTCCATACCAGCGACTACCAGGGACATCCTCAGTCAGCGCAAGTGGCATTGAAGTTTGTCGTACGAACCTGGACCAGAATAGAGAAGCAGGAAAACGGATACACCTATAACGATTACCAAATGAGTGAGCGCGAGCTGTCTTCGGCCGTTGTTACGACCGACGCTCATGGCGCAGCGACTTACCAGTACTCAGTCACCGAACCCGGCAGCATCTCCATAAAGACAATTGTCAACGAGTATGTGTCGGTGACTGATTATTTCTGGGTAACGGACCGAGCTCTCGAGTGGACTGACGGTTCGTACTACAGCGAAGACTACGGCTCGATCAAACTGGTTCCCGATAAGAAGCAATATCGGCCAGGCGACACAGCACACATTCTTGCGATTCTTCCCACTGATAAAGCTAACCTCCTGATAACGACGGAACTCTCAACGGTACTATCGGCGCAACATGTCACGTCGCCCGGAAAATCGATCATGTTCGATGTACCTATCGAAGCCGGATACGCGCCTGACGTGTATCTCAACGTCACTTACGTGAAGGACGGAGAGATGTATACACAGGAGCAGCGATTGTCGGTTCCCGCGCGCGACAAAATGCTCAATATCGAGATCATCTCAAACAAGAGCGAGTACAAGCCGCGCGAAACTGCTTCGTACACAGTGCTTGCTCGCAATGCTGATGGATCACCAGCTGCAGGAGCTGAGATTAGTCTTGGTGTAGTTGATGAAGCCATCTATAGCGTTTCACCCGAGACGGCTGGAAATATTCGCAAGGAGTTCTATGGCCGTCGCTACAACTCGGTCGAAACTCATTTCTCTATTGCGTATAGCTTCACGGGATTTGCCGGTGACAAGCCGATGGAGCTCGCACGCAATAAGCCTTCTTATCAATTGGCGGATTTCAAGAACGAAGGCGACTTGGTTGAGCCAATGGTCAGAAAGCAATTCAAAGACACGGCTTTTTGGCAACCGGCAGCACTGACTGACGCGGATGGACGCGCAACGATGAAGGTTCGTTTGCCCGACAACCTGACGACGTGGCGAGCAACAGCACTCGGCGTGACTGCAGACACGAAAGTAGGAGTGGCTAGATCCAAAGTAGTCGCGCGCAAAGACGTCATCCTGAGACTCGAGACACCGCGGTTCCTTACACAAGGCGACGTAACGACGCTTTCAGGTGTGGTCCATAACTATCTGAACACGTCCAAGTCGACGCAAATCTCGATCGAAGTCAGCGGTGCAAGTCTCCTAAGCTCCGGAAAAGAGACTGTGTCAATTCAAAAGGAAGGCGAACATCGGATTGATTGGCAGATCTCGACACCGAACGTTGGTCAGGTAAAGCTGCTGGCCAAGGCGCTGACAAACACCGAATCGGATGCCGTCGAACTGACGTTGGAAGTCGTTCCTCGTGGACTGCGCCAAGCCAGGAACAATGTTTTCAGCAGCGCTAATGACAATGTCGATGAGACTTTCACTTTGGATATGTCTGCTGATGCTGATCCGCGAGCACGGTCGCTGAGACTCGAGGCATCGCCGTCCGTAGCCGGCACCCTCTTCGGGGCGCTCGATTACCTGACTACGTATCCATATGGCTGCACTGAGCAGACGATGTCGAGCTTCCTGCCCAACGTCATCGTTTCGCATGCTCTGAAGGAAGTCCAAACGGCTTCGGTACGCGGATCCAATGATCTTAGGAAGAAGGTCGAACGAGGCCGCGATCGGCTTTATGGGTTTCAACACAACGACGGAGGTTGGGGTTGGTGGAAAGACGATCTCAGCGACCCGTTCATGACAGCTTACGTCGTCGATGGTCTGACACTCGCTAAGAATGCCGGATATGAAATCGATCAATCGCGAATTGATCGCGGCCGTCAAAAGCTGGTCGAGATGCTTACCGCCGGCAAGTCATCGTCCGGAGACAACATAGACCTCGAGACTCGCTCTTTCATGGTTTACGCGTTGGAGGAGAGTGGCGAATCAGACAGTCGTTTCCTTGAACAGGTATTTGCCGAACGTTCAGCACTTCAACCATATGGACGAGCACTTCTAGCCCTGACTCTGAAGCTGCGAAAAGACAACGCTCGCGCTCGCGCCGTTGCTGAGGAAATTGAGCGTTCAGCTGTTACCGAGAAACTGATTACTCACTGGCAGTCGAGGCGCAAGGAAATGCTCGACTTTGTTGAAGAGAACGACATAGAAGCTACGGCGCTGTCGTTAAAAGCACTTACCGGAATCAAACCCGGTAGCCCGCTTCTCGCGCCCGCTGCACGCTGGCTCGTTTCGAATCGCAAGAACGGCTTCTATTGGAATTCGACAAAAGATACTGCGTTTGCGATCTATGGTCTCATTGACTACCTGCAAGTGAGCAAGGAACTAACTCCCAACTATCAGCTCGAAGTCTATCTGAACGGTGAAGCTGTCTTGGTAGAACACATTTCGTCAGCGTCGCAGGCCCTGGTAGTCAAACGCAAAGGACTGGAGGTCCAAAATTCTAATCAGGTCAGGATCGTGAAGCGTGGCCGCGGGAGCATCTACTTTAACGGTGCCCTGAACTTCTACACTGGCGAGCAGGAAGTCGCAGCGCGAGGCTACTCAGACCTAAACATCACGCGTGAGTATCGCCGCCTGCGCGTGGTTCAGGATGGTTACAAACTGAAGTGGGCTGTCGAGCCGCTAACGGGAGAACTAAAGTCCGGTGATCTGATTGTGGTGAGCTTACACGTAAAAGGAGGTAAGGCGCGTCACTTGATGATCGAAGATCCGATTCCCGCAGGCGCCGAGCAGATCGACTCACTCGGCAGCATGAACCTCGACTATTCAGACAGGAGCTGGAGCAGTTGGTATAGCTCGCGTGAGTTTCGCGATAACCGAACCGTATTTTTCCTGGACAGCTTCTCGGGCGAGACCACTCTTCAGTATGCAATGCGCATTCAGGTTCCAGGTGAGTTCGTGATTGCTCCGGCTCGGGTCGAGTTGATGTACCAACCTGAAATCGAAGCCAACACGTCGAGCAGCAAGATGATTTTTCTGGATAAATGAGATCCACTGGAAGCGCGGGCTTCTCGCCCGCTGCTTTGGAGGCGTCAACGTAAGAAGCGGCCGAGACGCCCGCGCTCCCAGTAAGAAAGGTTGAAACAATGTTACGAAGATCAGGAGATGTAGTTTTGAAAGCAGCGCGCGAGCTGATCATAAACTGGCGACAATTGTCGGTTGTCATAACTCTCTACGCGCTCTTGCTGGTGAGCTTGTACGCTCTTATCACGACGAGAGAAGCGACAAAGATGCAGGTGGGCGTGACTCTGGCGCTCGTGTTTGCGGTGCCAGTTCTCTTCTTCGCCTTGCAGTCGACGGGTGCGGCTATCGCCACTTCCAAAAGTGTTCGCGCCCTGGTCGTGGATTCTGTTAAGACGGGCTGGAAGTTGATCGTGGTGAGCATTCCTCTAGTCGCTACAGTTGCCCTCACTCTTTACCTGCTGCACAAACTCCAGACGCGACTCGGGATTGCTGTTCCCATTGCTGTTCCCGATCCGGCTGCTCAGTTTGGCAGCGTGTCACCTCAAATGAATCCCAGACCGGTTCAATTCTCTGCTGTTGCGATCTCAACTCTTCGTTATCTGGTATTAGGTGTTCTTGGGCCGGTGGCGTTGATCCACCTTTGGATTTCGACCGTACGGAATGGCCTGATTGCAACGCTACGCGGCGTGCACACTCACCTGATTCAGGCAATTGGAGCTCAATCTCTCCTTATTTATATGGTCGGGTTCGTGATCTTTGCTGTTGCGCCCTATCTCCTCCTATTCAAAGCGACCTCAGCTTCGCGCGCCTGGGTAGAAATAGGGCTGCTGTCGCTGCGACTTCTCGCAGTATTCCTAATGACGTTGTTAGGCTGGCTGTTGACGGTTAGGGCTCTTTCTTTGTCGACAGAGTCAACCGCGTTGGTTCCCGAGACGAGTGATGCCAACTGACGTATCAACTCGCCGATGGGTCCCGTTAACGGCGCCGTCTCTTACACAATGCTGTGTGATAGTCAGCGTGGCGGCGTGCATAGCGGTCACTCTTTTGATCCTGGTGCCCGGACAGTCTTCGAACCAATCGATCACAACAGTGGGTTCACCATCCGAGCACCAGCTTGATGAGAATCTTAATCAAGCTGCGACCGCTGCACTGGGAAACCGCGAAGGAGCGATCGTAGTAATCGATCCTCAGACAGGCAGGATCAGGGCACTCGTCAATACTGAGATCGCCGTCGACAGTACTTTTGCTCCGGGCTCGACACTTAAGCCTTTTGTCACCATCGCAGCAATGCGAGCCGGATTAATTGACAAAGACTCGCGCACACTTTGTCGTCAGGAATATACCCATGATGATTTCAAGACAGTCTGTTCTCATCGCGCGCACCTCGCACCACTGAACCCAGCGGACGCCATTGCGTACTCGTGTAACTACTATTTCGCTCGCCTCGGCGAGCGGATGGACGACCGAATCCTTAACTCACTCCTTTTTGAATTCGGCTTCGGTACGCGAAGCCAGGGCGATTTTGATCATGAATCCCCGGGCAGACTCGTTAAGACTTCATGGGAACCCGAAAACGCACTGGGTGACGGACGCTACATTCAAGTCACAGCGATGCAGTTACTCATGGCGTACTCCGCACTTCTGAACGGCGGTCACCTTTTGATCCCGGCGAGGGGCGATGCAGAGAATTTCAAGGCGCGCACACGAGCAGATATTTCGCTGTCGGATCAGGAACGTGACGTGATCGTTGAGGGACTTCGCGGAGCAGTTCTTTTCGGCACTGCCGAACGAGCTGCTCTCAATAGCCTTCCACTCTACATCGTCGGGAAGACCGGCACGTCCACTCCATCAAAGGGATTTCGGTCGCAAGGCTGGTTCGTAGGTTTCGCATCTCAGCAGCAGAACCGGTTTGTTAATCCTACGCTCGGTGTTCTCGTTTTCCTTAGAAAAGGACACGGCGTCGATGCGGCTGAAGTTTCACGCAGTGTCTTTCAGGCATACGCGAGTTCGCGTTTCGCGGCTTCTCCAAAACCGTCCACCGCGGATCTTTCAAAACCTGTTTCCCGGGATGTAAAAGCAGCGTTGGTCCGAGTTCATTTCGAGCGGGAGAACGTTACGCGCTCGATGGCCCTCGAGAGTTACGTACAGTCTGTCGTAGCTGCAGAAGGTAGTCTGGAGACCAAGATTGAAGCTCTCAAAGCTTTGGCTGTAGCAAGTCGCACGTACGCTATGAACAATCTCGGCAGGCATGCTGCGGAAGGATTTGATTTCTGCAATATGACGCACTGCCAGCGTTCGGGAATTAGCGATCAAGTTAGCGATCTGGTACGCCGAGCCGTAGCCGAAACGGAAGGTGAAGTGCTGCGCGATAACGATGGTGGACTGGCTGAATCTTACTTTAGCGCGTCGTGCGGAGGTGAAACCGCGAACATTGCAAAACTGTGGAACAGTGGACCAAAGCCTTATCTTCAAGGCGTGAGAGATGAATTCTGCGCGAACTCTCTGCACAGCCATTGGACCGACGTGATCAGCAACGAAGCGATGTTGCGTGCCGTTCGCAGTGACCCGCGCACAGATGTAGGCAACGAGCTGCGTAACATCATCATTCGCCGGCGCGACGAAACAGGCCGGGCCGAGTTGATATCAATTGTGGGCCAACAGGAACGTGTGGTGAATGGGTGGGAGTTTAAGATCATCGTCGGCAGAGCATTGGGGTGGAACCACTTGAAGAGCTCGCGGTTCCAGGTCTCGCGGGCTGGATCCAACTTCGTTTTTCACGGAACTGGATTTGGTCATGGCCTTGGCCTTTGTCAGGAAGGAGCTCATGTCATGGCCGAACGTGGCTTCGGCTACCGGCAGATCCTCTTGAAGTACTTCCCCGGAGTGAGCGTAAGCACGATCGATGGAAACAAGCGGATCGCAGCAGATCTGCTTTGGAGTCAAACCCAGGCTCCCAACTCGCAGCAAAGAACCAGCACAGGCTCGCAACGGCGTTTCTTATCCAGCAGCCATTTTCGCGTGAGTTATCCCGCTCAAACCAAATTGAACGACGCAGAACATTTGCTCCAACTGTTGGAAGCAAGCCGCACCGCCCTGCTTCGTCGGTTCAGCTTGCCTCCGAACGCCGAGTTACCATTCATTGAAGTTTTCGTAAATCAAACGACCGGTGATTTTGTCGCGAGGACCGGGCTGCCCTGGTGGGCTGCTGCCGGAAGCGTGGACAATCGAATCGAGCTTCAGCCCCTTGAGCTGCTGCAACGTAGACGGATTCTGGAAACAACACTGCGCCACGAACTCGTACATAAATTGGTAGATTTAGCCGGCAACGGCCGCTCACCTCGCTGGCTTGCCGAAGGATTTGCTCTTTACATCGCAGGGGAAGGCCCATTGATTTCGCGTTACGTACCGGGCAAAAGAATCAGCATCGCAGAGCTGGAACGTAAGCTCGCCGCGCCTGCCGACGGAAAAGAGATGCGGGAACTGTATGCCTTGGCCTATGTCGAGGTACGTGAATTGATTAAGTCTCGGGGCGAGGCGGCCACTTTGAAGCTGATCCAGCAAAGTCGAGACTGACTGGGACCGCGGGCGTCTCGCCCGCTTGCGGTTGACTCTCAACATGGTGCGGGCGAGACGCCCGCGGTCCCAGTCTTGATTTTGCTTTCAACTTCAACGAGGATGAAGTGGTGAATACTTGAAAGGTGTTCAAATGACAACACCCCGATACTTTGAACTGCTCCGGCGTCCGATACTCAAAATTCTTTCATCGTTGCTTGTATTTGCGCTCTTCGTGGCACCAGTGAGCGCGCAGCGACGTCCGGCCCCAAGAAAACCTGCACCGGAACAACCTCAACAACAAACAGTCAGCTTCGACACTTTACTCGCAGCGGACAGCTACAAGGTTTACGGTGAGGTGCGCGCCGTCGGTCAACTGATACGTTCCGAAGGTGTAAAAGACGCTCTCGAGCCAGTCCTGAAATTGTCTGCGCCTCCCAAGGAATTCAAAGCGCTGGTGAAGTGGCTCAACCTTCGAGCAGATGCGCTACTGACTTCGCGATTGCTGTTCGCGGCATGGCCTTCTAAACCCAAACTTCCGCAAATGCTCGTCGCGATTGAGTTCCCTTCCCCCGAGGAAGCACAGAAGTTTGAACCACAACTGAGAGATTTCCTTCCTAAGGTGTTGCCGACACCGACACCCTCGAGTTCGCCTGCCCCGCGATCTGAAGAAGGCGAAAAAAAGGAAACCGAAAAGCCAGCTGGTCCACCTTATGTGCTGAAACAAGTGGGGCAGCTCGTGTTCGTTACGGATGCGCCGTTTGCTTTGAAAGACTTAAAACCCCAAGGGAGCAAGTTACTAGCTGAGGATCAAACTTTCCGTATTGCTCATGAGAGATTCACGACCGATTCGGTCTTTCTTTACGTCGACTTTGCGGGCATTGAGAGAGGCGAAGAGAAAGAGCGGAAAAAGATCGAGGAAGAACAGAAACGGATGGAAGCTGAGGCCCTTGCTCAGCAAAAATCCGAAGAAGTACCGAAGCCACCCGATGAGATGCCGAAGCCTGCGGATACTCCGTCCAGTACAGACTCATTCACCATCACTGAAATTTCAAAGGATAAACCTCCACTGCCTGATCCAATTGAGCCGGCACTCTCGTCCATAGCAGGGTTGTTCTTTAGTGGTGGTCAGGGTAAATGGCCCGACGGAATCGGCGCTTCACTGGTTTTTGATGGCGATTCCTACGT